>DAIQND010000158.1:0-5916 GCA_036788555.1 Solirubrobacteraceae bacterium | reverse complement strand
CTTGAAGAACGGCGGGTTGCTGGTGTCGACGATCTCATCCCACTTCTTGTCCCAGTCCAGGAGCTCGGCGTACTCGACGAAGCACTCGGGAAAGTTCTCGGGGGCGAAGCGCTCGAGGATCGACTTGTCGTTGGCGTTGGCCTGCTCGCGGTACTGCTCGGGCGGCTCGACGTACTCCTCCTCCTTCCAGTGGACCGCGATCTTGTCCTCGGAGTACTCGACTTCCTCTGTCGTGTCCTGTGCGGTGTCTGCCATCGAGGTCTCTCCTTCGCTCCAAGCTTGACACTGCGGCCAGGGCGCCGGAGCGATGCCCCGGCGCCCTGTCGCTACAGCTATGAGGTGATCCTGCCGCCTACGTTACTACTACCCATACGCAAGCCGCCAGGCCTCTAGAGCGCCCGGAGCGGGAAGGTCGGCATCAGGATCCGGCCGAACGTCGAGTTGACGACCGCGGCAAACGACGCGTAGAACGCCGCGACCGCGGTGGCGATCCCCACGTACCCGCCGATGTGCGTGATGCTCGTGTGGCCACTGCCCATGTCGCCGATGGCGAGCAGGAAGAAGGTGGCTGCAAGCAGCGCGAACACGACCGCGATCGCGGCCGTAGTCCGCAGCGAGGCGATGAACATGTAGAAGGTGAACCCGCCCCACATCCACAGGTAGGCCGACACCGCGTGCGGCGTCACCGTCGCCGCCGGCACCACCTTGAGGATGAAGAAGAAGGAGATCCAGAACGCGCCGTAGGAGCTGAACGCCACCGCGCCGAACGTGTTGCCGGTGCGGAATTCCCACATCCCGGCGAGCAGCTGGGCCAGGCCGCCGTAGGCGATCGCCAGCCCGAGGACAACTCCGATGCCCTTGGCGCTGATCAGGTTGCCGTTGATCAGGCTGAGGATCATCGTCGTCCCGGCGAATCCGGCCAGTCCCAGCGGGCCCGGATCGGCGGGGCTCCAGCCCAGCATCGCGCCACGACCACCGGTCGGATCCGGCGCCGGCGCTACGTCGGCCTCACGGGCTCCCACGCCGGCCCCACCTGCACCGACACCACCTGCACCAGGTACTCGAGCAGCCTCCATTTCAAAGACCCTCCTAGTCGGTTGTGTATGACCGGGGGTATTTGATTGGCCCGCGCCCGGGCGCGCAAGGCGGATCGGCAGATGGCGCTGGTCGCACGATCAGCGGTACCTACAGCGCGACGAGCGGCAACCGCTGAGAGGAGCGCTATTTGCGCCGCTTGCGCTTGCGCTTGGCGCCGGGGGAGGTTGCGCCCGACCCGGCGGCCACCGGCTCACGACGCGGGGCCTCTCGCTTGACGGCCTGGCCGGCCCGGCCGCCGCCGCCGCGTTGGCGCTGGCGCTGGTCACGAAGCTCCGCGCTCGAGGGCCACGGCACCGCCTGACCGGTGCTCCACGCCGGCGGGTCGCCGTTCGGCCAGCGCCCCGACAGCAGGTAGGCGATCGCCAGCAGCCAGAAGACCTCCACCAGCAGCGCCGGCGCGCTTCCCACCAGCAGCAGCGAGGCCGCCGCGGCGATGATCCCGATGTAGCCGACGAATTTCGGCAGCAGGCCGACCCGCATCGCGTTCAGCGCCACCAGTACGAAGGCAATCGCCAGCAGCAGCGCGCCCACCAGGCCGGCGTATTGAAGGATCGCCACCGGCCCGCTGCGCAGCAGCGTGTCGGCCTGCGGATAGGTCTGCAGGCCATGGGTCGCGAACTGGTGCGCCTTCTGGGTGATGATCAGCCCGTAGCCGATGCCACCGGCCGCGGCCACCACGCCGCCGATCAACGCGGCGATCCAGACCGCCCGCGAGATCTCCGGGCGCCGCGCCTTCACCGCCGTGAACAGGAAGGCCAGCGTCGCCATCAACCCGAGCACGCCCAGGCCGTTGATCACGGCCCCGAGGATCTCCAGGCCGATGCGGCGGTCGGTGACCAGCAGCTGCACCGTCACCTCGCCGACCTTGGCCTGCGGGCCGAGGGTCTGGATGATGGCGCCCGCAAACAGCAGAACCCCCGCGAGACCGGCGATCACCGCAAAGCGCGGGCGCAAACGCAGCTCGTAGGAAACGCGGTCGACTGTCGTCATCCGGCGCTAAATGGTAGAGCGCAGCGGGGGGCTACCATTTCTCGTATGGAAGGAAGTGGTTTCGGCGGTCTGTTTGGTGACCCGGACGACCTACATCGCAGGCTCGGCGAGTTTGCCGAGCAGATGCAGGGCGCTCAGAGGCTCGCCTGGGCGGACAACGCCATCAAGCTCGCGGTCGACCTCACGGTCGCCGCGATGAACCGAATCAACATCCAGGGGACGACCGAGCAGCAGTCAGAGCAGCTCCGGACGGTCATGGCGCTGGTCTTCCCCGAGGCTGTGACGCTCGTGCGCGAGGCGCGCGAGGGTCTTCAGTAGCGCTAGCCGCTGCCGATCGCCCCGAGCACCAGCTCGTCGTGCTCGGCTGGCTTGACCGCGCGAAACACCTCGCGGATGGTTCCGTCGGGCGCGATCACGAACGTCGTGCGCTCGTTGCCCATGAACTTGCGCCCGTACATCGACTTCTCCACCCACACGCCGTACGCCTCGGCGACGGCATGCTCCTCGTCGGCGAGCAGCGGGAACCCGAGGCTGTACTTCTCGTCGAACTTGGCCACGTCCTTCACCGGGTCCGGGGAGACGCCGAGCACCACCGCATCGGCCTGCTGGTAGTCGGCCCGGTGGTCGCGGACGCCGCATGCCTGGGTGGTGCAGCCCGGCGTGTCCGCCTTGGGATAGAAGTAGAGGACCACGGTCTTGCCGCGGAGGTCCGCGAGCTTGACCTGGTTTCCCTGCTGATCTGGCAGCTCGAAGTCGGGGGCTTGGTCGCCGGGGCTGAGCACGGCCGGCATCCTACTTCAGCAGCCGGGACAGCCGCCGGTCCTTGAGGACCTTGCCCTCGGTCTGGCAGGCGGGGCAGTAGCACATCACGTAGTCCTCGTAGAACACCGCCTCGAGCTGATCTCCGCAGCGGGGGCAGGGTTCGCCGTTGTGGCGGTGGACGGTGAGCGGCATCGGCAGCTTGTCGGGCAGGGGCAGCGTCAGCGCCTGCTCGTAGTGGGCGATCGCCTCGCCGAGGCGGACGATGATCGCCTCGCGCAGCCGCTCGGCCTCGTCCCCCTCCAGGTCCGATCCCCGTTTGAACGGCGAGAGCATCGCGCTGTGCAGGATCTCATCGACCCAGGAGCGCCCGATCCCGGCGATCACGTCCTGATCGCGCAGCAGCGCGTACAGCGGCCGCGGCTGGTCGAGCAGCTCCGCCAGCGGGGGCGGGTGGGGCCACGCGTCGGGCCCGAGGGCCAGCAGGGTGTCGTCGTCGTCGAGCGCGGCGGTGCGCAGCAGCTTGACCCACGCGCGCTGACGGGTGCCGAACTCCCGCAGCCGCAGCTCGCGGCCGTCGGTCAGGCGCACGAGGAGCCGTGAGGTCCGGTCTCGCAGCGAGGCCCGGGTGTCGAACAGCTGTAGCCGTCCGGCCGACATCAGATGGACGACCAGCGCCAGCCCCCCGTCGAGCTCGAGCACGAACAGCTTGCCTCGCCGGCGCACCCACAGAAACCGCTGGCCCTCGAGCGCCGACAGCGGCGGATCAAACGTCTTCAGCGCGTTGACCCCCGGAGCCAGGGCGGATTCGACCTCGGCTCCATTGAGCGCAGCATCGAGCAGCCTCGCGGTGATCTCGACCTCGGGTAGCTCGGGCATGGCGCTGGATCGAGCTTAGCCCGCCGACGGTAGCCTGCACCGAGGTGATGAGCGTCAGCCTGGCTCCCGACGACGTCGTCCGCAGCCACGAGGAGGCGGCCGGCAACGCCCGTGAGCCGCTGCTGGTGCTCGAGCCGCTGCGTGCCTTTCTCGCCGAGCGCGGACTCGAGGCCCCGCCCGACCTCCGCGCGACGCCCATCGGCGAGGGCCACTCCAACGTCACCTTCGTGCTCTCCACCGGGGTCGTCGTGCGCCGCCCGCCGCGCGGTCCGCTGCCGCCGAGCGCCCACGACGTGCTGCGTGAGGCGCGGCTGCTCCGCGCGCTCGAGCCGACGCCCGTGCGCGTTCCCCGGGTGCTGGCGGTGGGCGATGATCCCGAGGTGATCGGGGCCCCGTTCTACGTGATGGAGCAGGTGGCGGGCGAGGTCATCACCAGCGCGCTTCCGCCGGCCCTGGACACCCCCGCCCAGCGCGAGCGGATCGCCGACCAGCTGATCGATGCGCTGGTCGAGCTGCACGCCGTCGACTGGGCGGCGGCCGGGCTCGAGGGCTTTGGCAAGCCGACCGGCTACCTCGAGCGACAGCTGCGGCGCTTCGGCGGCCTGTGGGAGCACAACCGGACGCGGGAGCTGCCCGTGGTGGAGGAGGTCGGCCGCTGGCTCGCCGCCAACGATCGTCCACGGCGACTACCGGCTCGGCAACACGATGTTCGCCCGCGAAGCTCCGGCCAGGCTGCTCGCCATCTTCGATTGGGAGATGGCGACGATCGGTGACCCGCTGGCCGATGTCGGCTACATGGTCATGCACTGGACCCAGGCCGATGACCCGCCGGCCAAGTTCAACCTCCACAACGTCACCCGGCTGGAGGGCTTTCCCACGCGCGAGCAGCTCGTCGCGCGCTACGAGCAGCGCTCGGGCCGCTCGATGCAGGCACTGGACTGGTACGTGACGCTCGCCCTGTGGAAGGCCGTCGTGTTCATGGAGGGCAACTACAAGCGCGCACTGGCGGGCTCGACCGACGATCCGTACCTGAAGACCTTCGGCGACGGCGTGATCGAGATCGCCCAGCGCGCGCTCGAGGTCTCCCGGCATGGCCTCTGAGAACGGCCGCTACCGCGGCCTGCTGGTCGACTGGGGCGGGGTGATGACCGGCAACGTGTTTGACACCTTCCGCGCCTTCTGCGAGGTGGAGGGGCTCGAGCCCGACACGCTGCGCCAGCGCTTTCGCTCCGACCCCGAGGCGCGCGAGCTGCTGGTCGGGCTGGAGACCGGCGCCCTGCCCGAGGAGGAGTTCGAGCCGCGGTTTGCCGCGATCCTGGGGGTGCAGGCGCCCGCGCTGATCGAGCGGATCTTCGCCGGGGCCAGACCGGATGAGGAGATGCTGGCCGCGGTCGAGCGCGCCCGTGCCGCGGGGGTGCGGACAGGGCTCATCTCCAACTCCTGGGGCACGCGGCGCTACGACCGGGAGCTGCTTCACAGGCTGTTTGACGGCGTCGTCATCTCCGGCGAGGAGGGGATCCGCAAGCCGGCACCGGAGATCTATGCGCTCGGCGCCGAGCGGCTGGGGCTAGCGCCGGAGCAGTGCGTGTTCGTGGACGACCTCCCGTTCAACCTCACGCCCGCCGCCGAGCTGGGCATGGCGACCGTCCACCACACCGCCGCGCCGGCGACGATCGACGAGCTCGAGCGGCTGCTGGGCGTGGCCCTGAGCTGACTCACTCGCGCCCGCCGCGCCCGTAGAGGAACTTGACGAGCCCCTGCAGCGCCCGCGTGCGCAGCTTTGTGTAGGGAAACATGTGGAGGTCGCGTTTGGGGGCAAACCGGGTGATGAGCAGGGACTGGACCTTGGTGTACTTGCGGATCCCCGCCGCGCCGTGGCGTGTGCCGAGGCCGGACGCCTTCCAGCCGCCCATCGGCAGGTTGAGCGCCGTGTAGTTGACCTGCGCGTCGTTGACGCACACCACGCCGGCCTCGATCCGGCGCGCGAGCGCCTCGCCCTTGGCGACGTCCCGGGTCCAGACGCTGGCCTGCAGCCCGTACTCGGAGTCGTTGGCCAGCCGCACACCCTCCTCGACGTCGGAGATCTTCATGATCGGCAGCGTCGGTCCGAAGGTCTCCTCGCGCATGCAGGTCATGGAGTGGTCCACGTCGACCAGCACAGTCGGCTCGAAGAACCGCCCCGGACCGCTC
>DAIQND010000157.1:0-5953 GCA_036788555.1 Solirubrobacteraceae bacterium | reverse complement strand
CAGTGGTCGGACTTCATCGCCCCGGTGCTGGCCGACACGGTGGTGCCGATCCTGGCACCGAGGGCAAACTCAGGACGCGCCCACTCGGCGCATACCCGTCGGGCTTGAGGCGCCGTCACCTGTGGCCGGTGGTCATCGTCGGGCTGCTCGGCCTGACCGCCGGCCTGACCGGGGCATTTGCCTCGAGCGGTCCCGCTAAGCGCCGAGACGCTCGGGCGCTGATGGTGCGCGCGCGAGCCCGGCGCTGGGTCGCCAGCTGGGCCGCCAGCCCGCAGCCGGCGGCGCCGGGAAGCCCGTTCGCGGGCGGCTTCGCCGACCAGACGATCCGCCAGATCATCTACACGAGCGCCGGCGGCACGGCTGCGCGAGTCCGGCTTGACAACAGCTTCGGGAGCGAGCCGCTGGCGGTCGGCCGCGCGTCGATCGCGGTGGCTGAAGGTGGGTCCCGCATCGCGTCCGGGACGATCCGCGAGCTGACGTTCAACGGACGCTCCTCGACGGTGATCCCGCCGGGCGCGCAGGCGCTGAGCGACCCCGTTCACCTGACGCTTGCGCCGTTCGAGCGGGTTGCGGTCACAGTGTTCCTGCCCCGCGCGACCGGAGCCCCCACCGAGCATTACGACGCGCACCAGATCAATTACCTGACGGCCGGAGACCACGCCTTCGCCACCCGCGCGGTTGGTTTCAGGGGCCGTCTCGAGTCGTGGTACTTCCTGAGCGGTCTCGACGTCTGGAGCTCGGCCCGCGGCGCCGTGGTCGCGCTCGGGGATTCGATCACCAACGGGAACGGATCGCTCACCGGCGCCAACGCGCGCTGGCCGAATGACCTCGCCAGGCGCTTGGCGGCGCGCGCCGGCGACGCCCTGAGCGTCGTCGATGCCGGGATCGAGGGCAACCGGGTGCTGAATCCATCTCCCTGCTGCGGGCCGAGCGCGCTGGCTCGCTTTACGCGCGATGTCCTGCGCCAGCCGGGCGTGAGGGAGGTGATCGTGCTCGAGGGCATCAACGACATAGGCTTCGCCCGCTCGACCAGCCCGCTCACCGCGCCCGACGTCAGCGTGTCCGCCCAGCAGATCATCGCCGGCTATCAGGAGCTGATCAGGCGTGCGCACGCCGCCGGGCTGAAGATCTTCGGCGCCACGCTCACCCCGTTTGAGGGCTCACAGCATTGGTCTGCGGGCGGCGAGGCGGAGCGTGAGCAGCTCAACGCCTGGATCCGTGGCGGTCACGGCTTCGATGGCGTGATCGATTTCGCCGCGGCGGTCGCCGACCCGGCAGATCGCCAGCGCCTGGACCCGCGCTACGACGACGGCGACCATCTGCATCTCAACGACGCGGGCTACCAGGCAATGGCGGACGCGGTCAACCTGGCGATGCTGCTGCGCGGTGGCGCGGCGGATGAATAGATAGCGTCTTTTCCCCATGGCCTACCGGACCCTGCGCTACGAGGTCTCTGACCGCGGCGTGGCGACGATCGCGCTCGACCAGCCGGACACGCGCAACGCGCTCTCCGACGAGCTGCTGGGGGAGCTGATCGATGCGCTCCAGTCCGCGCGGGACGACGAGGCGGTTCGGTGCGTGGTGCTGACCTCGACCCACGACCGCGTGTTCTCGGCCGGAGCCAATCTGGCGGGATTCGCGGCCGAGGTCCCGCTCGTGCACAAGCACTTTGCCACCGAGCGCTTTCCCCGGCTGTTCCGCCTGTTGGGGGAGCTGGGCAAGCCGTCGATCTGCGCCGCCAACGGGCACGTGCTGGCGGGCGCGCTGGGGATCGCGCTGGCGTGCGATCTGGTGATCGCGCGCGAGGGTGCCCGCTTCGGCACGCCGGAGATCAACGTCGGGCTGTTTCCGTTCATGATCATGGCCCTGATCTACCGCAACGTCCCGCGCAAGAAGACCAACGAGCTGCTGCTGCTGGGGGAGCAGATCTCGGCCGAGGAGGCGCAGCAAATCGGGCTCGTCAACCGGGTTGTGGCCGCCGAGGAGTTCACGACGGCGGTCCGGGAGTGGGCGGAGAAGCTCGCGGCCAAGTCGCCGGTGATGATGCGGCTGGGCAAGGATGCGATGTTCCGCCAGCAGGACATGCCGTTCCTCGAGGCGCTCGACTTCCTGCGCGCGCAGCTGAGCATCGCGTTCTCGACCGAGGACGTTCAGGAGGGCGTCCGAGCCTTCTTCGAGAAGCGTGACCCGCGGTGGAGCGGACGCTAGTGCGCGGAACTGGAGCCGGGACCGCGAGCAGTGTCTGCAGGCTGCCGCGGCCGCGACTCCGACCCCCAGCCCTTGCGCTTCTTATCCGGCGTGGCTGGACCAAGCTGGAGGCGGATCGGCCCAGGCTGGTTTCCAACTACCCCCGCCCGGCGGCCCCGAATCCCGAGCCGGCACCGGCGCTCGACGATGGCCACTGACGCCCCCTCGGCCAGCCTGCTGCGACCGCTCGCGGAGGATCTGCGTGCCCGGCGCGAGCAGATCAAGCGGGGGGGCGGAGCCGAGAAGATCGCGGCGCAGCACGCCCAGGACAAGCTGACCGCCCGGGAGCGGCTTGACCTGCTGATCGACGGGGGGACGTTCGTCGAACTAGGGATCCACGGCCGCCCGCATTTCTCCCAGCGCGCGATGGAGGGGCGCGAAGCGCCCGCCGACGGCGTGATCACCGGTTACGGCAAGGTGAACGGCCGGCTGGTGGCGGTGGCCGCTTACGACTTCACGGTGATGGCCGGGTCGATGGGGATGACCGGCGAGCTGAAGGTCTCACGCCTGCGCGAACTGGCGCTGACCAAGCGGATCCCGATGATCTGGCTGCTCGATTCCGCCGGGGCCCGGATCCAGGAGGCGGTGGGGTCGCTGTTTGCGGGAAGCGGGGCGCTGTTTCGCGAGGAGGTGGTGATGAGCGGCGTCGTGCCCCAGGTGGCGGCGCTGATGGGCCCGTGCGCGGCCGGCACCGCCTACATCCCCGGACTGGCCGACTTCGTGCCGATGGTCAAGGGCCGCGGTTCGATGGCGCTGGCGGGGCCTCATCTCGTGCGGGCCGCGATCGGCGAGGACGTGACCCAGGAGGAGCTCGGCGGCTCGCGCGTACACACGCGTAAGTCCGGCGTCGGCGACCTGGAGGTGGCCGACGACCGCGAATGCATCGCCGCGATCAAGGACTACCTGAGCTACTTCCCGTCAAGCTGCGAGGACGCACCGCCGGTGGCGGCGAGCCAGGATCCGGTCGACCGCGGTGATGAGGCGCTGCTCGACGTACTGCCTGACTCCAACCGCCAGCCCTACGACATGTACGAGGTGATCCGGCGGATCGTCGACGACGGGCGCTACTTCGATCTCAAGCCCCAATTCGCCAAGACGATCATCACCTGCCTCGCGCGGTTCGGCGGGCGCCCGGCCGGGATCGTGGCCAACCAGCCCCGGCAGCTGGGAGGGATCCTCGACAACGACTCCTCAGACAAGGCGGCCCGGTTCATCAACCTGTGCAACGCGTTCGGGATCCCGCTCGTCTACCTGATGGACGTCCCCGGGTTCATGGTCGGCACCAAGGTCGAGGCGGCGGGGATCATCCGCCACGGCGCCAAGTTCCTCTACGCGACCGCCAACGCCACCGTGCCCAAGGTCACGGTCGTGCTGCGCAAGGCCTATGGGGCGGGTTACTACGTGATGTGCGGCCGGGCGTACGAGCCCGACCTGATCGTCGCCTGGCCCTCGGCCGAGATCAGCGTGATGGGCGCCGAGGGGGCGGTCGAGATCATCTTCCGCAGGCAGGTGCAGGAGGCGGAGGACCCGGCGGCCAAGCGGGCCGAGCTGATCGAGAACTTTCGCAAGGTAATCGACGTCTACGTGGCGGCGGGCAACGACATGGTCGATGACGTGATCGACCCGCGGGAGACGCGGGCGACGATCTGCCGGGCGCTGGAAGTGGCATCGCGCAAGCGGGTGCAGCGGCCGTGGAAGCGAAACGGGGTGGTGCCGGTATGACCGTCGAAGATCCCGTCGTCATCACCTGCGCGATCAGCGGCGCGATCGCCAACCGCGACCAGTGCCCGGCGATCCCCTACACCCCCGAGGAGTACGCGGCCGAGGCGCGGCGGATCGTCGACGAGGGCGGGGTTCACATCCACATCCACGCGCGCGCCCCCGGCGGCGCTCCGAGCTACGAGGTCGAGGACTTCGTGGCCATCCGCGAGGCGATCGTCGGCGAGGTCGGCGCGGAGGCGATCATCAACTTCTCGACCGGGACGGTGGGGGTGCCGGTGGCGAAGCGGATCGCCTACCTGGAGGCCGGCCGGCCCGAGGTGGCGGCGCTCAACATGGGCTCGATGAACTACGCCAAGTACTCCTCGCGGCGCAAGGAGTTCGTGTTCAAGTTCGTGTTCGCCAATCCGTTCGAGGAGATCATCGAGCTGCTCGAGGCGATGCGCCGGCTCGGGATCAAGCCCGAGCATGAGTGCTTCGACCTCGGCCACGTGGGATCGCTGGCGCCACTGCTCGACATGGGGCTGCTCGATCCGCCGCTGCACGCCGACTTCGTGATGGGGGTGGTGGGCGGTGTGCCGGCCAGCGCGCGCAACCTGGCCGCGATGGCGGACAACCTTCCCGGAGGCCGTCACCACTGGGGCGTGATCGGGATCGGCCGGGAGCAGTGGATGCTGGTGGCGGCGGCGCTGACGCTGGGAGGATCTGTGCGCGTGGGGCTGGAGGACAACTTCTACCTGCCGGGCGGCGAGATGGCACGCTCCAACGGCGAGCTGATCGCGCAGGCGCGAAAAATGACCGAGGAGGTGGGACGGCGCCCGGCCACGGTTTCGCAGGCGCGGGCGCTCCTCGGAGTGAGGACGCGTGAGCCTGCCGCTTGAGGGGCTGCGCGTCCTCGACCTGACGCGGCTCTTGCCCGGGGGCTACTGCTCGCTGCTGCTGGCGGACTTCGGCGCGGAGGTGATCAAGGTCGAGGACACCGGGATGGGCGACTACATCCGCTGGTCGCCGCCGTACTACGAGGGAGCCGACGCGAGTGCTCGCAGCGCGTTGTTCCTGGCGCTGAACCGGGGCAAGCGCTCGATCCGGATCGACCTCAAGCACGAGCGCGGCAGGGAGGTGCTGCTGCGCCTGGCACGCAGCGCCGACGTGCTGCTCGAGTCCTTCCGGCCCGGGGTCCTCGACCGCCTGGGTGTCGGCTACGAACGGCTGCGCGAAGAGAACCCGCGGCTCGTCTACTGCGCGATCACCGGCTACGGTCAGGACGGGCCGCTGCGCGACCGTCCCGGCCACGATCTGAACTACCTGGGGCTGAACGGGCTGCTCGGGCTGACGGGCGAGCCCGACGGACCGCCGGTTCAGCCCGGCGGCCAGATCGCCGACCTCGGCGGCGGCGCGCTGATGGCGGCGGTCGGAGTGCTGATCGCGCTGCGCGAGCGAGACCGCTCAGGTCAGGGCCAGCTCGTCGACTGCTCGATGTTCGACGGAGCGCTGTCCTGGCTGGCGATGGTGGCGGCCGACCGGCTGGCGGGCGGCCCGCTGCCGGTGCGCGGGCGCGGACACCTGACCGGAGGGATCATCTGCTACCGCCCCTACCGCTGCGCCGACGGGTACGTGACGCTGGGCGCGCTCGAGCCGAAGTTCTGGGCCGAGTTCTGTCGCGGGGTGGGTCGTGAGGACCTGCTCGAGCACGCGTTTGACCCGCCGGGGTCGGCCGCGCACGCGGCGATGTGCCAGGTGTTCGCCACCCGCACGCGAGACGACTGGCAGGCCTTCGCCTCTGAGCACGACTGCTGTCTCGAGCCGGTGCTCGAGCTGGACGAGGCTCTCTCATCCGAGCTCGTGGCGGCGCGGGAGATGGTGGTCGAGCTCGACCAGCCCGGGGTGAAGCGGCCGGTGCGGCTGCTCGGCGCACCGTTCAAGCTGGAGCGCACGCCGGCCGATCCGACCCGCGCGCCCGGGCCAGCGCTGGGGGAGCACACCGACG
>DAIQND010000156.1:3835-6048 GCA_036788555.1 Solirubrobacteraceae bacterium | reverse complement strand
GTGTCGCCATGATCCGTGATGCACACCGGCCTGCCGAGCACGCGCCCCGTCAGCGCGGCGGCCTCTCCCATACGCGTGAACGCCTGGTGGATGTGGATGAGGTCGGCACCGACGAGCGCCTCGATGAAGTCCCAGGAGACTCCCTCCCCGTACGGTGCGCCGGGAGGACCAACGAGCACGCCGCGCAATGTGACACCCGGTGCCAGCGGCCTCAGCGCCGGATCGCGGGCTGGGGTGATGATCTCGACGCAGACATCGTCACCACCGGCGAACGCCACAGCCTTCGCCATATTCAGCACATACCGCTCGCCGCCCCCGCGGATCTGGTTGAAATCCGCGGGTGTGGTGTACGCGATGCGCAGCGGGTGCGAGATCAGTGCGGGGCTGCCGATGCTGCTGGTGATGCCTGCGCTTCCTCGCTGCCGTTGAGACGGTCCTCGAGCGCTGCCAGGCGTCGGGTCAGCGCGAGCAGCGTCCGCTGCTGCGCCCGTGCGTCTTCTCTGGTGCGCTGTTCATATGCGGCGATGCGCTGCTCCAGCACGTGAACCTGGTCGCGCATGGCGTCCGCGTAGGCCGCGAGCCCGGCGAGCGTCCCGGTTTTCTCCGAGTCACGCGCCATCGCCAGCTCGGCGAGCAACGCCTCGAGGGGAAGCCCCTGTTGCAAGCGGTCCGAGTGAAACTGCAGTCCCTCCTCATCGGGTTCGCGTTCGAGCACCGCGACGTATGACGCGCGGACAACGGCACGCCACGCATCCAGGCTGTGCGCCTCGAGCCGTTGCGCCCGGCGCCGGTGGCGCAGCTCCCGCTTCAGGCCAGAGTCCACCCAGCGCGACAAGCGCCTCCACAGCGCTGCGAGGCTCTTCGGTTCGTCCTGCATCTCGAGCATACGATTCTATCGGCGTCCGGCAAGCGCTGCCGCCGCCGCCGCGTCATGCCCTCGATCAGTAGATGAAGCCGAGGATTGTGCCGTCGTTGGCAGAAATCGTCCGGCGGTCGACGAGCCCCCAACCGCCGCCGTTGGCGTAGTAGTTCATCTCAGACACGAGGAAGCTGCCGTCGGGGTTCACGTGCTCGACGTAGGCGACGTGCCCGAGCCACCCGATGCCGAAGACGACGATGGAACCCTCGACCGGGACATGGCCCTCGGGACGGATGCCGGCCGCATTCCGGTACCACGCCCAGGCGTTGCCGCCCCAGGTGACGTCACGCCGGCTGGCGACGTAGTAGGTGCACTGCCCGTAGGGGAAGGTGTTCGACCCGCGATCCGCCGCGACCATCGGCACGCCCGGCTTGGCGACGACAAACCGATCGGCGATCAGCGCGCCGGCCGGAGCACCGCCGAACGGCACCTGGAGATACGTCCCGTAGGGCAGGGGGTCGTTCGACGCGAGGGCGTTGTAGTCGAGCACCACACTCGGGTCGAGGTTCAGCCGCTGCGCAAAGGCCGTGGGTGTCTCGCCCGGTAGCACCTTCACGAGCGCCCCGGCCCCAGGCGGCAGCAGCAGCGAGGTGCCGGCCGCGGGATCGCCGGTACCAGTGAGGCCATTGGCCCAGCGGATTGCGGCTACATTGCTGCCGTACTGGGCGGCGAGCGCCGCCAGGCTCTGGCCCGCGCGCACGACCACGGTCTGTGCCGGTCGGGTGGCCATGAGCGGTGTGGTGGTCGGCTTCTGGATCACCGCGTCGATCTGGACGGCGGCGAGGTGATTCAGGCTGAGCGGAGACACGCCTGCAGTGGCTTTGGGTTGCGTGACGAGAAAGGCCAAAACGGCCGCCAACCCCAACACCCACAGATGGCGTAGATAACGCCGACCGAGACCGCCGATTACTGCCCCTCCTTGAGGCACCGACCGCGGCCCACAAGCCAGCATTCACCCCGGCCGGCACCAAGGCTCGCGGCAAGGTAGCAGAAATGGTGGACCGGCCGTCACAGTCTCCGCAGCCAGGTCGGCGATGCCTAAGTTGATAGCTTGACTATCACTATGTCTGCGCCATACGATCCATCCGTATGAGGAAGTACAAGCCCGTCGAGCTCCCCCTGAAGGGGGTCCCAGCCGAGTTCGTGGATGCGAACGCTGTGTGTCCCAACTGCGAGAGCCGAACGGTCGCCGTGATCGGCAGGCTGGGGCTTCGGCTCGTGTTCCGATGCGACCGCTGCCGGGTGCGGTTTCACCCGCCGGCCGCGGGCGTCCCGCCCCCCTAACCGCGCGACC
>DAIQND010000156.1:2807-3825 GCA_036788555.1 Solirubrobacteraceae bacterium | reverse complement strand
ATTCAAGCCCGGCGCCGGGCGGAGCGCCTGCCAGACTGGTCAGCCATGGCGGCGATCGCCGGCGCCGGCACCACGCCCTCGTCGACCCCTCCAGTCGCGCTCGCCACCGCGTGGCGTGGCAACGTCGTCGAAGCCGTCTACCGAGGACATGTCGCGGTGGTCGATGCTGCCGGCACCACCGTGTCCGCGCTCGGGAGTCCAGATGTCATGGCGCCGCTGCGGAGCTGCGCCAAGCCGCTCCAGGCGCTGCCCTTCGTCGCGACGGCGATGGACGCTCTCGGCGCCACCGACTCTGAGCTGGCGCTGGCGTGCGCGTCGCACAATGGTGAAGACGAGCACGTCGCGGTGGCCCGCGGGCTTATGGCGCGCGCCGGCGTCGGCGAGGCGGAGCTTGAATGCGGGCCGCAGCCGCCGGCGGATGAGGCCACGGCCCGACGTCTGCTCGCCTCCGGCGGTCTCCCGCTGCCGGTGCACAACAACTGCTCGGGCAAGCACGCGGCGATGCTGGCAACGTGCGTGGTCCAGAGATGGCCGCGCGCCGGTTACATCGCCCGCGAGCACCCGATGCAGCAGGCGGTCACCGCAGCACTCGGCCGCCACCTGGGGATCGACCTCGGCGCCGCTCCCTGGGGCATCGACGGCTGTGGCCTGCCGACCTTCGGGGTGCCGATCTCGGCCCTCGCGCGCGCGTTCGCCCGCGCCCAGAATGAGGAGGCTCGCTTCCGGCGCTGCCAGGACGCGATGGCGGCACACCCCTTGCTCGTCGCCGGTACCGGCCGGTTCGACACGGCACTTCTCGCCTGCTGCGGTGCGACGCTCACCGCCAAGATCGGGGGCGCGGCGCTCTGGGTGGCCGTGGTTCGTGGCACCGGGACGGCCGTTGCGGTGAAGCTGGAGAGCGGCGCCGCCGAGGCCATCCCGCCCATCGCGATCGCGATTCTGCGCCGGCTCGGTGCGCTGCCCGACCTCCTGCCCGAGCCGCTTGCGCCCCACGCCGAGCAGCGCACGGTACTTGGCA
>DAIQND010000156.1:2578-2797 GCA_036788555.1 Solirubrobacteraceae bacterium | reverse complement strand
GCCGCTTGAGGCCCATGCCGAGCCCGTCCTGCGGAATTGGGCGGGGACCCCCGTGGGGAGGATCGAGGCCGGCATCGGGACGCTTTGACAGCGCCGGGACGCGGGCATATAGTGGCCCATGGAATGTTGATTTCCATGTCAACTTTGGCTCCGCTTGACGCGTTTTGCGATGGCGGGACAAGCAGGAAGGAGCGCTGAGATGCCCGACCGCAGCCATAT
>DAIQND010000156.1:0-2568 GCA_036788555.1 Solirubrobacteraceae bacterium | reverse complement strand
CGGCCGCCGCTATGACGCCGGCGGGCAGGTGATCGACGCCGAGCGTGCGGACGCCTTCGCCGGGGCCATCGCGGGCTCGGACGAGCGGGCGCTCGGCGGCGCGGTGCCCCCGACGTACGCCGCGGTGTACTGCCTGTTCCCCACGCTCGCACTCCTGTTCACCGACCCGGAGGTCGGAGTGAACCTCGCCGGCCTGATCCACGGGGAGCAGTCGTTCGAGTGGCCCGAGCCGTTGCGTCCCGGAGACGTCGTGGACTCCACCGCCGAGATCGTCGATGTCGAGTGCAAGCGCGGCATGACCTTCCTGACGCTCGCAGTCGAGTCGACGCGGCCCGCCGACGGCGCCGTGGTGTGCCGCGGGCGCTCGCTGATGATCATCCGCGGAGGTCAGTCGTGAGCTCGCCGGCCCTGTCCAGCGTGAAGGTCGGCGACCAGCTGGCGCCGCTGCGCCGCACCGTCGCGCAGCCGCAGATCGATGCGTACGCCGAGGCCTCAGGGGACCACAACCCCATTCACGTCGACGCGGAGTTCGCGCTGTCGGTGGGGCTGCCCGGCGCGATCGCCCACGGTCTGCTGGAGATGGGGATCCTGGCTGAGGCGCTGGCCGTCTGGGCCGGCGGCGCTGACCGCCTGCGGTCGCTGCAGGTGCGCTTCAGCAAGCCACTGGTGGCGGGGGACACGATCACGTGCACAGGAACTGTGACCGCCGTCGACGAGGCGGAGGGCCTTGCCACCCTCGAGGTGGAAGCGACCTCCGACCGCGGTGAGCGGGTGTTGACCAACGGCCGCGCTGTGGTGCGGCTCGCACGCTAGGGGTAACGAGTCATGGGCCTCGATTTCAGTCTCACGCGCGAGCAGGAGGAGATCCGCGAGCTCGCGCACGACTTCGCCGAGAAGGAGATGCGTCCCGTCGCCGCGTATTACGACGACAACGAGGAGACGCCCTGGGACGTCATGCGCAAGGCGCACGCCATCGGGCTGGGCCCTGCGGCGACGTTCCCCGAGGAGTACGGCGGCGGCGGCGTCGACCTGCTGACCTCGGTGATCCTCGAGGAGGAGCTGTCCTGGGGTGATGCCGGCATCGCCGTGTCGATCATGGCCAGCGGTCTCGCCGGCGCCGGCATCATCGCGATGGGCACCGAGGAGCAGAAACAGAAGTACATCGGGATGCTCACCGACCCCACGGAGCTGAAGCTCGCGGCCATGGGCCTGACCGAGCCGAACTCCGGGTCTGATGCGCTCGCCCTGGAGACCACCGCGACCAAGGTCGACGGTGGCTACATCCTCAACGGCACCAAGCAGTTCTGCACCAACGGCGGCATCGCCGACATCCAGGTGGCGTTCGTGACCACGGACAAGTCACTGGGGCCGGCCGGCATCGCCGGGTTCGTAATCGAGAAGAGCAACCCCGGTATGCGCCAGGGGCGCAAGGAGCGCAAGCTCGGCGTGCGCGCATCGCACACCGCGCAGGTGATCTTCGAGGACTGCTTCGTCCCCGAGGACGCGCGGCTCGGCTTCGACAAGGAGGGCAACGCCACCGGCCCGGGCGCGGTCGGCGCGATGCTCATGCTCGAGGCCACGCGGCCGCTGGTCGCCGCCGGCGCCATCGGCATCGCGCGCGCCGCATTCGAGTTCGCGCGCGACTACTCGCTGGAGCGCGTGCAGTTCGGCAAGCCCATTGCCAAGCACGAGGCGATCGCGTTCAAGCTCGCCGACATGGCCACCGAGATCGACGCCGCGCGGCTGCTCACGTGGCGTGCGGGATGGATGGCCAACAACGGCATCCCCTACGCCCGGGGCGAGGGGTCGATGGCGAAGCTCTTCGCCGGCGACATGGCGATGCGCGTGACCACCGACGCCGTGCAGGTGCTCGGCGGCTACGGCTACGTCAAGGAGTACCCGGTCGAGCGCTTCATGCGCGACGCCAAGATCTACCAGATCTGGGAGGGCACGGCCGAGATCCAGCGCCTGGTCATCAGCCGCTACATCCTCGGCGAGCGCAGGGCGGTGTCGCGGCCGAAGCTCGTCAGGGACGAGCCTCCAGGCCAGGTCGCCGCGGCGAGCTGACCGACATGACCGCGCGGCGGGACAGCCGCAGCCTCGACATCGCGCTCCTCGGCGCCACCGGGTTCGTCGGCAAGCTCACCGCCGGGTACCTCGCGCGGTCAGCGCCCGGCGGCGTGCGGGTGGGCCTTGCGGGACGGAATCTGGCGGCGCTCGAACGGGTTCGTGACGCTCTCGGCCCGGGCGCGGCGGCGTGGGCGCTGCTGCAGGCGGACTCGACCGATGACAGCTCGCTGACAGCGCTGGCAGGCGCCGCGCGCGTCGTGATCACGACAGCGGGGCCGTATCGCCACCGCGGGCTGGGCCTCGTGGGGGCGTGCGTCGCGGCGGAGACCGACTACGTCGACCTCACGGGCGAGGTCCTCCGGGACCCCGGCCAGCACGGGCGTGCGGGCCCAGCGTGCCGCGAAGCTCGCGATGTCGGAGCGCTCGATCTCGGCGGCCAGCCGCTCGTCGGCCTCCCGCCGCGCGGCGCGCTCAGCGGGGTCGGCGATCCCCGGGCTC
>DAIQND010000155.1:0-6094 GCA_036788555.1 Solirubrobacteraceae bacterium | reverse complement strand
ACCGACAGCGGAAGCGTGATCCCCTGAAACGCGTGCAGCGGCGTGGCGGCAAAGCCGGTGGTCGAGAGTCCGAACACGGCAAACGACGCCAGCGGCCACACCAGGCTCGCGGCGGCCAGGAACCGCCGAGGACGCCACCGGTAGGCGAGCAGGGCCGGGAGCAGCAACGGCGCGAGTTCGAGCACCACCGCGCCGAGCGGAAAGGAATGCTTGCTGGCGGCTCGTGCGAGGCCCCAGTCGGGATCGATCCGGCCGAGCAGGACGTAGTAGGCAAGCGGCAACGCCGCGAGCGCAGCGGTCACCAGCGGCAGCGCGAGGTCGGAGAGGGTGACTCTCCGCCGCCGCGGGAGGACCACCTCAGCGCCGAGCACGATCGCGATCAGCAGCGCGCCGTGCCATGGGTGGAGCATCCCGGCTACCGCACCGAGCACACCCGGAAGCCAGGGAAGCCAGCGCTCCGAGCGTGCGCGCTCATAGGCGACCAGCCCGGCGACCATCGCCGCGAGCCCGAGCAGCGCGAACGGGTAGCCCCAGGCGAGAAAGCCGGGGAACAGATCGCCGATCGTCTGGACCGACCCGTAGAGGATGGTGAACGATCCGAAGAAGAGCGCCAGCACGAGCGCCGCCCGGCGTGCCCACAGGGTCCCCAGGCTGCGCTTGACGTAGGCGCTCATAGCCCAGAACACCGCCAGCACGGCGACCGGCTTCCAGATCAGAAGCGCCAGCCAGGGCGCAAGTCCTGCCGCGGTGAGCCCTCCGGAGACGACAACGGCGGGCTGAAAGTAGTCGGCGGGCGTCGGGTGCAGCACGAACAGGTTGGAGACCAGGACGTGCCGCGAGGCCTCGCGGACCCCGGCCATGTACTGGAACTGGTCGACCCCGTAGATGCTGTCGGCGCCAGTCCACACCCGTCCGTGGGCAACCACCTGCCACAGGTCAAGGCCGAGGATCCACAGCGACACCAACATGAACGCACCCAGCACCGCCAGGTCGAAGTAGAGGGGGTTGCGGAGGCGCAGGCGCACGAAAGCGCGGGCAAGCTAGCACGAGCGAAATCCGGTTCGCGTAATGGCAGGCGGCGAGAGGGCGCGGATGCCGAAGCCCGGGTCCGGGTAGTCACAGGAGCACAGGAGGAACTCACA
Organism: Solirubrobacteraceae bacterium; assembly: GCA_036788555.1. Lineage (GTDB taxonomy): Bacteria > Actinomycetota > Thermoleophilia > Solirubrobacterales > Solirubrobacteraceae > Palsa-465. Next base: position 4,952 of record DAIQND010000155.1, on the reverse strand, counting down.
TGGCGACAAGCATCGAGCAGCAGCTGGCGATCTATCTCACCGACGCGCACGCGATCGAGCTGCAGGCGCTGGTTCAGGTCAAACGGGCCCGCAAGGACGCGGGTGACCCCGACATCGCGGCGGCGTTCGACGAGCACGTACGGGAGACCGAGCGCCACGAGCACTACGTGGCCGACCGGCTCCTGGCGATGGCGTGGAGGCCGTCTCCGCTCAAGGACATGGCCGCCAAGGCGGGCGGCATCGGGATGGCGCTGTTTGCGCGCTTCCAGCCCGACACGCCCGGAAAGCTGGTCGCCCACGCCTACTCCTACGAACGGCTGGAGATGGCGGTGTATGACCTGCTGGAGCGGCTGGCGCAGCGCGCCTCCGATCCGGATACCGCGATGACGGCACGGATGATCGGGCAGGACGAGCGAGCGATGGCAGACCGTCTGATCGGGTTCATCGATCGCGCCGCCGAGGCCTCGCTGCGGGATCTCCAGCCCGACGATCTGGGCCGGCAGCTGGACAAGTACCTGGCCGACGCCCACGCGATCGAGGAGCAGGCGGTCAGGCTGCTCGAGCGGGCGCCGGAGCTGGCCGGTGCCAAGCAGCTGGCCGACGCGTTCGAGGAGCACCTCGAGGAGAGCAGAGGCCACAGCCGGCTGATCAACGAGCGCCTTGAGCACCGCGGTGCCGGCCCGTCTGGCCTGAAGGACGCGGCGCTTGGGCTGGGGGCGGTGAACCTCGGGCTGCTGTTCAAGGCCCAGCCGGACACGCCGGCCAAGCTGGCCGCCTTCGCCTACGCGTTCGAGCACCTGGAGATCGCCGCCTACGAGCTGCTGGGGCGGATCGCGGGGCGCGCGGGGGACGAGGAGACGGTGGCGACCGCAGACAGGATCCTCGTGCAAGAGCGGCACGCGGCGGGAACCCTGCACGACCTGTTCGACCACGCGCTGGACGCGTCGCTGCAGGAGGCCGGGGTCACCGTCTGATGAGTTCGCCGAGGCGCTGACGCTGGCGGCCAGCGGCGTCGAAGTTCTCGGGCGCCAGCCAGGCCTGAAAACCGGCGCGCACCGCCGGCCATTCGCGGTCGATGATCGAGTACCAGGCGGTGTCGCGGTTGCGCCCCTTCACCACCATGTGCTGGCGGAACACGCCCTCGAAGGTGAAGCCGAACCGCTCCGCGGCGCGCCGTGACGCCGCGTTCAGGGCGTCGCACTTCCACTCGAGCCGCCGGTAGCCAAGCTCATCGAGTGCGTGGCGAGCCAGCAGGTAGATCGACTCCGTGGCGGCGGGAGTCCGCTGCATCGGCGTGCCGAACCAGATGTTCCCGATCTCGATCACCCCGAACTGCTCGGCGATCCGCATGTAGCTGGCGCGCCCCAGCGGCCGCTGCGCCGGCAGCGGCGCGAGCGTGAAGAACACCGCGTCCTCGGAGGCCTCCTGCGCGGCCAGCGCGCGGCGCATGGCGTTCGGGCTCTCATAGGGGCCGTCGAACAGGTAGGTCCAGATCGCCGGATCGCCGGCTGGGGGATGCGACGCCGCGAACAGCGGCTCGCAGTCGGCGTCGGCGTCGAGCGGCCGGACCAGCGTGTAGCGGCCGCCCAGCGAGGTTCGTGCCGGACGGGGGACAGGCGCGAACTCCACCGGCTCGCCGACTCTGGGTTGCGACATGGCACCTAACCCTATGCTCCGATCATGCGCGATGCCGAGTCACTGCTCAGGGCGGCCAGGCGTCCGCTGGTAATCGGCATGGGAGGCGGCGGCGACGTGGTCGGCGCGCTGGCGACGGCCGAGCAGTGCCGGCAGCTCGACTCGGCCGCGCCCGTACTCGGAGGCCTGGCGTGGGAGCGGCGGCCGGTCGACCCCATACCCGGCCCGCGGCGAGCCGCGGAAATCGAGGCGGCGGAGCTGCTGGCACCCGGAGTGCTCCGCGCGGGCCCGCACACCCGGGTGCGCGAGCGCGAGGTGTACTTCGCCGAGTCGCGCATGGCCGGGTTTCTCGGCGAGCCGACGCTGCTCATCGACATCAGCGACGGACCCGAGGTGGTTGCCGCGGGTCTTGCCGAGGCGGCCTCGCAGCTGGGCTGTGACCTCGTGGTGTTCATCGACGTCGGCGGCGACGTGCTGGCGCACGGAGACGAGCCCGGGCTCCGCAGCCCGCTGTGCGACGCGGTCATGCTCGCGGCGGCGGACAAACTGGCCGGCCGCGGGCACGTTGTGCTGGCGGGAGTCTTCGGGATCGGGTGCGACGCCGAGCTGACGCCAGGCGAGGTCCTGTCTCGTATGGCCGAAGTGGCGGCCGCGGACGGCTTGCTCGGCGCGCGCGGACTCACGGCGTCGGTCGCGGAGCGGCTCGAGCGGGCGATCGAGCAGATCCCGACCGAAGCCAGCGCCCAGGCCGTCCGGTCCTTCCGGGGAGCCGCCGGACGGGTCGCGATCCGCGGCGGTGCGCGTACGGTCGAGCTGAGCGCGCTGGCAAGCGTCACGTTCTACCTCGACGTCGAGGCGATGCTGCGGTCGACCGGTCGACTGGCGGTGGCCGTCGCTGAGGCGGAAAGCCTCGAGCAGGCAAACGACGCGCTGAACGCGCTGGGGGTGCGCACCGAGCTGGACCTCGAGCGCGAGGCGGCCGGGGTCAGCTGATCAGGCGCGGGCGGCGATCCCGCGGGGGACCATCGCCAGCGTCCCCACGACGCCGTGGCTTCGATCCCCGAGGACGTCGAGGTGGTCGCTCAGCGTCCCATGCAGATGCCATTCGTCGCCATGGCCGGTGATCAGTCCCGCCTGCGCGAGGCGGGCCAGGGCATGCGAGACCGACGGGCGCTCGGCGGCGACCAGCCGCCCCAGCAGGTGGTGGGTCAGGGGGAGGGGGAGCCTGATGCCACCCGTCTCCACCTTCCCCCACCGGCCCGACAGATGCCACAGGAGCAGGGTCAGGCGCACCTCGAGACGCGGCTGAGCGGCGATCGCCCGCTGGACGTTCAGCTCGCTCGTGCGCTGGGCGGCCCGGCGGAGCAGGGTCGCGGTGATCGCGGGCCAGAAGCGGATCCGCTTGGCAAACGGCTCGTCGAGCAGGGCGAGGGTCGTGGGGACCAATATGCGCCACCCGAGAGTGTGCCCGAGCAGCTGGTCGTCGTCTTCGGGCGGTGGCGAGAGGACGTCGCCTGCTCCGAGCAGCTCAGCTGCGATCCGATCTCCCACCGAGAGGTTGGAAACCAGGACGCCGTTGACAACCAGGAGCCCCGGCCCCGACCCGGCGCGTCGCAGCCACGGGTCCAGGCGGGCTTCGCCGATCTCGGGTTTGACAGTGACCGCGACCGCAGCGGCTCGGGCGATTCTGCGCGTGTCCGGCCCGAGGTCCTCGCCGAGCTCCGGATCGAGGTCGAGCACCGATTGCACGGCGCGGAACCCCTCCCCACCCCGCTGCGTGACCCAGGGGGGGCGCGGCGGCTGGTGGCGGTCTTCACCGTGACCGTGACGGTCCATGCGGAGTATCTCTCCTCGCTGTGTGCGCCCACGATGGCGGGCTCCGGGCGCGAGTCTACGCCCGGTCGCCGGGCGTAACTGTCGTTACGTCATCTGAATTACCGCCCCAATTCCGGTGCGCCACGGACCGTTGCTTACATCGCTGCGGACCCCGATTAGCAGGCGAAACGAGAGCGTATGTGCCTGGCCATTCCCGGGCAATTGGTGGAGCTGGTCGATCCGGAGAACCACATCGCCATAGTCGACGTGGTGGGAGTCCGCCGGAAGGTGAACGTGGGGCTGCTCGGGGACGGTGAGGCGGGGGTCCAGCCCGGCGACTGGGTTCTGATCCACGTCGGGTTTGCGATCTCGCGGGTCGACGAGGAGGAGGCGCGCGCGACCCGCGCGCTGCTCGAGCAGATGGGCCAGGAGTACGAGCAGGAGCTCGAGGAGCTGAAGGCGAGCGTCATCGATTGACCAGCTGCGATCAGCGCCATTGCGTGACCTGCGCCGACGAGGCAGTCGCGATGCAGGTGCGGCGCATCGACTCAAACCGCGGACTGGCCCTGTGCGTCGATGACCGCGACGCCCGCCATACGGTTGAGATCGCCCTGGTGGAACCGCTGGCGATCGGCGACCGCGTCCTGGTCCACGCAGGGGTTGCGCTGACGGCGGAGTCGGCGTGAGGTTCGTCGATGAATATCGCGACGCCGGGCTGGGGCGGGCGCTGGCCGCGGAGATCCTGTCGCTGGTCGAGCCGGGGCGCCACTACAAGCTGATGGAGGTATGCGGCGGCCACACCCACTCGATCTACAAGTACGGGATCGACGACCTGTTGCCGGCCAACGTCGAGCTCGTGCACGGGCCGGGTTGTCCGGTGTGCGTGATCCCGATGGGCCGGGTCGACGACGGCATCGCGCTGGCCCACCACGATGGCGTGATCTTCACCTGCTTCGGCGACATGATGCGCGTGCCCGGCTCGGCCGGCAGCCTGCTCGACGCCAAGGCGGCCGGCGCCGATGTGCGGATGGTCTACTCGCCGCTCGATGCGCTGCGAATCGCCAAGAGCAACCCCGGACGCGAGGTGGTGTTCTTCGCGATCGGGTTTGAGACCACGGCTCCGTCCACCGCGCTGACGCTCAAACGGGCGCGCGCTGAGGGAGTCCGGAACTTCTCGGTCATGTGCAGCCACGTGACGATCGTGCCGCCGCTACGCGCTCTGATGGAGTCCCCGGACCTACGGCTGGACGGCTTCATCGGCCCCGGGCACGTCTCGACGATCGTTGGGGCGCGGCCGTTTGAGTTCATCCCGGCGCAATACGAGCGCCCGGTGGTGATCGCAGGGTTTGAGCCGCTCGACATCCTGCAGGCGATCGCGATGATCCTCCGCCAACTGTGCGACGGGCGCTGCGAGGTGGAAAACCAGTACACGCGCGTCGTCCCCTATGAGGGCAACCTTCGCGCGCTCGAGGTGCTGGCCGAGGTGTTCGAGCTGCGACCGC
>DAIQND010000154.1:0-6120 GCA_036788555.1 Solirubrobacteraceae bacterium | reverse complement strand
CCGTCGATCCGTTTCGCCAACCGCCAACCGCCCCGGCGATCCGCCCCGCCAACCGCCCCGGCGATCCGCCCCGCCAACCGCCAACTGTCACGGGAGCGTCACGCCGCCAAACAGGCGCGCAACGTTTGCGTGCATTTTCCGCGGAGAACCGGGTTTGCCGCCTGGTCCGCACCTAGACTCGCCGGAAAGTTTCGAGCGCCGGAAAGGAGCGCATATGGCTGGCAACATCAACCGGGTGATCATCACCGGCAACCTCACCAAGGATCCGGATACCGCGTCGATTCCCGGGAGCACCACCACGGTCTGCACCCTGAGGGTCGCGGTCAATGGCCGTCGTCGGAATTCCGAAGGCGCCTGGGAGGACGCGCCGAATTACTTCGACGTCACCGTCTTCGGTCAGCAGGGCGAAAACTGCGGCAAGTACCTGAAGAAGGGACGCGGCGTGGCCGTCGATGGGCGCCTGCGCTGGCGGGAGTGGACCACCACCGAAGGGCACAAGCGCCAAGCCGTCGATATCATCGCTGATTCCGTCCAATTCCTTGGCGGCGGGCGTGATGACGCCGGTAACGGGAATGGCTTTTCGAGCGGTGTCCAGCCGACCGAGAGCGACGTCCCGATCGACACCGGCGATTTCGACAGCGCCCCCGTAGGGGTGGCGGCAGCCGAGGACGATATCCCGTTCTGAGGCCAATCAACCAGCGCCGATCGGACTGCGCCGGCGTGCGAGGACTAGGATCAGAGAGAACAAGTGGCCAAGCAACGTAGAAGACCGGTTCGCCGACGCGACAGAAAGGGTGCAGCGACTTCCACCCGACGGAAGCCGTGCCCGTACTGCCGCGAGAAGATCGAGCAGGTCGACTACAAGGACATCTCGATGCTGCGCCGGTTCATCTCCGACCGTGGGAAGATCCGTTCGCGGAGGATCACCGGCGCCTGTCGGCGCCACCAGAGCCAGCTGGCGCGCGCGGTCAAGCGCGCGAGAGAGCTCGCCCTGTTGCCGTACGTTGCGGAGGGCAGCGGCGGCCGCGGCGATCGCGAACGGTAGGAGGACGGGGTGCAGGCGATCCTGCTCAGGGACGTAGAGCAGCTCGGCGAGCGCGGGACGGTGGTTGACGTCTCCGCGGGGTATTTGCGCAATTACCTGATCCCGCGCAAGCTCGCCGAGCCCGCCACCACCTCCTCCATCGAGGCGGCGAGACGGCGGCATGAGGCAGCCGAGCGCGCACAGCGCGAGGCAGAGGAGCGCGCCCAGGAGAACGCCAACCTGCTGGGGCGCACGGTGCTGACGATTCGTCAGCAGGCCGGTGACGATGGCCGACTGTTCGGGTCGGTGACCGCCCAGGACATCGCGGACGCTATCCGCGACGCTCGCGGGATCCGCGTCGACCGGCGCAAGGTCCACTTGGAGGAGCCGATTCGCCACACCGGGACCTACATGGTTGTGGTCGAGGTGACCGACGGCGTGACCGCCGCGGTCAAGACGATGGTCGTCGCGGCCAACTAGCGGCCGACTCACGCCGTCAGCGCCAGGGGCGCCGAGCGGACGTGGGAGCCGTCGCCGCCAGGGCGCCGAGCGGGGCGTGGGAGCCGTCAGCGCCAAGGGCGCCGAGCGGGCGTGGGAGCCGTCGCCGCAGCGTCGCATACCCCTCGCGTCACTTCTCGCTGAGTGCGGGATCGCTCGCTTCCGTCCGCCGAACCCAAACCTATCCTCCGAGCACCCGTGAGCGCCGTCCAGAACATCGCGGTCCCCCCGCACAACCTCGAGGCCGAGAAGTCGGTGCTGGGAGCCGTGCTTCTCGATGAGCGCCACCTCTACCCGCTGCTGATCGAGGAGCACCTGCGCCCCGAGCACTTCTACCGCGAGCAGTACGGCGAGGTGTTGGCGGCGATGATCGAGCTCTACAACAACGATCGCAAGATCGACCACCTGACCGTCGCCGAGACACTCCGCCAGCGCGGCAAGCTGGAGGAGGTCGGAGGACCTGAAGCAATCGACGAGCTGACCGGATGGGTGCCGGCCGCCGGGCACGCCCGCGACTACGGGCGGATCGTGCGAGATAACGCCCGGCTGCGAGCGCTGCTCACCACCTCATACGAGATCCAAGCGAGCGTCATCTCCCGCGACGCGCCCGCCCGTGACCTGCTGGAACGTGCCGAGCGCTCGGTCCTGGAAGTGGCCGAGGACGAACGGCAGAAGAGCTTCCGTGCCGTCGCGGACATCCTCAACGAGGAGACCGACAAGCTTCACCGGCTGTCGATCGCCAAGACGGCGCTAACCGGAACCCCATCCGGGTTCAAGGACATCGACGACATTACCGGCGGCTTCCAGGCCGGCAACCTGGTCGTCATTGCCGCACGCCCGTCGATGGGGAAGTCGGCGCTCGTGGCCAACATCGCCGAGAACGCCTCGCTCAAGGGCCACCCCGTGGCCCTCTTCTCACTCGAGATGTCAGAGTCGGAGCTCGCCCAGCGGTTCGTGGCCTCGCAGGCCCGGATCCGCGGCGAGGAGCTCCGGCGCGGCCGCGTGCCAGAGGACAAGTGGCAGAAGATCCTCTCCGCTTGCCAGACGCTGGCCGAGGCGCCGCTGTGGATCGACGACTCCAGCGACACCAGCGTCCTCGACGTCCGTGCCAAGGCGCGGCGGCTGCACCATCAGGTCGACGGCGGCCTCGGGCTGATCATCATCGACTACCTACAGCTCATGCGTCCCGAGGGTCGCGTCGAGAGCCGCGTCGAACAAGTGGGCCAGATCTCCCGGGGTCTCAAGGGCCTCGCCCGGGAGTTGAACGTGCCGGTGATCGCGCTCTCGCAGCTGAGCCGCGCGGTCGAACAGCGCCATGAGAAGAAGCCGATCCTCTCCGACCTACGTGAGTCCGGTCAAGTTGAGCAGGATGCTGACCTCGTGATGTTCATCTACCGCGAGGAGTACTACGACAAGGACTCCGAGCGGCCGGGCGAGGCGGACATCATCGTGGCCAAGCACCGCAACGGCCCGGTTGGCGAGGTGGTGCTGACCTTCCAGCGCGAGTATCCAAAGTTCATGAACTATGCGGCGGACCGGTTCGCGCCGTGAGACGAGCCGCCGGGAGCCTGACACCACCCGCGAGGGGCCTCACACAGCCCTCGACGCCGAACGGGGTTCTGCTGCGGAGTCCATCCGGCGAGTGCCCCTTCGGCCTGTGCGACGGCTCGGGCTTTGTATTCGACGAGGAAACCAACACGGCCTTCGACTGCCGGTGCCGTCCCCAGCGGGTTGCGCTGGCCAAGGCCCGCAGCCTGTCGGCTGTCATCCCCCGACGCTACCGGGACGTCGCGTTCGACCGGCCGCCGGTGACGGAGATCGAGCCCCAGGTCGTGGCTGCCACCCGCCGCTTCGCCGACGACATCGAGGAGAAGCTGGATGCTGGGCGCGGGTTGTGGTTCATGGGCCCGGTGGGGACCGGCAAGACGACCCTGGCCATGCTGGTGTCCAAGGCTGCGCTCAGGGCCGGACGCTCGGTGGCGATCTACTCCCTGCCGCGGCTGCTCAACGAGATTCGCGACACGCACCGCCCGGAGCGCTCGCACCTCGAACTGCTGGACCGGCTGATCGCCGTCGATCTGCTGCACATCGACGACGTGGGTGCCGAAAGGACCACCGACTGGGTGCTCGAGGAGCTCTACTCGATCATCAACGGCCGCTACGAGGATCAGCGGTCCGTCGTGATCACCACCAACATCCTCGACCACGAAGCGCTGTGCCAGCAGATCAGCGAGCGAACGGTCTCCCGCCTGCACGAGATGTGCGACGAGCTGCCGCTCGGCGGCGAGGATCGCCGAATGGATCCACGGCTGAGCTGACGGAGCGCGCGGCTGAGCTGACGGAGCGCGCGGCTGAGCTGACGGAGCGCCCGGCTGAGCTGACGGAGCGCCCGGCTGAGCTGACCCGGAGCGGCTCCGGCTCCCGGCGGTGCGTGCGCCTAGCTCGTCTTGCGACCCGCGAACCAGCCGATCGTTGCGCCCAGCACGCCGCCGACGCTCAGCAGCGTCGCGCTGCGCAACGGCTGACGCTGAGCCTTCGAGCTGAATCCGTGGATCGAGTGGCGGATCGTCGCTCGCGCCGCCTTCTTGCCCAAGGAACTGCGGATATTCGTCATTCGCTGCCTCCGGTTCTAGACGTCAGACACGTACTACCCAGTCGATCCTAGTCCCCGCTCCTCACGTGGTGGACGGTCGGCCGGGCTTGCGTCTGAGGGCGAAGGCGGGCATACTCGCGGGGGTGGAGGACGACCTGCGCGACGCGCCGGCCGGCGCCGCCGGCGGCGAGGACCAGGTTCCAAAGGTGGAGCTGCGGCCAGCTCGGGGCAGGACGTTCCTGCCTGACGTCACCGGGGTCCAGTTTTCCGGCGCTCGGCGCGGCTACGATCGCGCCCAGGTCGACCAGTACGTGGAGCGAGTGTCTCGGATCGTCGTCGAACTCGAGGCGATGCGCTCGCCGGATGCCGTCATCGAGCGGGCACTGGCGGACGTGGGCGAGGAAACCAGCGCAATCCTGCGCCGAGCGCGCAAGGCCGCCGAGGAGATCATTGCCGACGCCGAGGCGCAGGCCGGCGAGCGTACTGCGCACGCCGATGCGCGCGCCCGCGAACTGCGCGAGGAGGCCGATCGCTACAGCGCCCAGGTGAGGGCGGACGCCGAGCAGGTACTGAGCGACGCGCGAACGCAGGCCGAGCAGATTGCCGAGCAGGCGGCGGATGAGGCACGCGCCCGCCGTGAGGAGGCCGACCGCTACCGCAGCCAGGTGAGCGGGCACATCGAGCAGCTCGCCCAAGAGCGGCACCGGCTGATCGAGGATCTCCGCAGGCTCGCCGACCAGTTCCACCGCACCGCCGACCGCGCCGTCGAGCAGATCCCTGCCCATGACCACCTCTCCTCCCAGACGCGTGAAGGTGACCGCGGAGGCGCTGCAACCGAGGCCAGGTCGGCCTGACCCGGACCGAGGCGACGGGTGACCGATCCGACCGTGATCTGGCGCCGGGCGGACGGCGTGGGCTGGATCACGCTGAACCGTCCGGACACGCTCAACGCCTGGACTTCCGAGTTCGGCAGCGATCTCGCGGCGATCCTCGAGGGCGAAGCAGCGCAGGAGGCGGTGCGCGTGGTGGTGATCACGGGAGCGGGGCGAGGCTTCTCCTCTGGCGCGGATCTGAAGGCGGGCTTCGAGCCGGCCGACGACGGGCGGCCGGACGTCCGCAGCGAGCTCCGGGAGCGCTACCACCCGGTGATCCTCGGCCTTCGCCGGCTGCCAAAGCCGGTCCTGGCCGCGGTGAACGGACCCGCGGTCGGCATCGGCTGTTCGCTGGCGCTGGCGTGTGACCTGGTGATGGCAGCCGAGTCCGCGTTCTTCAGCCTCGCCTTCGTCAACATCGGCCTGATGCCGGACGGAGGCGCCACCGCATTCGTCCCGCCAGCCGTGGGTAAGGCGAGGGCCTTCGAGATGGCGCTGCTGGGCGAGCGGATCCCGGCGGCGCGGGCGCTCGAGTGGGGCCTGGCCAACTGGGTCCATCCCGATGATCGCCTGCTGGCGGAGGCCGGCGAGCTCGCGGAGCGGTTGGCCCGCGGACCGACCCGTGCGTACGCCAGCGCCAAGCAGGCGCTCAACCGAGCGATCTATGGCGAGCTGGAGTCCCAGTTGGAGGTCGAGGCGGAGCTCCAGCATGCGCTCGGGCGTACCCAGGACTTCCTGGAGGGGACCATGGCGTTCGTGGAGCGCCGGCCCCCCGCCTTCCGTGGCGCCTGAGCCCTCGACCGGACCACCGGCGCAGGAGGAGAACGCCGAGACGGACGAGCAGAGCCTCGGCGCCGACATCCGGCTGGGCGAGCACCGGGTCCTGACCGGCAGCTGTTCGTGGGCGGAGAAGACCCTCGTACAGGACGCCGACTGGTATCCGCGGCGGACGATGAGTGCCGAGGAGCGGCTGCGCTTCTACGCCTCGCAATTTCCGCTCACCGAAATCGACTCCACTTACTACGCCCCGCCCGCCGACCACCAGGCGAGGCTCTGGGCGGAGCGCACCCCATCCGGCTTCCGCTTCGACGTGAAGGCCTACTCGCTGCTGACCGGGCACCCCACCCGGCCAC
>DAIQND010000153.1:0-6236 GCA_036788555.1 Solirubrobacteraceae bacterium | reverse complement strand
GTCTGCGGTGCGCTGCGGGGGCGCCGGCACGTCTGCGGTGCGCTGCGGGGGCGCCGGCACGTCTGCGGCGCGCTGCGCGCTTCTGGCGTGTCACGAAACCGTGACGGTCTGCGCCCCCAAACCGGGTGCGGCGGGCGCGGCGGGTGAGCCTGGCCGAAAAAGCGAACTATATGTCCCGTTTTTCGGCCAGCCTCCGGCAACGGGTGACGGGAGTGTGACGGCGGGTGACAGGAGTGTGACGGCGGGATGCTGGAGTGTGGCGCGGGCGTGCGGAGTCTGACGGCGGGATGCGGGAGTGTGGCGCGGGCGTGGGGAGTCTGACGGCGGGATGCGGGAGTGTGGCGCGGGCGTGCGGAGTCTGACGCGGGGGCCGGGCGCCCGGGCGCGCGAGCGCGGCGCCCTCGCCCGCACTTGCGGCCGAGTGCCCGCGCCGGTGTTGTCCAGCGACACATCGACTTGCAAAGCGCCGCGAGCGGTGGAAGAGTTGACGCGTCTAGGCCCGGCATCGGGCTGGGCCGTGAACGGAAGGGGCCGGCATGGCAGATCGCGTGCTGTTCATTGGGTGGGGGACACCGGTGCGTGGTGCCGAGGAGCGGGGCCTTGAGGTGTTCAACGAGGCCGTTGGCATGCTCGGAAGGCGCCAGCAGGACGGAGAGATCGAGAGCTTCGACGTCTGTCTGCTGGAGCCCAATGCGGAGCTGAACGGCTTCATCTGCGTGCGCGGAAGCGCCGATCAGATCGCGCGGTTGCGCGGCGACGAGGAGTTCCGCCGGAACATGGTTCAAGCGAACCTGGTCGTCGATGACTTCCGGCACATCGAGGGATACACCAACGAGGGGGTCGCTTACCTGATGGGGATCTATCGGGACGCGATTGCCGGGGTTCCCCAGCGCGGGTAGGTGGTGCAGCGCGCGTAAGCGTGCAGCGCGCCGGGGGTGCGGCGTGCTGGAACGGTGCAGCGGTGCCGGCGGACGAGAAGGGCCGCCGGCACCTAACAACGCGGGCGGGCGGAAAGCGCTGGTCGGTGCCTCGCCTCCCGAGCGACAACCGGCGCGCCTCCCGAGGCTCAACCGGGGAGGGTTCGCAGCCGAAGTTGCGGGTAGTAAGGCAGCACGCCCATGGACGAGGACTTCATCCGCGAGCAGATCCACACGCTGCATGGCCGCGGTGGCCATCGGGCGGCGTTTGCGCGGGCGCTCGCAGCATGCTGGCCGGGGGGCCCGGCTGACCGCTCCGATCCGGTGGCCATGGGCTGGCTGCGCTACTGGCGGCCGGCCACGGCGCGGCTCGTGCTGCCTAGCTGCTCGTGCGGAGCTGGGCACTGCGCCGTCTGCAACTGAGCGTGCGCGAGTTCCAGCTCTGCAACATCCACCGGTGACGTCGGGGCCGGTCCCTATGGTGGCGGGGATGGCTCGGTCCACCTCGACTTTCGTCTGCTCTGCCTGCGCCCACCAGAGCGCGCGCTGGCAGGGACGCTGCGCGGGGTGCGGGGAGTGGAACACGCTGGTGGAGGAGGTGCGCTCCGAGACGCGCCGGGGCGCGAGAGGGTCCGCTCGGTCCCCGGCGTTGCGGCCGGTAGCTCTGGTCGATGTCCAGGCAACCGAGGTGCCGCGGCTGAGTACGGGCATCGGCGAGCTCGACGCCGTGCTGGGCGGCGGGCTCGTGCCGGGCTCGCTGGTGCTGATCGGGGGAGCGCCGGGAATCGGCAAATCGACGCTGACCACGATGGCGCTGGCCAACGTGCTGGCCGGCGGGAGGCGCGTGCTCTACGTATCCGCTGAGGAGTCAGCCGCTCAGGTCCGGCTGCGGGCGGAAAGACTCAGGAGCCCGACGGCGCTGCAGATTCCGGTGCTGGCCGAGACCGACCTGCACGCGGTGCTGGCGACGATCGAGCAGGAGCGGCCGGATGTGTGTGTCGTCGATTCGGTACAGACGCTTCACTGCACCGACCTGACCAGTGCGGCGGGATCCGTGGCCCAGGTCCGTGAGGTGGCGAGCGAGATCATGCGCGTGGCCAAAGCCCGCGAGGTAACCGTGCTGCTGGTGGGGCACGTGACGAAGGAGGGGAGCCTTGCCGGGCCGCGAGTGCTCGAGCACCTCGTCGACTGCGTACTGCAGTTCGAGGGGGAACGCGAGCGAACCTACCGCACGGTGCGCGCGGTCAAGAACCGGTTTGGCTCCACAAACGAGGCGGGCGTGTTCGAAATGCGCGGCGACGGACTGGTCGAGGTGCTGGACGCGTCGGCCCGGTTCGTGGCCGAGGCGACGCGCGCGGCCGGAAGCGTCGTGCTGTGTGCGATGGAGGGCTCGCGGCCGCTGCTGGTGGAGGTGCAGGCATTGGTCTCGACCTCCGAGCTCGTGCCGCCGCGGCGCGTTGTGGCTGGGCTTGACCGAAATCGCGTCGCGCTCGTACTCGCGGTCCTCGGCCGCCACGCGGGAATCGGGCTAGGGGCCGCCGACGTGTTCGTCAACGTCGTCGGCGGCGTCCGGGTCGATGAGCCGGGGGCCGACCTGGCGGTGGCCCTGGCGGTCGCGAGCGCCGCCAAACGGACGCCGCTGACCAGCGGGACGCATCCCGTCGCCTGCTTTGGAGAACTCGGCCTGACCGGCGAGCTGCGGACCGTGGCGCACGGCGAGCGGCGCCTCGGGGAGGCGGCCAAGTTCGGTCTCGGGCGAGTGGTCGAACCGGGGCGCAGCCGGACGCTGCGCGACGCGTTGCACAGCGCGTTCGCGGGCGAAGGCGCCGCCAGGCAGGCCGCGTAGCGGCGGGGTGCTCGCGGCGCGGGCGAATGGCTCGGCGCGGCGGCGCGGCGACTGGCTCAGCCTGACGCGGAACGGGCTGCGCCCGGTGCGCGGCGACTGGCTCAGCCCGGCGCGGGGCCGGGAGGCGCTGGGGCCGATTTGATCAAGACCGGGTAAAATCGCGCTTCATGCCGCCGCGTTCCGGTGATGAGCTCAAAGAAGAGCTCGAGTCGCGACAGGACTCCCGGATCGTAAGAGCTCTGGAGATGGTGGCGCCTGGCACGGCGCTGCGCGAGGGGATCGACAACATCCTTCACGCGCACACCGGCGGACTGATCGTGATCGGCGACGTGGATGAGCTCGCGTTCCTGTTCAGCGGCGGGATCAAGCTCGACCTCGACTACTCGCCTGAGCTGCTCTACGAGCTGGCGAAGATGGACGGCGCGATCGTGCTGAGCTCGAACGCCACGAAGATCGCGCAGGTCAATGTCCAGCTGACCCCCGATCCGACGATCCTCACGCTGGAGACCGGCACGCGGCACCGAACAGCGGAGCGGGTCTCCAAGCAGGTGGACGCGATCGTGATCGCGGTCTCCGAGCGGCGCGAGGTGGTGTCGCTGTACGTCGAGGGGAAGAAGTACATCCTGGAAGACATCCCGGTCGTGCTGGCCAAGGCCAACCAGGGGTTGGCGACGCTCGACAAGTACCGCAGTCGGCTGGATCAGGTCTCGACGCGGCTGACTGCGCTGGAGTTCGAAGGCGGCGCGACGCTCCACGACGTGCTGACCGTCCTGCAGCGGGCGGAGCTGGTCACCCGGATGGCTGTCGAGATCGAGCGCTACATCGTCGAGCTCGGAACCGAGGGCCGGCTGATCGAGATGCAGCTCGATGAGACGATGGTCGGGGTTTCCGCCGACAAGGCGGCGCTGGTGCACGACTACCTGACCGAGGACACCGACGAGGCGTTCACGCAGGCGATCGACCAGCTGGTGCGCCTGGCCCATCAGGATCTTCTGGACTTTGGCCGGCTGGCCGAGCTGCTCGGTCACGACCGCAAGCTGAACACGCTTGACTACCCCGTTTCCCCGCGCGGATTCCGGATTCTGGGGCGGATCCCACGACTGCCGAAGCTGGTGGTCCAGCGGATCGTGGATGAATTCGGGGGGCTCGAGGAATTACTCGCTGCCACTGACGGCGAGTTGGAGACCGTCGACGGCGTCGGCGAGATCCGGGCGAAGGACATCCGTGAGGGTCTTCGTCGCCAGCAGGAGATCAACCTGGTTGATCGCTACCTGCAGACTTAGGAGCAAACCGCCTGCGGGAGTCGCATTCCGCCCGGCCGGACAGAGGAGGAAACCATCACAGTGCGAACGGAAGAGCATCTGAGCGACGTTGAGGCAGAACCCCTGCCGCACGTGGAATTCGAAATCGGCGACAACGTGGTGTATCCGCATCACGGTGCCGGCCAGGTGATCCGCAAAGAGCAGAAGGATGTGCTCGGAGAGCGTCGCGAATACCTCACGATCAAGATCCTGCACAACGACATGACGGTCATGGTCCCGAGCGAGAACGCTGCATTGGCCGGGCTGCGGCGGGTGATCGACGACGACACGCTGAAGAAGGTCCAGGCCGTCCTTCAGGACGAGTGCTCAGAGATGCCCAAGAACTGGAACCGCCGGTTCAAGCACAACCGGGACAAGATCAAGACGGGAGACATCTACGAGCTGGCCGAGGTGGTGCGAAACCTTGCCGTGCGGGAGTCTCAGAAAGGCCTCTCCACCGGCGAGAAGCAGATGTTCACGCGTGCCAAGCGGATCCTCGCCTCGGAGCTGATGTACGCGCTGGAGATGGACGAGGAAGAGGTGGAGGCGCACATCTACAGCTTGATGGGCACCACGCCCAACGGCAACGGGATCCGCAAGGTGGCGGTGGCCGCCAAGTAAGGCTCTCAGAGAGAGTCGCGATGGCGGTCGCGCTGGTCGTGGCCGCGGGACGTGGTGAGCGCCTTGGCACCGGGCGGCCCAAGGCGCTCGTTGCGCTTGCCGGCAGGCCGATGGTCCAGTGGAGCGTCGTCGCTCTGCGCGAGGTCAGGGAAGTCGAGCGGATCGTGGTGGCGCTGCCCCCGGACGCGCTCGACGCCGTGCCGGATGGAGCGGTGGCGGTGGCCGGGGGCGCCGCGCGATCGCAGTCGGTGCTTGAGGCCCTGCGGGCGTCGGGTGCGGGAGATCCGGTGATCGTGCACGATGCGGCGCGTCCGCTGGCCGGCCCAGAGCTGTTTACGCGTGCGCTGCACGAGCTGGGGCGCTCGGGAGCTGACGCCGTGATAGCGGCCACTCCGGTAGCGGACACGATCAAGGAGGTCGGGGATGACGACCGGACCGTGGTCCGGACGCTCGATCGCGGCCGGCTGTGGGCGGTGCAAACCCCGCAGGTGTTTCGCCGAGCCACGCTCGAGCGGGCGCTGGGCTCGGCGCGTCCGGAAGTCCTTGCCGCGGCCACCGACGACGCCTGGCTAATCGAACAAATCGGTGGAACCGTGCGCGTGCTCGACGCCGGCGCGCGCAACATCAAGATCACCACCATCACCGATCTGCGGCTGGCGGAACTCCTGCTTTCAGAGTCGCGACCGATGGGGTAGGTTGCGCGAGCCCGATCGGATAGGTTGGTTGACCACGATTGGGCGATTTGAGCTGAAAGAGGGGCAATCCATGCACGCAGTGGTCACCCGCGTTACGATCAACGACCGGAGCGCAAGCGAGTCGGCGCTCCGCGAGCGCGTGGTGCCGCGTGTCTCGCAGGCCCGGGGGTTCGTGGCCGGATACTGGATGGCGCTCTCAGGCGGGAAGGGGCTGTCGGTCGCCCTGTTCGATTCTCAGGACGCTGCGCGCACGGCCGCCGAGCAGGCGCAACCGCCCGGGGACTTCGTCACCTTCGACAGCGTCGAGGTGGGGGAAGTGATTGCGAGCGCCTGATCGAGCCGACGCCTCGCCGCTGACCGGGATCGGGTATGACTGTCACCGGTTCGCCGACGGCCGCCGGCTGGTGCTGGGTGGGATCGAGATAGCGCACGACCGCGGGCTCGAGGGACACTCGGACGCCGACGTGCTTACCCACGCGATCATCGACGCGCTGCTGGGCGCCGCCGCGCTCGGCGACATCGGGGAGCACTTTCCGGATACCGATGAGCGTTACCGTGACGCCGACTCGCTCGAACTGCTCGGTCAGACGGTGGGGCTGTTGGCCGAGCGCGGGTTCACGCCCGCAAACGTCGACGCGACCGTCATGCTGGAGCGTCCGGCGCTGGCTCCATACCGTGAGCAGATCCGCAGCCGATTGAGCGAAACGCTCGGCCTGGCGGCCGAGCGGGTGAGCGTCAAGGCGACACGCGGCGAGGGGATGGGGTTCGTGGGCCGCCAGGAGGGTGCGGCGGCGCTGGCGGTGGCGACGGTGCGCCGGTAGGCGCGGCGAGGACGACCCGCGCCGCCACGCCGCCC
>DAIQND010000152.1:0-6262 GCA_036788555.1 Solirubrobacteraceae bacterium | reverse complement strand
TCGCGGTGGCGATTCCGCTGCGGGACGTCGATCAGACCCTGGACCGGCTGATCGCGGTCGAGGCGATCGTTGTCGCCGGGGTTCTCGTCGTGCTCGTGGGCGTCGGGTGGGCGGTCATCCGCCTGGCGCTGCGCCCGCTGGACGACATGAGCCGGGTGGCCGGCGAGATCACCGAGGGCGACCTGTCTCGCCGGGTCAGCCCCGCGACGCAGCGGACCGAAATCGGACGCCTGGGGCTGTCGCTGAACCGGATGCTGGTGCGCATCGAGGAGGCGTTCGCGGGCCGAGCGCGCAGCGAAGAGCGCCAGCGCCAGTTCCTGGCTGACGCCTCGCATGAGCTACGGACTCCGCTCGCGTCGATCCGCGGATACGCCGAGCTTTTCCGCCTCGGCCCAGCGCGCGACGCCGAGACGCTGGAGCGGGCGATGGCTCGGATCGAGTCCGAGGCCGCGCGGATGGGCGTGCTGGTCGACGGCCTGCTGGCGCTCGCGCGGCTCGACGAGCTTCCGGCGTCGCGCCGCGTCCCGGTCGATGTCGGCGAGCTTGCCCTGCAGGCGGTCGCCGATGCGCGCGCCTCGGCCCCCTCGCGCTCGATTGCGCTGAGCAGCACCGACACGATTGAGGTCCTCGGCGATCCCGATGGCCTGCGTCAGGTGCTGGCCAACCTGCTGGGCAACGCGCTCACCCACACCCCTGACGGCGGACCGGTCGAGGTGGTGGTCGACCGCGCCGGATCGGACGCGGTGATCGAGGTCAGCGACCACGGACCGGGGGTCCCCCCAGGCGCCGAGGAGCTGGTGTTCGAGCGCTTCTGGCGCGCAGATGGCGGGCGGCCCACCGGCGATCGCGGGTCGGGTCTGGGCCTGTCGATCGTGCGCGAGATCGTTCGCAGGCACGACGGCACGGTGACCGCCGCCAACCGACCCGAGGGCGGCGCCGCGTTCACGGTCAGGCTGCCCGCGGCGCCAGTGCGTCAGCCGCATCCCGTCCCCGCTGACGGGCGGGTGCGAGATATCGCGGCCGCTGGCGGCTGACGCCGAGCCTCGGGCCGGCTCCTCGATCCAGCGGTCTCAGCAAATTCTCAGGCTCCTCCCGGCGCGGTCTCAGCCATGGGAGGCAGCCTGGGCAGCGATGACCGAGCAGCTGTTCACGCGCCTCCGGCGGCTCACCTGGGCGGCGATCGTGCTGGCGGTGTCCACCACCCTGGTCGCCCGCGTTACCCACGTGGCTGGCGGTCCGGCGCCCTGGATCGCGCTGGGCGCCCTTGGCGCCGACGGTGTGGCGGTCGGCGCCGTGGCGTTTTTGCTGGAGCGGCGGTCCCGGTCCGCTCAGAGCAGGCTGCCGGGGTGGCGGGAGCGCCACGATCAACTCGCGGCCGCGCGCCACCTGGTCGAGCGCTACGGCGAGGATTCGATCTCGCCGTTCATCGTCCGGCCGGATAAGGAATATGCGTTCGCGGCAGGCGGCGTCCTCGCCTACCGAGTGTTCGGCCGTACCGCGGTGGTATCCGGAGACCCGGTTGGTCCCGACGGAGCCGCCGCGGCGGTCCTCGAGAGCTTCATGCACACGGCGCGCTCGCGCGGCTGGAAGGTCGTCGTCTACGGCGCGTCGGCGGCCCACCTGGAGAGCTACCGTCGGCTCGGCCTGAGGGCCATCTGCGTCGGTGAGGAAGCGGTGGCGCGGCCGGCCGAGTTCAGCCTCGACGGCCGTCCGGTGCGCAAGCTGCGCCAATCGGTCCACCGGATCCACCGCCGCGGCTGGCAGATCACGATCCATGACGGGGTCGAGATCGAGCCTGAGACGGAGGTCGAGATCGACGAGCTCGAAGCTCGATGGCGGGCTCAGCACCCCCAGGCGCTTGGCTTCGCGATGAGCATGGGCCGGTTTGAGCCGGGCATCGCTCCGGCCGACCTGTATCTCCTGGCGCGTTCGCCGGAGGGCAGACTGGCGGCCTCGATGCGGTTCATCAACCATCGCGGCAAGCTGTCCCTGGACACGATGCGACGAGTCGGCGAGACCCCCAATGGGCTCAACGAGGCGCTGGTCTGCCGGGCCCTCGAGCTGGCGCGCGCGCGCGGCATCCCCGAGGCCAGTCTCAACTACGCCGGTCTCGGCCACCTGATCCGGGGCAACGGCGGCCTGTTGAAGCGCAAGCTGGTCAAGCTCGCGACATCGGTGCTCGGCCGCCATTTTCAGATGGAACGCCTCGTCCGCTTCAACGAGAAGTTCTCACCTGAGTGGCGCCCCCGCTATCTGGTGTATCCGTCCCGCCGATCGCTCCCGCGAGCCGTGTACCGCGTGCTCCAGGCCGAGGGGTATATCTCGCCGCCCCGCCGCTCGCCCGATTCGCCCGCGCCGGCCGCCTCCGCATACCCGCGCCCTTCCCGGCGTCCGGTCCGCACCGACGCACCCTGGGGATGAGCGCGATGCGTCGCATCGCCTGGCGAGCGGTGGCCGCGCTCGCGGTCTCGGCGACCGTCGGGTTGGGGCTGGTTGGCACCTACAGCTACGGCGAGGCCTACTGGCAGCACCGCGGGTTCGCGCCGGTGGTACGTCTCCCGCAGGCCCGGATCGGGCGGTTGCTCACCGTCCATTTTTACTCGGCGGCGCTGCACCGAGTCACCGACTATCTCGTCTACCTCCCGCCCGGCTACAGCCGTGCCCACCGCTACCCGGTCTACTACCTGCTGCACGGCGCTCCCGGCAGTCCGCAGGACTTCATCAGCGTCGTGAACCTCGACGTCCGGCTGAGCAACCGGCTGAGCCGGCACCAGCTGCGGCCGATGATCCTTGTGATGCCCGACGGGCGGCCTGGCGGCAGCACGTTCTTCGACTCCGAGTGGGCCAACACGCGGGCAGGCGCGTTTGAGAGCTACGTCCTCGACGTGGTGCGTAACGTCGACAGCCGCTTCGCGACGATCCCGTCGCGCCAGGCCCGGGTGATCGCCGGTTATTCCGCCGGAGCGTACGGAGCGCTCAACATCGCGCTGCATCACCTGTCGGTGTTCGCCAACGTCCAGTCCTGGTCGGGCTACTTCGTTCAGACCCGAACCTGCTGCCTGGCGTTCGCCCACGCCAGCTCGCGTTCGCTCGCCTACAACAGCCCGCTGGACTACGCCCGGAGGTTGACCCGGGCCCAGCTCGCGCGCCTTCCGCTCCGCGTGTACATGTTCACCGGGCGAAGTGACCCGGATGGCCGTGGGATCGGCCAGATGGCGAGGGAGCTGCGCCGCGCGGGCGCGGTGGCCAGCTACAACGTGTTTCCCGGCGGCCACGACTGGCAGGTCTGGTACGCGCAGGTCGACCCGATGATGCTGATGGCCTCGCAGATGGTCAGCCATCCGCTGCCGGTGGCTGACCCGCCGGCGGCCCGGCCGGCCGCGCGGACGCGGGTAGGGCGCAGCGCGCCTCAGGCACTGGCCGCTGTCCGGGTGAGGCGGGAGCGGGCGTCGATGCGAGGGCCGCTTCGGCGCCCACGCGGGCTCGGGCCGCTGGCGTGGCTCGGGCTGATGCTCGCGGTGGCGTCGGCCGCGCTCATCAACCTCGGTTTCCTGCTCCAGCAGCGCGGTCTGACCGACGGGGCCGGGGACGGGTTGCGGGCGTGGCTGGGAGCGCTACGCAGCCGCACCTGGCTGGCCGGGCAGGCGGTGGGCTGGCTGGGCTTCGCGATTCAGATCCTCGCGGTGGGACTCGCGCCCCTCTCCCTGGTCCAGGCGTTCGCCGCCGGCGGCTTGGCGCTGTCGGTTCCGCTGGCCGCGGGGATCTTCGGGCAGCGCGTGCCACGACTCCAGGTGACCGCCGTGACCGCCGTGGCGGCGGGCTTGGTCGTTCTGAGCGTCGGCGTTCCGCGGCCGGGAGGCGGGATGTCGCCCGGGGCGATGACCTGTGCCACGGCCTTGGCGCTGAGCGCCGCCGCGGCGATCACGGCCGGCGCCCGGGCGCCGGGGCGAGCACTGGCAGCCGGTCTGCTCTACGGGGTGGCAGACGCGGCGATCAAGGCGGTTGCCGTTCGGCTCCACACGCACGGTGCCTCGGGACTGCTGTCCGGGTGGACCTTGCTCGCGGCAGCGGCGACGTTCGGCGGCTTTCTCGCCTTCCAGACCGCGCTACGCCGCGGCAACGCGGTGAGCGCGATCTCGCTCATGACGGTCATCACGACGCTGACCGCACTGGTCTTCGGCCTGCTTGCCTTCCACGAGTCGCTCGGGTCCAGCCCGGGGCCGGCGATCCTCCACCTGGCCGGGATAGCCCTCGTCCTGAGCTGCGTGCCTGCTCTGGCTGAGCCGAATCTCGAGCTGCCGACGAACTGGCGCGGCGGCCTCGCGGCGGCGGGCCTCGCGCTGGGCCGGGCGCTGCGTGCGGCTGGCGCCGGAGCCTGCGCAACCGTCGCCGCGTTGATCGCCGTGCTCACCGGGACCGGGCTCCTCTATGGCCTGCGCGGGCTGGGGTGGTTGGGAGTCGGGCCGCGGCTCGGCGACGCGCTTCCGCTGCTCCAACTGGCTGGATTTGACGGCCAGCCGCTGGTTCGAACCGCCGCAGCATGGCTGGTGGCCGGCGGCGTCCTCGGACTCGCGCTCATGCGCCTGGGCACGGCCCGCCGGACCGTCATCGCCGGAGCGCTCGGCCTCGCGCTCCTGCTGTTCGCCTCGCAGGCGTCGTACGCGGTGGCCCGCAACCTCCGGTTGAGCGCTGTGCTCGAGGGGCGGATCCCCGGCGTTGGAACGTGGATCGAGGCTCTGCTGCTGGCCGCCGGGGCGGCGCTGGCCGGGCCGCTGCACCTGCGGCTGCAGTTGCCCCGCGCGGCCTTTGAGCCGGTGTTGCGGGCGCGCCAGCTGCTCGGCGGCCGGGTCACCTGACCTCCGGGCGCCCGGCTCAGTACAAATATGCCCCACACGGCGCGGCGGAGCGCGGAGTTTGCCGCCGGATCCCGCCGCTACCGTCGGTGCCGATCATGCGCAGCTTCCTCGCCTGGGCCTCGGTCTTCTTCATCCTCGCTGTGGCGGTCGGTCACGCGGCGCTCACACGCCATCGCCGTGATTCGCATGTGCGGGCGTCGCTCGCCTCCTCCCCCGCCCAGATGGTTTCGGTGAACTGCACCTCACCCTCGCTCGGCGGCATGCTCCCAGCCCTCGTGTACCTCCCGGCGGGCTACGCGACGACCGCGACCCGCTACCCGGTGATCTACGTCCTGCACGGATTGCCGGCCGGGCCGCAGACCTATACCGAGAGCGGTTTCGTGGCAGCCGCGGTCGCGAGCGGGCCGCTTTCGGCGATCGTGGTGGCGCCGCAGGGCGCCCGCGAGCCTGACAGCGATCCCGAGTACCTCAGAGAGGATGCGACCGACAACTGGCCGCAGGCGATCGCGCGTGACCTGACGAGGTGCATCGACTCCCAGTTCCGCACCATCGCGGACCGCGCCGGCCGGGCGCTGATCGGGTTCTCGGCCGGCGGGTTTGGCGCCATGAACATCGGCCTGCGCAATCTCCGCACCTATGGCGCGGTCGAATCGTGGAGCGGCTATTTCGAGGCCACCGACCCCAGTGGCCGGCATCTCCTGAACCTCGGTTCGCCGGCGGCTAACGCCGCAGCCCGTGTCCCGCGCGGCGCCACACTCGCGCGCGGCCTGCGGCGCCACCCGACCTACATTGCCTTCTACATCGGCAACCAGGACGGATACAGGAATTTCCTCGCCGATAACCGCGCCTTCAGCGCCGCGCTGCGCGCCGTCGGGATCCGTCACAGATTCGCGGTCTATCCCGGCACTCATTCGGTGAGCCTGTGGGAGCAGCACGCCGCCGGCTGGCTGGACCAGGCACTGGCTTTCCTGGCCCGGCTGCGGGCCCGCTGAGAAGCCCTCGGGCGGCCGCGCGGGGGATCAGGCGGCCAGCAGCGTCGGATCGTGGGCCGCGAGATAGTCGTCGAGCGCCCGCGCCTTCTCGGTGTCCTCGAACACCTCGTAGTCCCGGACCCGGCCCCAGCGCAGGTGGGCCCAGATCACGTAGCGGTTGTCGTAGATCCGCTCGCCCGAGCGCGAGTCCCACCACGACCGACCCCGGATGCAGGCCGTCATGTTCCACGGCGGCCCGACGGCTGCGACCTCCTCGACGTCGGTCATAACCCCCACCCGGACCAGCCGCTCGAGCCAGCGACGGTGCGCATCGCGGCCGCGATAGGTGCCGGACCACGAGTTGCTCCCTGGGAACACGAAGGTCATATCGGGGCGATCGAGCGCCAGCGTGGGGCGGATGTCTCCGGCGCGCGT
>DAIQND010000151.1:0-6268 GCA_036788555.1 Solirubrobacteraceae bacterium | reverse complement strand
GGCACCGCCGGGAGCGGCTGCGGACCGTAGTCCGTCATGTCGCCGGTCACCGTCTCCTGCACGTTGCCACCGCCGGCCGGCACGCTCAGCGCCATCACGATCCGCCGGACCAGGTGGTGGGCGTCGATCCAGACGTCGACCGGAAGCCCATGCAGGTGGGTCGCCTGACGCAGGTTGGCCAGGGCCTGCTCAACCACCGTCCGCTCCAGGGCCGGCACCTTGGAGGCGAGGCCATCGAGGTTCAGGACGGCGTGGTAGTGAGTCGTCTCGACGCCGTCGACCTGCTGCTGGCCCTCGGAGGTCACGCTGCTCGACTCGGCCCGCAGGTACTGGAGCATCCGGCTCGGGTCGCTCATCGTCGGGTCGTTCCCGAGCGACGAGAGGCCCGGCAGTCCGCGCAGCTTCGTGAGGTTCATGCCGATCCACGGCTTGCCACCGAAGCCCGGCAGCCGATCGGTGATGGCGGCTGGAAGCTTCATGTACATCGCTCCCCGCTCCAGGATCATGTCGATCCGCATCGTGCTGGAACCCAGCGCGCTTGCCGCCTGCGGCACCTTCGAGAAGTCGATCCCCATCGAGACCGAGGCCGCCTGGTCCCGCAGGTCAACGATCGCGCTACCGGAGGCGCTGAGCGGCGCGCTCACGCTCGGGATCGACAAGGTCATGGCCAGGTTCATCCGGTACCCGGGAGAGCTCGAGGAGAGCGTCGCCGCCTGCGCGATCGGGTCGCTCACCGGACTGCTGCCCCCGCCGAGCCCCAAGAGCCCGAAGCCGAGCAGCACCGCCAGGCCCACCAGCCCGGCGAGCAGCCTCGGCGCGGGCGGTCCCAGCCGACCCCATGCCACCCGTGCCGGCCGCGCGCCGACGGGCGCCTGCGCCGGTCCTGACGCGGGCTCAGGCGCGGATGCCGAGGTGACCGGTGGCTCGTAGCCGGGAGGCGGAACCGAGGTGCTCACCGCAAGTACATCGGCAGCGGCGAGGATCGGATTGACCGCCGGCCAGGCCACCAGACGGATTTCCGACCTCGCGACCCCGCCGCGTAACCTTCTCCACCATGCGGCTCGAGGGCATCCACACCGGGGACATCGTCGAGGTCGACAGGCTGGGACGTCGGTTCCACGCCCTGGTGACCGGTAGCGGACCCGGGGGCCTCGCAATCCAGCCGCTGGACCGGCGCGTCACCTACCGCAGCTGCCGCGCGCACGACGTGGTCGCCCACTGGGCCAAGCGGGGCCGGCCACGCGCCACCGAGGAGCCACTCGAGCCCTCGCCGCTGCAGCTCGAGCTGGATACCACGGTCCGGGACTGAGTCCGCGTTGCGACGCTAGCGCTCTCCTCCTCGCTCCGAGCTGGCGACGATCGCGTCCCGAACGTAGGCCGCGAGCCCGTCAGCGAGCCGCTCGTAGTTGCGCGCGAATCGCTCGTCGCTGAGGTAGGTCTCGCCGAGCCGCCGGTGCATCTCCGGCGAGCAGGGATAGAACCAGCGGGAGATGTGCGCGCGATGACGCTCGGCCAGCGCCCGCGCGCGGTTACCGGATGCCGGCTCGCCCGAACGCATGGCCTCAGCGAACTCATCGGCGATCTGCTCGGCCTCCTCCCGGATCGCCTGCCACTCGGCCTCGCCGTACTGCGCCACCCGCGAGGCCGACTCACGGTAGGCCGGCATGTGGCCCCACCGGCTCCGCGCCTCCTCGCGCTGATCTTGTTCGAACTGTTCGTCCATGCGTTGTTTCCCGATCTGCCGCGTTCGATCACTCCCGCAGCCTGCGAGCCGATCGGCGGCGACGGCTCACCGGGCCGGATTCCATTCCGCCCTCAGCTCAGTATCGGCATCCCACGCCGGCCGCTGAGCCGGCCGCCCGCTTGAAGGACGCTTCGCTGCCGGACGGCAGACCCCGGTTATAGTTGACGCGAATGACCTGTTACGATATATCGTCAACGTATCGTTGGATGCAGGTGAGGAGACTCAGATGACTGGTGAAGCTTTTTCTCAAGACTGGCCCGGCGCCCGGCCCGGGAGGCGCCACGGACATCGCCACGGGCCCCCCAACCTGTTCTTCGCCCGGGAGGGCCGCCACGGCCGACCCCGCTTTGAGGACATCGACGAGTTGATCGCTCTGGGGCGGATGTGGAAGGGAGCGCCATTCGGCGGACCCGGCTGGGGCCCCCGCGGCCGGGGGCGGGGTCGCGCTCGCCGCGGCGACGTCCGGCTCGCGCTCCTGCGCCTGCTCGCCGATCAGCCGCGCAACGGCTATCAGCTGATGCAGGCCATCGAGGAACACAGCCACGGGCTGTGGCGTCCGAGCCCAGGCTCGGTCTACCCGACCCTCTCCCAGCTCGAGGACGAGGGGCTGATCCGCTCCACCGAGGCCGACGGTGCTCGCACGTTCGAGATCACCGATGCCGGCCGCGAGCATCTCGAGGGGCGAAGCGGAGAGCCAGACCCGTGGGAACCGGCCACCGGAGACGCGGAGCATCCGCTCAGCGAGCTCGGGCCGCTGATGATCCAGATCGGCAAGGCAGCTTTCCAGGTTGCCGGCGCCGGTGACCGGGCCCAGCGCGACCGGGCAGCGGCACTGCTGCGGCAAACCCGCCGGGGCCTCTACCGGATTCTCGCCGAGGATGGGGACGAGCCCGCCGGTGAGGAGGATGTGCGCGAAGTCTGAATACAGCGACCGACCCATCGGAAAAGAGGATGAAATGAACCACCAGTACCAGTACCTCTTGGACCGCCTGGCGGGTCGCGACCCCAGCATTCGGGCCGCCGACGCCGACCGCGAGCGAACGGGCGAGCGCCTCCGCCAGGCGCACGCGGAGGGCCGTCTGGACGTCAACGAGTTCCAGCAGCGCCTCGAGCGCTGCTACGAGGCGAAGACGTTCGGCGAGCTGGACGAGCTCGTCAGAGACCTGCCGCGACAGGAGCAGCAGATCGAGCGACCTCCGCATGCGAGCTCGCTGTTGCGGCCACTGCTGTGGGTGCCGGTGGCGCCGATCCTGATCGCGCTACTGCTGGTCACGGCGGCGGGCGCACATCACATCTTCTGGATGTGGATCCCGCTTTTGTTCGTCGTGTGGAGGATCTCCGCGCGGCGGCGCAGGCGATGGGTGGCAGGACCGCGGCGCGGGCCCAACGGCTGGATCTGAGAACCGGGACGCTCTGCATGATCACGATGGTCGTGCAGAGCGCCAAACCGGGAGGATTCTGGCAGCCAGCAGCGGAGCCAGGAACTGCGACCACTCGCGCGTGATGTGGCTGTTGTCCTGATAGACGAGCAGGTTGTCGACGATTGGCGGGCAGCGCCTCGGCGTGCAGAACCACGGCGTGGGGTCGATCGAGAAGACACCCTCAAGCTTGGCCAGCGAAAGCTCGTCGGCTTTGACGCTGGGCAGCGCGGTCGCCGTCGCCAAGCTGGGCGTGCAGGCTTGTACGTCAGCCGGGTGCGATGCCAGGCACAGTGGAGCTGACACCGGCAGCGTCGGGTCATCGGAGATGAAGACGACCCGCCCTGCGGCGTGACGCAGGAACCTGAACGTCGCGGCCACTCCATCCTGCCAGGCGCCGCCGTAGCCGCCCGGAACGCCCGGCGTGGGGCGCGCCTCCGGCTGCTCGAGCCAGCGCGCCCAGGTCACCACGACGAGCGCCGGATGAAGCGCGGCAATATGAGCCATCGCCTCCGATCTCCATTGGGTGCACGCCGCGTACGGCGCGCCGCCCAAAAACCAGGCGGCGAGATCGACGTCCACCGGAGGACAGCCGGATTTCGTCAGGTCAACCAGTCGCCAGTGCTGCTGCTTACCGATCAGGTTGAGCGCCGGGAACCACATCGCGGCATGCGAATCTCCGAAGACGACGACCGACGCACGGGCGGTCCTGTCGCCGTAGACGCACGGCTTCTTCCACACCCCCGCGCGGCCGAGGCGACACCCGTTCTCGCTGATCGCGGGGACTGCCGAGCCCGCGTCACCAAGCGGCGGCTGGAGATTCGCCGGCACCTTCGTAAGCCACGCCGCGCTGCGCAGATCCGCAGCGAGCTGCGACGCAGTCAACTGGTGCTTGGTGGCGGTGGACGACGCCGCCCGCGCTTCGACCAGCGGGTGCAGCAGTCCGACCGTAGCCACCCCGACCACCGTGAACCAGCGCCACCTCCGCACCGCGGTGCCTAGCCGATCCCGGCCAGAACCGACACGACCGACGCGACCAGCAGCAGCGCCATCGCGAGGTTGAAGCGTCGCAGACCGGTGCGGGTCGTGAATATCCGTGCTGCCCCGAGCCCCACGGACGTCCAGAATGCGGTGATGGGCAGGGTCACCGCCAGGAACACGACCGCCAACAGGAGCGAGCGGGCGAGCGACGGATGCCGCGCGACGGTGGTCAACGTGGCCGCAGCGCTGAGCGCAACCAGCCACGCCTTCGGGTTGATCCACTGGAACAGCGCGGCCTGCGCGAAGCTCAAAGGACGGCCCGCGGCGGGTCGCCGCACGGCCTTCTCAGGCGGAGCCGATGGCTGCGCGATCGCGATCTTCCACGCGAGATAGAGCAGGTATGCCGCACCGGCCCAGCGCATGACCGCGACGACCGCACGGTGGTGGAGGAGCAGATCGCCCGCGCCCGCAGCGACGGCAATCAGCATGATCGAGAACCCGATCGACACGCCGAGCATGTGGGGAACCGTCCGCCGAAACCCCCACACCGAGCCTGACGCGGCCAGCATCGCGTTGTTCGGCCCGGGTGTTCCAGCCATGGCAACCGCGAAGGCCAGGGTGGACAGTAGCCACGCAAAGCTCGCGGCGGCAACCGAAAGGGTCATCGTCATCCGCACGCCGAATGATGCCGCACCACCTCCTCCTGAAGCCAGGACAGGGTGGCGGCCAGACCCGCGGCGTAGTCGACGCGCGGCGTCCAGCCGAGGAGCGCTTTGGCCTTTTGGTTGCTGAAGTCCTGGGGCCTGCCCAGCACATCGACGGCTTGGCGGGAGAGCAGCGGCGAGGTCTTCACCCCCGCCGTTGCGCGTAACCACCGGTAGGTCTGCTCCAGCAGGCGCGCCACGGGGTGGGCGACGGCGAAGGGCAGGCTCCAGCGAACGCGGCGGCACCCGAGACCGTCCGCGAGATCATCCAGGAACTGACGCCACGTGATCGGGAGCCCGTCGGTGATGTTGAAGCTCTCCCCGACCGCCCTCTCGTCGTGCAGGGCGAGAATCGCCGCGTCCGCCAGGTTCTCGACATAGGTCAGGCCGGCCGTGGCACGACCACCGCCGATCAGCACCATCTGGCCCCGCATGATCGCGCTCGCCATCTCGCCGATGACCTCCCGCGAGCGAGGGCCGTACACGGTCGCCGGACGCAGAATCACCACCTGGAGCCCGTGCCTGCGGCTGGCATCGAGGACCTCCCGCTCGGCCTCCCGCTTGGTCTGGGCATACCAGTTCTGAAACCCAGTCGGCACGTATGTCTCGTCGATCGCCGGCCCACCCGGATACCCGTACACGTCCGTGGTGCTCAGGTGAATCAGCCGCTCCACCGACCCCGCCGCCGACGCCTCGAGCAGGTTCGTGGTGCCGGCGACGTTGATCCGCCGGATCTCCTGCACCGTCGCCCAGTCGGAGACCAGAGCCCCGCAGTGGAGGACGTACCGGCAGCCCTCGACGGCGCCCGCCAGCGAAGGCGGGTCGGTCAGGTCGCCCTCGACAAGCTCGACGTTCAGCCGTTCGAGATGCGTCGTGTCGCTGGTATGGCGCACAAGGCAGCGCACCCGCGCATCCGCACGCCGCAGGCGCTGCGCGAAATGACCGCCGATGAACCCGGTCGCGCCGGTGATCAGGCAGAGATCATCGCGTGCGGGCGACTCTTATCTCCTGCGCGACCTGCGAGACAGCGTCGCCAGCGCGATATCTCGCACCTCGCCCCAGTTCTTGGCCGTGTCGGTTTGGCACTGGGCGAGCACTGACTCGAATGCCGTCAGGAAGCTGTCCGCCTCGCTCTTGCTCAGGGTGAGAGGTGGCAGCAGCTTGATTACGTCGTTCTTGCCCGCCGCCATCGTGATCACGCCGTGGTCCCGATGCAGCGGGATCACGATCAGCTGCGGGTAGAGGCCCTCGCTGGCCGCCCGCAACAGCCGCCAGCTCAGCTGCGCCGCCCGCGAACGTGGCGCACCCAGCTCGACCCCAAGCATCAGACCCTCGCCGCGGACGTCAGTGACGATGTCGTAACGGCCCTGGAGGCGGCGCAGACCCTCGAGCAGGTAGGCGCCCATGCGCTGAGCCGCCTG
>DAIQND010000150.1:0-6279 GCA_036788555.1 Solirubrobacteraceae bacterium | reverse complement strand
CAGCAGCCGGCAGCGGCGTGACTCACCGCCCGCAATATCCTGGGCCTGGTGTCCGCCCAGTACATCTTCACCACCCATCGGCTGTCCCGCCGCTATCCACCTGACCGCGAGGTGCTCAAGGACATCTCGCTGTCGTTTCTGCCCGGGGCGAAGATCGGCGTGCTCGGCTACAACGGCGCCGGCAAGTCCACGCTGCTGCGGATCATGGCTGGGCTCGATCAGGACTTCGACGGCCACGCGCAGCTGGCGCCTGGCGCGAGCGTCGGGCTGCTCGAGCAGGAGCCGCAGCTGGACCCCGAGAAGGACGTGCGCGGGAACATCGAGGAGGGGGTGGCCGAGGTGCGCGGGCTGCTTGACCGCTTCAACGAGCTGTCGATGAACTACTCGGAGGAGACCGCGGATGAGCTGGGGGCGGTGCAGGAGCGGATCGATGCCGTCGACGGGTGGAATCTCGAAACCACGCTCGAGATCGCCATGGACGCGCTTCGCTGTCCGCCGCCGGATGCCGATGTCTCGACGCTCTCAGGTGGGGAGCGCCGTCGCGTCGCGCTCTGCCGGCTGCTCCTCCAGGCGCCCGACCTGCTGCTGCTCGACGAGCCGACCAACCACCTGGACGCCGAGTCGGTGGCCTGGCTCGAGCGCCACCTCCGCGATTGTGCGGGGACAGTGGTCGCGGTCACCCACGACCGCTACTTCCTCGACAACGTCGCCGGCTGGATCCTCGAGCTCGATCGCGGCCGCGGCATCCCCTACCAGGGCAACTATTCCGGGTGGCTCGAACAGAAGCGCGGCCGGCTCGAGCAGGAGGCTCGCCAGGAAGCCGCGCGGCGGCGCACGATCGAGCGCGAGCTCGAATGGGTGCGGACCTCCGCCAGTGCCCGGCGCAACAAGCCCAAGGCCCGCCTGAACGCCTACGAGTCGTTGCTGGCCCAGGACGCCAACGTCAAGCTGGACAACGTCCAGATCCACATCCCGGCCGGGCCCCGGCTCGGCGAGGTGGTGGTGGAGGCCGAGGGGCTGCGCAAGACCTATGGAGATCGGGTGCTGTTCGATGACGTGTCGTTCAAGCTGCCCCGGGGCGGGATCGTCGGCGTGATCGGCCCCAACGGGGCCGGCAAGACAACGCTGCTGCGGATGATCACCGGCCAGGAGCAGCCGGACGCCGGTGTCCTGCGGCTCGGCGACACCGTCCAGCTGGCCTACGTGGACCAGTCCCGCGATGCGCTTGACCCCGAGCGGACCGTCTGGGAGGAGGTCTCCGGCGGCCAGGACCAGATCAAGCTCGGCGAGCAGTGGATCAACAGCCGCGCCTACGTAGCCGGGTTCAACTTCAAAGGCACCGACCAGCAGAAGAAGGTCGCCAAGCTCTCCGGCGGGGAGCGCAACCGTCTGCATCTCGCCAAGCTGCTACGGGAGGGCGGAAACCTGCTGCTGCTCGACGAGCCGACCAACGACCTCGACGTGGACACTCTGCGCGCGCTCGAGGAGGCGCTGCTGTCCTTCGCAGGCTGTGCGGTCGTGGTCTCCCACGATCGGTGGTTCCTGGACCGGATAGCCACCCACGTACTGGCCTTCGAGGGCAACTCGGAGGCGTGCTGGTTCGAGGGCAACTTCGAGGCGTACGAGAGCTTCCGGCGCGAGCGGCTCGGAGCCGACCTGGATCGCCCCAGGCGCATCACGTACAAGAAGCTGACGCGCGTAGGGTGAGTGCCGTGGCCAGTCCTTCGCGAGCAGTTCTGATCACCGGCTGCTCGTCGGGCATCGGCCACGCCACCGCCGCCCGGCTTGTCGCCGACGGCTGGAGGGTCTACGCAACGGCACGCCGCGTCGAGACGCTGGCCGACCTGCGGGAGCGTGGCTGCCGGACGCTGGCGCTCGACGTCACCGACGAGTCCTCGATGCGCGCCGCCGTGGACGCGGTCCTCGCCGCTGAGGGAGCGGTTGGGGTGCTGATCAACAACGCGGGCTACAGCCAATCGGGCGCCGTCGAGACGGTGCCGATCGAGCGGGCGCGGCGCCAGTTCGAGACCAACGTGTTCGGCCTGCTGCGGATGTGCCAGCTGGTCCTGCCGGGGATGCGAGCTCAGGGCTGGGGGAAGATCGTCAACCTCAGCTCGATGGGCGGGCGCCTGACCTTCCCGGGCGGGGGGCTCTACCACGCGACCAAGTACGCGCTCGAGGCGCTGTCTGATGCCATGCGCTTCGAGGTGCGCGGCTTCGGGGTCGACGTGATCGTGATCGAGCCCGGGCTGATCCTCACCAACTTCGGCGGTGTCGCCGCCGGCTCGGTTCAGAGCGCCGAGCTCGACGGGCCCTACGCGGGCTTCAACCGGGCGGTGGCCGAACTCACCCGGCGAGCGTACGAGGGTCCGCTCGCGAAGCTGGGTGGGGGGCCCGACGCGGTGGCGAAAGTGATCGCCAAGGCGATCGGCGCGCGGCGCCCTAAGGCCCGCTACCGGGTCACGCCGAGCGCGCACCTGATGATCGCCCAACGGCGGCTCGCCCCGGATCGCGTCTGGGATCTGATGATGCGCGCGCAGTTCCCGGCGCCCGGAAGCTAGGGCCAGGGTCACGGCACGGCGTCGAGCCGCGCGGCGAGCGCCGCCCGCAGCTCGGCGGAGTCCCGAACGACCGCGTCGGCCTCGCTCAACTGCTGGGCCGAGTATGGACCCGTGGCCACCGCAAGGCAGCCAAGCTCGTCGGCCTGAGCGCATGCGATGTCCCTCGGGGTGTCGCCGATCACGAGGGTCTGCTCACGCGGGTGGGGACGCCCGACCGGCCCCGCCCGCCGTCGCGCGATCACCGGCAGCGCAAGGCGGTCCTCGGCGTCGGAGCCGAACGCGCCGTGTCCGGCTGGGAAGTAGCTGCCGATCCCCGCGCGGGCGAGCTTCAGCCGAGCCACCGCCTCGTAGTTGCCGGTCAGCAGGCCGAGGATCACGTCCTCGCGCCGGCTCAGCCAGTCAAGCAGCTCGACCACTCCGGGCAGCACGAATTCCGAGAGATCGGCCGGACACAGGCGGGCGTAGGCGCGGCAGCACTCCTCGCGCACCGCGTCGGCACGCTCGTCGATGCGGGCGGCCGAGATGCCTGCGGCGAGCAGGATCGCGCGCGCGATCTCGGGGTCGGT
The DNA here is from genome assembly GCA_036788555.1 of Solirubrobacteraceae bacterium. Lineage (GTDB taxonomy): Bacteria > Actinomycetota > Thermoleophilia > Solirubrobacterales > Solirubrobacteraceae > Palsa-465. Next base: position 3,152 of record DAIQND010000150.1, on the reverse strand, counting down.
GCGCCCGGCGGGCGCCACCGCATGCAGCGCGCGAGCCCCGGGAGCGATGCCATGAGCCGTCCGGAGCGCCTCGTACATCGCGTCGCGGTGGGCATCGGTGGCGCCGGAGACGAGCGTGCCGTCGATGTCGAACAGGAGCAGAACGCGCACTGACGGCCCGCGGAAGACCTACCGCTCGAACGACATCCCGGGTTCGAGCAGCTGGGCGAAGGCGGCGATCAGCCGCGCTGCGGCGTCCGCGTCACTCAGCATCACGAGTTCCACCGGCGAGTGCATGTATCGCAGCGGAACCGACACAAGGCCGGTGGGGACGCCGGAGCGGCTTAGGTGGATCGCGTCGGCGTCGGTCCCGGTTCCGCGCCCCATCGACTCGACCGTGAACGGGATGTCCCCCTGCTCGCCCGCCTGGAAGAGCAGCTCGAACACGCGCGGGTGGAGCGTCGTGCCACGCGCGACCACGGCGCCGGATCCGAGCTTATGGTCGGTGATCGAGCCAAGCTCGATGCCCGGTTGATCGGTGGCGAAGGTCACGTCGACCACGATCGCCACGTCAGGCTCCAGCGAGAACGCGCTGGTCCGCGCGCCGGCGAAGGTTGTCTCCTCCTGAGCCACGGCGACCGCCAGGACGTCTCCGGGCGCGCCGCCCGCCTCGGCGACCAGACGTGCGGCCTCGGCCGCCACGTAGCAACCGACGCGATTGTCGAGCGCACGCGAAACCAGGATTCCGGGCCGGAGCTCGACGGGCTCGACGTCGATCACGGCCACGTCGCCGATCCGCACCATTTCTCGCGCCTCGTCGGCATCCTTGGCTCCGATATCGATGTGGAGGTCCTTGACCTCCGGGACCTTCTGGCGCTCCTCGTCCTTGAGCAGGTGGATCGGCTTGCGTCCGATCACGCCGACCACCTCGCCGTCGCGCGTATGCAGCCGTACCCGCTGGCCGATCAGCACTCCCGGGTCCCAGCCGCCGACCTGGCCAAAGCGAAGGAAGCCCTCCTTGTCGATGTGGGAGACGTGGAGCCCGATTTCGTCGATGTGACCGACGATCATCAGCCGCGGGCCTCCGGCGGTTCCGGGAACGCGCGCGAACGACGAGCCGACGTTGTCGGCGCCCACTTCGGCGAATTCGGCGCACGCCTCTCGCCAGACTCGGGCCGCGTTCGTCTCGCGACCGGACGGTCCCGGGGCACGCACGAGTCGGGTCAGGAATTCCGCTGTCACGATCGGTAAGGCTATTGACCGAGCTCGCAGCGCGCCGGGGAGTGCCGTGCGAGCTTGGTTGTGAGAGGGGTCGCGGCAGGGTAGTGATGCTGGTGATGAAGCGCGACCCAGAGCTGATGGACGAGCCGTCCCCGCGCGAGGCGCCCGAGCCAGCGGCGCAGGCCGACAGCGATGCGCTGGCGCTATTCCTGATCGAAGTGCGACGCTACGCGCTGCTCGACCGCCAGGGGGAGGTCGAACTCGCGCGGCGGATCGAGCGTGGCGACCTGGCCGCCAAGGAGCAGCTGGTCAACGCCAACCTCCGGTTGGTGATCTCCAACGCGCGGCGATACGAGGGGCTCGAACTGTCGCTGCTGGACCTGATCCAGGAGGGGATCCTGGGGTTGATCCGCGCCGCCGAGAAGTTCGATTACCGCCGGGGCTTCAAGTTCTCCACCTACGCCACCTTCTGGATCCGCGAATCGATCCAGCGGGCGATCGCCAACCGCGCGCGGTTGATCCGCCTGCCGGTGCACATCGGCCAGCGCGATCGGCGGATCGAGCGGGCTCGGCGCAGGCTGCTGGCTGAACTCGGTCGTGACCCAACCGACCAGGAGCTGGCCGAGGCGGCCGAGCTTGACTTGGCCGTGATCCGTGAGCTTCGAGACGTCCCCAGGGTGATCACCAGCCTCGACCGCCCAATCGGCGACGGCGACGATACGCCACTCGGCGCCCTGATCCCCAGCGATGCGGTGACGCCGGAAGAGCGAGTTGAGGCCGCCGTCCGGGAGGCGGCAGTCCACCGCGCGATCAACCAGCTCCCGCCTGCCGAGCGGCGGGTGGTCAAGCTGCGGTTCGGGATAGACGGCGAGGAGCCGACGCCGCTGCGGGAGGCGGGCAGGCAGCTTGGGATCTCGGCTGATGCCGTCCGGCGGCTCGAGCGCAAGGCGCTCACCCGGCTTGCGATGAGCGGCGAGCTGGCGGCGCTGCGACCGGCGGCGTAGCCGACGGGGCCCGGCCGCATAGGCGGCGGGGCCGGGCGGCTTAGCCGACGGGGCCCGGCCGCATAGGCGGCGCCCCCGGTCGGGGTCGCCTACCGCGCGGTGGACTGGCCGCCCGAGATCACGGTGATCCGGGCCGGCGGGCGTACGGCGGGGCGGTCCAGCTCCCCCAGTTGCCAGGCCAGCCAGCGGGCGAAGTGCAGGAGCGAACGCGCCATGATCAAATATCTACCCGGTTTAGCCGCGACTTATGCGGGCCCTTTGCGCTTTTTGGCGGGAACTGTTCGTCCCCGCGGGCCGAGCGAAGGGGCGGGCGGCTGAAGGAATCACCGCGGCCGCGGTGGGCGGCAGCTCGCGCGCGCAGCTACGGGCGATCCGCCCCCGCCAGCTCCCGGAGCACGAACTGGAGGATCCCCCCATGGCGGAAGTAGCGTTGCTCGCGCGGGGTATCGATCCTGACGATGACCGGGAACTCGCGGTCATCCGCCTGCACCGTCAGCTCCCGCGGGAGCTCGTCGGCGCCGGCGAGCCCGTGGATCGTGAACCGCTCGCGGCCCGTCAGTCCGAGCGAGGAAACCGAGTCGCCAGCCTTGAACTGAAGCGGCAGCACGCCCATGCCCACGAGGTTCGAGCGGTGGATCCGCTCGAAGCTCTCGGCGATCACCGCGCGGACGCCGAGCAGCGTCGTGCCCTTGGCGGCCCAGTCGCGAGACGAGCCGGAACCGTATTCCTTGCCCGCCAGAACGACGAGCGGGGTTTCCTCCTCGAGGTAGCGCATCGCCGCGTCGTAGATCGGCATCTGCTCGCCTTCCTCATCGCCTGACCCGAGGTAGAGCGTCACGCCGCCCTCGGTCCCCGGCGCCAGCTGGTTGCGCAGGCGGATGTTGGCGAACGTCCCGCGCATCATCACCTCGTGGTTGCCGCGCCGCGACCCGTAGGAGTTGAAGTCGC
>DAIQND010000149.1:0-6333 GCA_036788555.1 Solirubrobacteraceae bacterium | reverse complement strand
GTCGGGGCGCGAGAGCAGTTCTTCCTCCACCGGGTGCCAGTAGGCGGCGTTGTTGATATGTCCCGCCAGGTCGAGCTCGGTGGCGCGAAAGCTCCAGGTCGCTCGCTCCTCGCCGCCCCGTGGGAGCGGGTGGCGAAGCCTCGCGGTCACCCGTCGCCCGCCGGCCGAGGCGCCGTAGACGGCCGCCTCCTCCTCGCTCAGGGGAAGCGGGCGCCAATCATTGGGATCGAGGTGAACCCACAGGGTCACCGCCTCGACATCGCTGGCCGCCTGCCCCACCGCGGTTACCGATGTCCGCCGTTCCGCCCACATCCGCCCGATTCCGCTGCAGAACGTAGACACGCGGTACGCGGCGCCAAAGGCCGGGAATCGCCGCACGCTGATGCGCGTCCGCCGCACCACCCACACCGCCCGGTCAACCAGCTCGGCGTCCACGACGTCCGCGTAGGCAACGTCCTGGAGCCACCGCGCGATCGCGTCCAGGCGAATCCGCCCGGATGGCGCGCAGTCGGCGAATCCGGGGCAGAACACCTGCTCGAACACGCGGCCCTCGGTGGGCCGCGGAACCAGCTCGCTCAGCGCCACCGCTTCCACGCCCTGGAGCGTAGGCCACGCCCAGCCCGCAGCAGAGCCGGGCGGCTCGAGGGCTAACCGAATAGGCGCGGATCCGCGGTGGCGATCCCGTGGACGCCGATACCGAGCAGCCGCTCGATCGCCAGGCGCTCGTTGACCGTCCACGCGTAGAGCCGCCCCCGCCGCTCCGCGACCTCCTGGAGCAGGTTCGCGTCGACCAGGCGGTGCTGGGCCATCAGCGCATCCCAGCGTCGCCAAGCCAGACCGTCCAGCACCTGCTCGCGCCAGTTTCGCCACCGCCGGCTCACCCGCGAGACCCGTCCACCGACCGAAATTCCCACCCTGGCTCGCGCGTCGATCGCCCGCACCCGGTCAAGCACCTCGGTGACCTGCGAGGAGATCAGAGTGCGCTCGAGCAGTCCGCTCGCGCGCAGCTGCTCGAGCAACGCGGACTCGCACCCCGGGTGCTTGAGATCCACGTTCAGCTCGACGTCGCGAAACCGGGCGCCCGACAGGTGAGCCAGTGCCTCGTGCAGACGCACATTCCGGGGCCGCCGTGCGTGGAGAATCGTGTGGGCGAGTACGAGCTCGCGGCCGCGGCCGCGGACGTCGAACTCGATCATGTCGACGCCGACCTCGAGGGCAGCGTCAAACGACGCGAGCGTGTTGGCCGGAGCCAGCGCGCTTGCCCCGCCGTGACCAATCCGCTGACAGTCGTAGGAGTACACCGCGCTCCACCTGGTTAGCGTACCGGCAGCTGGACCCCGCCGAGCGGGGCCGCGACCGCAGACGATGACACCCACCCAGGACGAACCATCCGGCCCCCCGAGTCCCGGCGGCGCGCTGATTACGGGCGCGGCGCGCGGACTGGGACTGGAGATCGCCCGCCGGCTGGCGGAGCGCGGCTACCTCGTGCATGTCACCGACGTGGACGGAGCGCTGGCCTCCCGCGCCGCGGCCGGGCTCGGGCCGCGGGCCTTTGGCTCGGCGCTCGACGTGCGGAGCTTTCCGGCCTGCCGGGCGGCTGCAGCGCGGACCGTCCGGCGCGCCGGCTCGCTCGAGGTGTGGGTCAACAACGCCGGCGTGCTGATCCCGGGTCCCGCGTGGCAGCAGGACGAGCGCACCCGCGGGACGATGCTCGACGTCAACGCCACCGGAACGATCAACGGCACGGTGGCGGCGCTTGAGCGGATGCGCCCCGCCGGACACGGGCACATCCTCAATGTCGTCTCGATGGCCGGGCTGGTGGCAGCTCCCGGCTACGCCGTCTACACAGCCGCCAAGCACGCGGCGCTCGGCTTCAGCCTCGCCACGATGGCCGACCTGCGGCTGGCGGGCGTCAGCGGCATCCATATCTCCTGCGTCTGCCCCGACGGGATCTGGACCCCGATGCTTTACGACAAGCTCGAGGACCCCAACGCAGCGGCGTCGTTCTCGGGCGTCCTGCTGCAGCCCCAGGAGGTCGCCGCCCAGGTCATGGGGCTGCTCGATGACCCGCAGCCGGTGCTGGCGATCCCCCGCTGGCGCGGCCGGATGCTGCGGCTGTTCGACCTGATGCCGCGGACGTCACTGCGATATGCGCCGCGGATGCTGGCCTACGGCCGTCGGCAGCAGCGCCGCTATCTACGCCAGGCCAGAGCCGGAAAGCTCCCTACGGCGCCCCCTTCCGGGTGAGCATTCTCGCGCCCGCCCGGGCGCCGATTGCCGCCGCGTCGGCGACCGTCGCCCCGCTCGCGAGCCCGTACGTGAACGCGGCGGCAAACGAGTCGCCGCAGCCGTAGGCGTCCTTGACCGGCCCGTCAGGCTGGACCGCGCGCCAGCTCCCCTCCGATTCGCCCCACCACACCCCGCCCTGGGCGCCTCGTGTCTGAACGATGACACGCGCCTGGCCCTCGACCTGGCGCGCCCAGCCGGCCTCGTCGGGGTCCCCCCGGCTGTACACCAGCGCGTCGATCGCCGGCCCCGCCTCGAGCGTCGAGCGAGCCCGCGGTGAGGCGACGACCACGCGCGCCTGCCGCGCGAACTCGAGGGCGCCCACGTCACCCGCGGTGAAGTACACGCCGTCCGCCTCAACGATCCGGTCCCAGGGCAGGTCGTCGGCTCCCAGCGGCTCGAGGCGCTCGCCGACGGTCACGATCGAGGACTCGCCGGCTTCTTCGAGAAGCGTCACCGCCCGCCGCGTCGGCTGGTCGGCCCGCCACGCCGCGTGGACGCTGACCCCGCGCTCGGCCAGCTGCTCGGCCGCGGCGTGTCCGTGCGGGTCGTCGCCCAGCGCGCAGAAGAAGTCCACCTCCGCCCCGTGCGCCACCAGCACCACCGACGCCACGCCGCCTCCCCCTGCCGCCCGGGTGAACGACGGACCGTCGGCATGCACGACCTCGCCTTCACGCGGCATCCGCTTCACCGGGATGAACTCGACCCACTCGACGTGTCCGACAACGGCAACCCGCGGCATCCGCATATCCTGCCCGACCCGGCCGTCCGGGCCGTCGATGCCCAGCCCGGAAGGGCCCGGCCGAAAACGGGACTTATAGTCCACTCTTTCGGCCAGGCTCCATGGCACCCCTCACCGGAACATCCACCGCCGACATCGACGCCCCGCTCGAGGACGTGTGGGCGGTGGTTGAGGACGTCGAGCGGGCGCCCGACTGGCAGGGCGGCCTGAAGGCGATTCGCGTGCTCGAGCGAGACGGTGATGGCCGCCCGATGCTCTGCGAGGTCGAGTCCGACGCCAAGGTCCGGACCGTCAAGTCCACCGTGCGCTTCCGCTACGAGGCGCCGACCGCCCTGCGTTGGACCCAGGAAAAGGGCGAGCTGAGGTCGGTCGAGGGCAGCTGGGAGCTCGAGGAGCTCGGTCCCGGTCAGACACGGGCCACTTACGCGCTCGAGGCCGAGCTCGGGAGGATGCTCGGGATGGTCATTCGCGGGCCGCTGGTCGACCTGCTGCGCGACATGCTGGCCGGCGCCCGCGCGGGCGAGCTCAAGCGCACGGTCGAGGCAGGCTGAAGCGCGGTGCGTGCCGTCTTCGCCTCGGCTATCGACCGGGACAACCCGTTGAGCGGGCTCGAGATCGGCGAGCGGCCGGAGCCCGAAGTGTCGCCCGGATGGACGACCGTCGAGGTCAGGGCCGCCTCGCTCAACCACCACGACCTGTGGTCGCTGCGGGGTGTCGGGCTGCCCGAGGACCGGCTGCCGATGATCCTGGGATGCGACGCCGCGGGGCTCGACGAGCACGGCAACGAGGTTGTGGTCCACTCGGTGATCAGCGACCCGGACTGGCGGGCGGACGAGACGTTTGATCCCAAGCGCTCGCTGCTTTCTGAGAAGCACCCGGGGACGTTCGCCGAGCGCGTGGCCGTGCCGCGGCGAAACATCCTGCCCAAGCCGGCGGAGCTGAGCTTCGAGGAGGCGGCATGCCTGCCCACCGCCTGGCTGACGGCCTACCGGATGCTGTTCACCCGCGGCGGGGTCGTGCCCGGAGTCACGGTGCTCGTGCAGGGCGCCGGCGGCGGCGTGGCCACCGCGGCGATCGCGCTGGCGTCGGCGGCCGGAGCGCGCGTATGGACCACCGCCCGCTCGGAAGCGAAGCGCCGCGAGGCGATCTCGCTGGGCGCCGAGCAGGCCTTCGAAGCCGGGGAGCGGTTGCCCGAGCGGGTCGACGTGGTGATCGAGACCGTCGGTGAGGCAACCTGGCGGCACTCGGTCCGCGCGCTCAAACCCGGCGGGACCCTGGTCGTATCCGGCGCGACCACGGGGGACAGCCCGCCGGCCGAACTGGCGCGTGTGTTCTTCCTCCAGCTGTCGGTGATCGGGTCCACGATGGGGACGCGTGATGAGCTGGAACGCCTGATGCGGCTGTGTGCCGAGAAGGACGTCAGGCCGCTCATCGACCGCACGCTCCCGCTCGACCAGGCGCGTGAGGGCTTTCAGGCGATGCTCGACGGCAGCCTGGTCGGCAAGGTCGTGTTCACGCTCTGAGCGCCGTCTACCGGCCGAGCCAGCGGGCCGGATTTTCGACCAGCATCGTCTGGAGCTGCTCCTCGGTCATCCCGCCGCCCCTGAGCGCCGGAATCACCTGCTCGAACAGGAAGGTCATGCTCCAATGCGGCGCCGCGCCCGCCGCCTCCATCCGCTCGATCACCTCGGGGGGGTACCAGTCAAGCCCCGCCGCGATCGGGATGTCGAAGTCCTGCGAGAGGAACATCCGGTCCGCGTAGCCGCGCTCGAGCAGCGCGAGCACCGTGGCGTTGCGCCGCTCGGTGGGCAGGAAGATGTCGAGCCCGTAGCGGTCCATCCCGATCCATACGCCGGCTTCCAGCAGCCGCTCGATGTAGTCCAGCTCGTCGGTGTCGCCGGTGTGCGCGATCTGGATCTTCTCCGGCGGGACGCCCTCCTCGAGGAAGATCTCCACCTGGCGCGGTCCCGTCTGCGACGCCGGGCGCGAGTGAGCCATGATCGGCGCCCCGGTCCGCAGCGATGCCCGTGCGGCGGCACGGTGGACCTTCTCGATCCGCTCGTTCACGCCGGCGGCATCGGCCGCGCACTTCACGAACGCCGCCTTGACCTCGGTGCCCTGGATCCCGCGCTCGATGTCGTGCACGAACAGCTCGGCGATGAAGTCAACCGAGCGGTTGAGCAGGAATTGCGGCAGGTGGTCGTAGGTGTAGATCCCCGTGCAGGCGACGATCTGAAGATCGGTCTCGCCCGCCAGCCGGCTGAGCGCTCGGATGTCTCGCCCGAGCAGCATCGCGGTCGGCTCGACCACCGTCCGCACCCCGTGTCGCTTCAGCGCCTCAGCGGCCTCGACCGCCAGCGCGTGCTCGCGCTCGTGATCGCGCACGTGCGGCCACTGGGCGCTGACCGCTTCGTCGCTTGAGAAGAAATGCTCGTGGATCAGCGTCAGACCAAGGTCTTTGGCGTCGATCGCTCCGTTGACGGTCTCGACGGTCGGCAACTGCACACCCTCTTTCAGTGTGATTACGCGACGCTCATCCGGGAAGGCTTGACACGAGCAAAACGAGGCCTCCCAAAAGAAGGAGGAGGGATCTTATGTTGCGACACGTAACGACGCGCTTTTCAGGGCTCGTAATCCTGCTGGCGGGCATTTGGGGCGGGATTATCCCGTTCGTCGGCCCGTACTTCCACTTCACGCTTGGTCCGGATAAGGCCTGGACGTACACCAGCGGCCGGCTGTGGCTGGACATCCTCCCGGCGGCGGCGGCGGTTCTCGGCGGCCTGATCCTGATGGGCGGCGGGCCACGGTTGTCCGGCCGGTTTGGCGCCCTAGTGGCGCTGGCCGGCGGCGTCTGGTTCGCGATCGGGCCGGACGTCAGCCGGCTGTGGACCCACGGCCTCGGCGCCCAGGGCGCTGCCCACGGCCGCCACGTCATCACGCGGATGCTCGAGTTCCTGACGCTGCACAGCGGTCTTGGCGTCCTCATCACGGCGCTGGCCGCGTACGCGCTCCCCGGCGCTGCCGCCTATGTCTACGGCCGCCGGCGCGTCGCACGTGATGCCGCGATCGCCGGAACCGGCGCCGCGGTCGGTGCCGAGGAGACCCGCCATCGCGGCCGGGTCGCCGAGCGCGAGGGCGCGGTTGCCCAACCTGCGGGCGCTGGTGCTGGCACATACCGCGAGCCCGTCGCTCCGGCGGGTGAGCGCGTCGCCCCCGCCGCCGGTGAGCCCGTCGGCGCTCGTGAGCCCATGGCCGCCGGTGAGCCCGTCGGCGCTCGTGAGCCCATGGCCGCAGGTGAGCCGGTC
>DAIQND010000148.1:0-6358 GCA_036788555.1 Solirubrobacteraceae bacterium | reverse complement strand
CGGTCGAGGCGATGCTCAGGCCGTGAGGCCGAGCGGATAGTCGGTCAGCGTCTCCGACCCGTCCTCGGTCACCAGCACGAGATCCTCGTAGCGGACGCCGCCGATGCGGCGGTCCCACAGCCCGGGCTCGATGGCCAGCACGTCGCCGGGAATCAGCGGCTGGCCTCCGGCGAGACCCAGCGAGGGCTCCTCGTGCACCTCCAGCCCGACGCCGTGGCCGAGCGAGAATTGAAAGCCTTCGCTGGGGTCCTCGCCCGGCCCGGTGCGCTGAGTCCGGTACCCGGCGGCCTCGAAGCGATCGCAGACTGCGTTGTAGAGCTCGCGACCGGTCACGCCGGGCCGGATCGCAGCGCGCGCGTCCTCGAGTGCCGCGCGCACCAGCTCTTCCTGCTGGGCGATCAGCTCGGCGTGCTCCCCAGCCGGCTCGCCCACGACGAAGGTGCGCGTCATGTCGGCCCAGCAGCCGGTCTCCTCATGGCAGGGGAACAGGTCGATCTGGATCGGCAGCCCGGACGGGAGCGGTCCGCTGCCCGGCTCGTGACCGAATCCGTCGCGCACCGATGCAACCATCACACCGGGCGGCGCCGGCGCGCCCTCCCTGGCGCACGCGGTCCGGATCGCCTCACGAACGCGCTCGGCGCTCAGAATGATCCCGTCGAGGCGCAGGTTGCCGTCGCCCGTCGGCTCGGCGGCCGCCAGCAGCTCCGCCGCCTCTCTCATCGCCTGCTCGGCCGCGTGCTGGGCGATCCGGATCCCCCCGAGCTCCGGGGCGGACTTTGCCCGCCGGCGCATTTGGAAGACCTCGTCATCGACGGTCAGATGCAGACCCTCGTCCCTCAGGCGGTCGGCGAGCGCGACCGGAAAGTCACCCGGGACGACCGCGTCGCTGATCCCGAGGTGACTCGACACGCGAGCGGCGACCATGCGCTCGGCGACCGCATGAGTCAGCCCCTGCTCGCGAAGCTCTCGCATCCCGAAGTCGAAGTAGTCGAGCACCTCGGCGTCCGGCAACCCCGCCGCGATCCGCTCACGCTCGAGGCGGCTGGTCAGGATCGCCACCCGCCCGTCCACCTGCGCCCACATCAGCGGGTCGATGATCGACACCGGCACCTCGTGGCGGAGCGCTGCCGAGCGCACGGTGTCGCCGAACAGGATCAGGCTGGGCATCGCCTGGCCAGCGTAGTGGCAGACCGGGCAGAATGTCAGCATGAGCGCCGAGGGCCTGCGGGCCGCCGAGCACAAGATGCGCGAGGCCGGGCAGCCCGAGGAGGCGATCAGCGCCTTCCGCCGCAACTATCAGCGCCTCGACGCGGGGGAGTCAGCCTATCTGCGCAGCGAGGACCTCGAACCGGTGAGCGACGTGGCGGCGTTCGACGAGGTCTCCGAGCTCGAGGTGGGAGATGTGTTCGGGCAGGTCGTGGCGATCAAGCTCAACGGCGGCCTGGCGACCACGATGGGGCTGCGGCACCCGAAATCGCTGGTCGAGGCCCGGGAGGGCCACAGCTTCCTGGACATCATCATCGCGCAGATCCTCGCGCTGAGGGAGCGCCATCAGGTGCGGCTTCCGCTCGTGCTGATGAACAGCGAGGCCACCCGGGCCGACACCCTCCAGGCGCTCCGCCGCCACCCCGAGCTGGACGTCGGGCTGCCGCCCGAGTTCATGCAGAGCATGGTCCCGAAGCTCGAACAGGAGACGCTGGCGCCGGTGTCCTGGCCCGCGGAGCCGGCGCTCGAGTGGGCTCCCCCCGGTCACGGTGACGTTTACGGCGCGCTGCGGCGCTCCGGGGTGCTGGCGCAGCTGCTCGACGCGGGCTTTCGCTACGCGATGATCTCCAACTCCGACAACCTCGGGGCGCTGGTCGAGCCGCGCATTCCCGCGTTCATGGCGTCGGAGGGGGTGGCGTTCCTGATGGAGGTGGTGGAGGGGACCGAGGCCGACCGCAAGGGCGGGCACCTGGCCCGGCGCCGCGCCGACGGCCAGATCGTCCTGCGCGAATCGGCGCAGACGGCGCCCGAGGACGAGGACTCGTTCCGTGACTACCGCCGCTGGCGCTACTACAACACCAACAACCTGTGGGTGGATCTGCGCGCGCTGGCCGACACGCTCCAGGAGAGGCAGGGCGTGCTCGACATGTCGCTGATCGTCAACCAGAAAACCGTCGATCCGCGGGATCCCGAGTCGACCCCGGTGGTCCAGCTCGAGAGCGCGATGGGCTCGGCGATCCAGAGCTTCGAGGGCGCTCGGCTGCTGTGCGTTCCGCGCACCCGGTTCGTGCCGGTCAAGACGACCAACGACCTGCTTACCCTCCGCTCCGACGTGTACTCGATCCGCGACGGGATGATCGTCGCCCCGGTCGCGGAGCGGGCGGACAGGCTGCCCTATGTGGACCTGGACACCCACTTCTACAAGGTGCTGGAGGAGTTCGACAAGCGTTTCCCATCCGGCGCTCCGTCGCTGCGCGAGGCAGACCGGCTGGTGGTGCACGGCGATATCACCTTCGGGGCGGGGGTCACGGTCCGCGGCGCCGTGGAGCTGGACGCGGAGGAGCCGACGCGGATCGAGGATGGCCGGGTGCTCGAGGGCCGAGCCCCCTGAGAACTTCCCTGAGCTCGGTCAAAAAATCTCATGAACCAGCAGGGGGCACTGGTAACGTCCGCCACGACTTATGCAGTTTGGCGTCCTCGGCCCGCTGCTGGTTTTGGGCAACTCCGGTCCGGTTGTCCTGTCTTCGTCCAGGCAGCGCGCGCTGCTCGCGGTGTTGCTGCTGGAGACCTCGGAGGGCCTGGTCACCGCGCCGCGCCTGATCGACGAGCTGTGGGGTGAGGACCCGCCCCCAACCGCCGCCAAGGCGCTCCAGGTCTACGTCTCGCAGCTGCGACGAGCGCTGGGCGCGGAGCAACCGATCATCACGCTGCCCGCCGGCTATGCCCTGCGCATCGAGCGCTCGGCGCTGGACCTTCATCGCTTTGAAGATCTTCTCGCCAGGGGCCGCGAGCTCCGGGCCGGCGGTGAGCTGGAGCCTGCGCTCGAGGCGGTGAAGGAGGCGCTGGCGCTGTGGCGCGGGCCCGCGCTGGCCGACGTGACGCTGAGGGGATCCAGGGCGGGGGAGGCGGCCCGCCTGAACGACCTGCGGAGCGTCGCACGGGAGCAGCGAATCGAGCTCGAACTGGCGATGGGTGCCGACGCGGCGGTGGTCCCGGACCTCGAGGCGCTGATCGCCGCCGATCCCTACCGCGAGCACATGCACGCGTTGCTGATGCTGGCGCTGTATCGCGCGGGGCGGCAGGCTGACGCGCTGGAGGCCTACCGGCGGGCGCGCAAGCTGCTCGTCAACGACCTCGGAATCGAGCCTGGGCCCGAGCTCGTGCGCCTGCAGACGGCGATTCTCGCCCAGGACCCGGAGCTTGGGCTGCCGGAGCCGGCCGTCGTCAACCTGCCGGCCGGCGAAACCGGCACCGCGGCAAGGCCGTCCCGCGGCCGCCGGCACGGCGTCGCGGTTCCCCGAGTCGTCAGCTCGATCCTGGGGCGCGACGAGGAGCTGCGGGCCGCGCTCGAGTTGATCGACCGTCCCGACGTGGCGCTCGTGACCTTGACCGGCCCGGGCGGCGTGGGGAAGACGCGGCTGGCGCTGGAGCTTGCGGCGCGTGTAGGAGAGCCCGCCCGGCTGGCTGAGCTGGCGATGATCGACAGCGGCGAGCGGGTGCTCGCAGCGATCGCGGCGGCAGTTGGGGCCGACGATTCCACCGAGGCGGCGGTGGTGAAAGCGCTGAGCCGGGCACCGCTTGTGCTCTTCCTGGACAACTTCGAGCAGGTGATCGACGCCGCCCCCGGGGTATCCGCGTTGCTGCGCGGCGTTCCCGGGCTGACCGCGGTCGTGACCAGCCGGCAGCGGCTGCGGGTTGCCGGTGAACACGAGCTTCCGGTCCCGCCGCTTTCACCGGAATCCGCGGTGGAGCTCTTCGTCGAGCGTGCGGTTGAGCAGGATCCAGCCTTCTCGCCGGCACCGCGCGACCTTCAGCGGATCGCAGAGATCTGTGAGCGGGTCGATTGCCTCCCGCTGGCGATCGAGCTGGCCGCGGCCCGCGTCAAGGTGCTTTCGCCGGCGAAGATCCGCGACCGCCTGGGGCGTCGGCTCGAGTTCCTGACCAGCGGCCGGCGCGACGCGCCGGAGCGCCACCGGGCGCTGCGGGCGACGATCGACTGGAGCCATGATCTGCTCTCGGCGCAGGAGCAGAAGCGCTTTGCCCAGCTCGCTGTGTTCCACGGCGGGTGCACGCTGGAGGCATGCGAAGCGATCGCTGGGGGGCCGGTGCTCGACGAGCTGGGTGCGCTGGTGGAACACTCGCTGGTGATCCGCGATGGATCCCGCTTCCGGATGCTCGAGACGGTCCGCGAGTACGCGGTGGATCGATTCGAGGCGTCGGCCGATGCGCCGGAGGTCAAGCATCGCCACGCAGCTTGGTACGCCGAGCTCGCACGGGCCGCCGAGCAGGAGCTGGAGGGACCGAGCCAAGCGCAATGGTTCGAGCGCCTCGATGCCGAGCGGGAGAATCTGCGCGCCGCAGCGGCCTGGGCATTGGCCAACGCCGAACCGGAGCTCGCGCTTCAGATCGATGGCGGACTGTGGCGGTTCTGGCTGGCGAGGGCAGCCATCGCGGAGGTACGGCGCGAACTGACGGCTGCGCTCGCGGCCGACGGGGTGGACAAGCAGCTGCGGGCGAAGGCGCTGAACGCGGCGGGCGTGCTCGCGGCCGAGACCGGCAACGTCGAAGAGGCGCGCGCCGGGTTCGAACAGGCGCTGGACGTGGCGGCCGACGTCGAGGATCGCCGGCAGATCGCGCGGATCCTGATGAACCTCGGCGTGATCGCCGTGTATACCGAGGACTACTCCACCGCCGTGGCGCGCTATTCGGAAGCCGGCGACATGTGGAAGGAGCTGGGTGACCTGCGGGGGCAAAGCGTCATGTGCCAGAACCTGGCTGTGGTCTATGAGTTGCTCGACCAGGCAGACCAGGCACTGCCGCTGCTGGAGCACGGCGTTGAGCTTGCACGCGCCGCGGCCGACGGCATGCACCTCGCCCAGACCCTGATCGAGCTGGGGAAGCATCTGGTCCGCTACCGCTCAGAGGACCCCGCGATCCCGCAGCTATTGCGCGAAGGCCTGGAGCTGTCCTACGGGCTTGGTGAGCACCGCCAGATCGTCGAGTGCCTGGAGGTCCTGGCGGCGTACAGCGTGCGCACCGGGAGCCCGATCACCGGCGCCGAGCTGATCGGCGCAGCCGACGCACAAAGAACTCGGGCCGAGCGGGAACGCAAGCCGGACGAGCTGCCGTTCTTCGCTGCGACAGCGCAGGAGCTCGCGGAGTCGCTCGGTGCCGAGGCGTTTGAGCGCGCGCGGGAGCGCGGGCGGGAGCGCTCGCTGCAGACGGCGGTGGCCGTCGCCCTGGAGTCGATCGAGCGGGCGCCCACTCCGGCTCGGCGCCGACGCCGTGCGTCGAGCGCTGAGCTGGCGCGCGCCGAGCGCTGAGCGCGGCGCTTCCGGTGGCCGGCGTCGGCGGCTATGCGGTGACCGCGGTCGCCTGAAGCTGGGCGCCGTCGATCGGCGTCACGGCGCCGTCGTGCAGCGCCAGCAGGCAGTCCACCACGTCCGGGTCGAACTGCGTCCCACGATGCGTTCGCAGTTCGCCCAGCGCCTCGCCCAGCGACAGCGCCGAGCGGTACGGCCGGTTGGTGGTCATGGCGTTGAAGGCGTCGCAGCAGCACACGATCCGCGCCTCGATCGGGGTCGCGCCGCCGGCCAAGCCGTCCGGGTAGCCGAGGCCGTCATAGCGCTCGTGGCAGGAGCGCACGAGCCGCCCGACCTCGCCCAGCATCCCCCCGACGCGCTCGAGCATCGCCTCGCCCTCGATCGTGTGGGTCTCGATGATCGCGCGCTCCTCGTCGGTGAGCCTGCCCGGCTTGTTGATGATCTCCTTGGGGATCGCGATCTTGCCGACGTCGTGCAGCAGCGCGGTGAACTCGAGGCGCCGCAGCTGGTCCTCGTCCAGTCCGAGCCTTGGACCGACCGCCATGCAGAGGCCGACCACGTCGCGGCTGTGCACGCCCGTGTAGGCGTCGTCAGCTTCGACCACATCGCCGAGCAGCAGCGCGGTGCCACGGTAGGCGCTTGAGAGCTCGAGGGCGGCGCGCATGTGCGCCTGACGGTCCCGCGCGAAGAACCTCAGCAGGTAGCAGAGGGGGAGGATCACCAGGACGGCTGCCGGGTGCGGCGCTGCGAGGAAGGCGATCGCCAGCCCGATCGGGCTGAGACAGACGTCGACGAGGTAGACCGGCGCCAGCAGACGAATCTGGAGGCTC
>DAIQND010000147.1:0-6421 GCA_036788555.1 Solirubrobacteraceae bacterium | reverse complement strand
GAGCTCATGCGATCCGGCGCGCTGTACGGCCATGAGGTCATTCACTTCTCCAGCACGCCGATGCGGGTCAGCTACGCCGCGCACACGATCGAGCTGGACGGTGAGTGGAGGGCGCTGTTCGTGGTTCTCTCGGCTCAGCGCGAATCAGACGGGGAGGAACTCGTGGGCCCGGTGACGCCCGCCGCGGCGAGCACACCGCCAGATGGCTCCCGCTACGGAGCCTTCAGCAAGGGTCTGACCGTCCGGGAGGCAGAGATCGTGCGCCAGGTGGCGCTTGGCCGCAGCACCCCGCAAATCGCCGCCGAGCTCAATCTGAGCCCCGCGACCGTGCGAAGCCACGTGCGCAACGCCATGGTCAAGGCCGGCGCGCACACCCGCGCGCAGCTCGTGGCGGTGGTCCTGGGCGAGGACCTGGCGCGGGAGTAGGCTCCGCGTCGAATAAGGTTGGCCACGCTGCCAACCTCGATCGACCTTCACCTACTTGACCGGCTGGTCGCCCAGGGCGCGCAACTCGTCGAGGTGCTGCCCGCGTCCGGATATCGTGACGGCCACCTGCCCGGCGCCATCAGCCTGCCCCTCAAGGAGCTCACCGCCGAGCGCGCTGGCGGGCTGGCGCGGGATCGGCCCGTCATCGTCTACTGCTGGGACTCGCTCTGAGACCTCAGCGCACGGGCCGCGTGCCGGCTCGAGACGCTGGGCTTCGCACCGGTCTACGACTACGTCGCCGGCAAGGTCGACTGGCTCGTGCGCCGGCGCCCGATCGAGGGCGCACGCAGCCGGGAGCCGACCGTGGGCGAGTACGCGCGAGACGACGTCGTAACCTGCGAGCTTCAGGATCCGGTCGGGCCGGTGCGCGAGCAGATCGCCGGCTCCCCGTACCCGTTTGCCCTGGTCAGGGGCCGCGGCGAAGTGCTCCTCGGGCGGCTGCGGGCCAGCCGGCTGGACTGCGATCCGGACCTGCCGGCGGAGGCGCTGATGGACCCCGGGCCGAGCACCGTGCGGCCGCACAAGACCGCGGGTGGGATCGCCCACGAGCTGGCTGACCAGAACCTTCGCTGGGCGATCGTGACCACACCCGAAGGTGAGCTGATCGGGGTTGCGGCACGGGCCGAGCTAGAGGCCGCCGCGGCGGCGTACTCGGTCGCGCAGCATGGCGCCACTCGGACGGCATCTCAGCCGCCCGCGTAACCTGGCCTGGATGAGCGACGCGTACATCCTCGATGCTGTGCGCAGCCCGTTCGGCCGCTATGGCGGCGCGCTCGCGGGTGTCCGGCCGGATGATCTCGCCGCCCACGTGGTGAGGGCACTGCTTGACCGCGCCCCCGATCTCGAGCCCGATCGGGTGGATGACGTGCTGTTTGGCGACGCCAACCAGGCCGGGGAGGACAACCGGAATGTCGCGCGCATGGCCTGGTTGCTCAACGGGCTGCCCACCAGCGTCCCCGGAGCGACGATCAACCGCCTTTGCGGCTCGAGCCTCGACGCGGCGATGCAGGCCAGCCGCGCGGTTGAGGTGGGAGATGCCTCGATCGCGCTCGTCGGTGGCGTCGAGTCGATGAGCCGCGCGCCGTGGGTCCTGCAGAAGCCAGAGCGCGGCTTTCCTCGCGAGCACCAGCAGCTTCACTCGACCACGCTGGGCTGGCGCATGGTCAATCCGAAGATGCCCGAGCAATGGACGATCTCGCTTGGCCGGAGCGCCGAGAAGCTGGCCCAGATGTATGGCATCTCCCGCGAGGCCCAGGACGAGTTCGCGCTGGGCAGCCACAAGCGCGCCCTTGCCGGGTGGGAGAGCGGCTATTACCCGCAGTGGGTGGTGCCGGTGCCGGGCACCGAGCTCGAGCGCGACGAGAACATCCGCCCGGATACGAGTCTTGAGCGGTTGGCCAAGCTGAAGCCCTCGTTCGTCGAGGATGGCACGGTCACCGCGGGCAACTCTTCACCGCTCAACGACGGAGCCGGGGCGATGCTGATCGCCGACGAAACCGGCGCCCGCGCCGCCGGGAAGCAGCCTCTGGCGCGGATCGTGTCCCGAGGCGCGGCCGGCGTCGACCCTGACGTGTTCGGGATCGCGCCGGTTCACGCAGCCGAGATCGCCCTGCGCCGCGCCGGTATCGGGTGGCAGGACGTGGACGTGGTCGAGCTCAACGAAGCCTTCGCGTCGCAATGCCTGGCCGACATCGCTCAGTGGGAGGGACTCGATCCTGACAAGGTCAACCCGCACGGGGGGGCGATCGCGCTCGGGCACCCGCTGGGCGCCTCCGGAGTGCGGGTCCTGGGGGGTCTGGCGCACGAGCTGAGCCGCCGTGGCGGCGGATTCGGCGTGGCCGCGCTGTGTATCGGCGTCGGCCAGGGCCTGGCGGTGGTGCTCGAGGGGTGAGCACCCGCGGTCGCTGGGTGGGGCTGACGGCAGCCATCCTCACCGCCGCGGCGCTCGCCGGCTGCGGCGGCAGCAGCGCCGGCCGGCGCGCCTCGCGGCCCACCGTCGCCACGGTGCTGATGGCCTCTGCGCCCAACTCGCTGGATCCCGCGGTGGGTGACAACCCGGAAGCGCTCGAAGCCGATTACGTGGCCTATACGCCGCTGCTCACCTTCTTTCATTTCGACGGGGTGCCCGGGACACGGACGATTCCCGGTCTGGCGGAGGCGCAGCCGACGATCTCAGACGAGGGAAAGACCTACACGCTAACCCTGCTGCCCGGGCTGCTGTACTCCGACGGGCAGCCGGTGAAGGCCGGCGACTTCAGCCGGGCGGTCGAGCGCGCGGTCAAGCTCTGGCCGCGGGCCGGGGAGCTCCTGACCAACTGGATCGTGGGGGCGAGGGCGTTTGCCGCCGGGCGCGCGAAGACGATCTCAGGAATCACCGCTGACGACGCCGCCCGGACGGTCACGATCCACCTGACCACGGCCTACGGGCAGTTCGACGACCTGCTCGCGCTGCCGGTCCTGGCGCCGGTGCCGAGCGCTACACCGCTGCGCGATGAGCCGACCACGCCGCCGCCGGGCGTCGGCATCTACAAGTTCGGCGCGATCGTCCCGGGCAAGTCGTTCTCGATGATCAAAAACGCGGTCTGGTCGAAACTGGGGCTTCCCTACCTGCCGACGTCAGCTCACCTCGACCTCGACGTGCGGATCACCGGCAACGCCGCAGCCAATGCCAAGGCGGTTCTCGACAACTCCGCCGACGTATTCGACTGGCCGGAGACGATCCCCGCCGACCTGCTGCCCGAGGTCGAGCGCACGGCGAGGAAGCGCTACGCGCGCCGAGCCATGAACGGCACGTACGTCGCCTTCCTGAACGTGACCAGTCGGCCGTTCTCCAGCCAGCTGGTGCGCCAGGCGGTGCGAGCCGCCGTGGACCAGAACACGCTGGCCGAGCTGGATTCGGGAAAGCTCGAGAAGGGCTGCTATGTGCTGCCGCCCGGCGTCTATGGGCACCCGGGGAACGCCTGTCCTGAGGGCAACCGGCGTGGAGACGGCAACCTGCCGCTGGCCCGGGCGCTGGTGCAGCGCTCCGGGATGGCCGGGAGCGCGGTCACCGTCTGGACTCCCGCGCAGGCGCCGGCGCAAGCCTGGATGACCTACTACACCTCGTTGCTGGACGGGATCGGCCTGAACGCGCGGCTGAAGGTGGTTCCCGCAGGGGGCTACTACCGCACGATCGGCGACCTGCGCCTGCACCCGCAAACCGGGTTTGGTGAGTACGACCGGCAGATTCCCTATCCCGCCGCGTTCTACGACGAGCTGGCGGGATCGGCGATCCAGCCGACTGACAACCGCAACTGGGGCGAGATCAACGATCCCTACATCAATCGCACCGTCCAGCTGCTCGGCGAGGTCCCGGCGGCAGGGCTCGACGCGGTATCGAGCTTCTGGAGCGAGCTCGAGCAATACACCGCCCAGCGGGCGTACGTCGCGGTGCTCGGCTACCGCACGGCCCCCGAGCTCGTTTCGCGGCGCATCGACTTCAGCCGGGTGATCTTCAATCCGGTCGTGGGCTACGACTGGAGCTCGCTGCGCTTCAAGTAAGGCCGCGGCGGCGCCAACTAAGCGGCGCGCGACGGCAACCGGCTCCCTTCTTCCGATGTGCGGGCGGCTGACGCAGCTCATCCTGGCATCCAGGTGAAACCCCACCACGACAGGAGCCCCTCATGCATCCCCGCCTCAGCCCCGCCCTCGTGGCAGCCCATATCGACGAGCTCGCGCGTAGCGCCGGCCGCGCGCGCGTCCAGCCCGCGCCGCGCCACGGCCGGCGGCGCGTCGACCTACCAGCGCTCAGGCGATACTTCATCCGTGGTCCGCAGGCTGACCAGCAACCACTTCGTCGGCCGGAGCGTCGAATTGGCCGAGCTCGAGCAGTCGGCCGACGTGGCCACCGCGAACCAGCCAACCTTGGTCCTGCTCGGCGGTGACTCGGGCGTCGGTAAGACGCGTCTGGTCACCGAGTTCGAACGGCGGCTGGCCGACCGCGAGATGCTCGTGCTGCGCGGCGAGGCGGTCGAGCAGGAGGACGGCGAGCTCCCATACGTGGCGCTGACCAGCGCGCTGCGCCCGCTGGTCCGCCGCCGCCACCCCGCCCTGGAGGAGCTCAGCCGGGGAAGTCGCGCCCAGCTCGGCGCGCTGCTTCCGGGGCTCGACGAGCTCGACGCGGCCCCTCGCCACGACCCCTCCGCACAGCTGCGCTTGTTCGAGGCGCTGGTCGAGCTGCTGGACGTGCTGAGCGAGGAGGAACCGGTGGTGCTGATCCTCGAGGATCTGCACTGGGCGGACCGCTCCACCCGAACCTTCGTCTCGTTCCTGGCCCGGAGCCTGCGCCAGGAGAGGGTGCTGGTGGTGCTCACCTATCGCTCCGACGAGCTGCACCGCCGCCACCCGCTGCGGCCCCTGCTGAGCGAGCTCGAGCGGTTGGATCACGTTCGCCGGATCGGGCTGGAGCCGTTCACCCGCGAGGAGCTGAGCGAGGTGCTGGGCGACATCCTCGACGAGCCGCCCGCCGACATGCTCGTCCACCGCCTCTACCAGCGCGGGGAGGGCAATGCGCTCTATACCGAGGAGCTGCTGGCGGCGGGCCTCGACGGCCGCGGCGCGGCGCCGGAGAGCCTGCGGGACGCCTTCATGCTCCGGATCGAGCGGCTGTCGGCCGCGGCGCAGCGCGCCGCCCGCGTGATCGCCGTGGGGCGTCGCCTTGACCATGCGGCGATCAGCGAGCTCGCCGGACTCGATCACGATGCGCTGCACCTCGCCCTACGCGAGGCCGTGACCGAGCAGGTTCTCGTCCCGGACGCGGAGGGACGGTTCGCCATCCGGCACGCGCTGCTCCGCGAGGTCCTATACGACGACCTGCTCCCGGGCGAGCGGGGAGAGCTGCATCTCGCACTGGCGCGAGTGCTGGAGGCGCGGCTGGCGGCCGGAGCCGAACAGGAGGCGGAGCTGGCGGCGGCGGTGGCCGGCCACTATGCGGCGGCGGGCGATCAGCCGGCGGCGCTGAGAGCGGCCGTCCAGGCCGCCCTGGCGGCCCGCGCGGTTCGCGCCTACGGCGAGGCGGCGGAGCTCGCCGAGCGGGCGCTCGAGCTGTGGCCGCGCGTCCCCGATGCCGCCGCGACGATCCCCCTGACCCTCATCGATCTGCTCACCCTGGCGGCGTCGGCGCACATGATCGCCGGGGACCGCTCGCGGGCCGAGGTACTGCTCGAGCGCGCCCTGGACGAGGTGGCCGAGGACGAGGACCCGCGGGTGTGCGTAGGGTTGCTGGCTCGCCTGGCCCGGGTTCGGTGGCAGCTCAACCGCGGCTTGGAGGGAGTGGAGACCGCGCAGCGCGCACTGTCGATGCTGCCGCCCGGTGAGGTCAGCCGCGAGCGGGCGCTGCTGATGGCCTGGTTGGCCCGCACGCGCTACCTGCGTGGTCGCCTCCGCGATGCGGTGAGCGATGGCGAGGCGGCGCTCGCGGCGGCGGTCGAGGTCGGCGATCGCCAAGCCGAGAGCGAGGTGCTCAACACGCTGGGCATGGCGCACGTCGCGCTCGGGAGCGTCGAGCATGGGGTGGAGCTGCTGCGCCGCGCGATCCAGATCGCGCGTGAGGAAGACGACGTCGACAACCTCAGCACCGCCTACTCCAACCTGGCGGACATGCTGAGGCTGGCCGGGCGTACCGCCGAGGCCCTGGCGGTTGCCCGGGAGGGGCTCTCAGCGGTGCCGCGCCGCCTCGGCCGGCTCTACGACTGGCTGCTGATGACCGTCGCCCAGCAGGCCTTCGACGCTGGGGACTGGGAGTTGATGCGCGCGCAGATCGGGCCGCCCGCGGGGCCGCTTGACCGGCACACGATCTTCGGGCTGGTGCTCGGCGCCGACATCGCGCTCGGCGCCGGTGAGCAGGAGCTTGCCGAGCGGCGGCTCGAGCAGGCCGAGCCGCTGGTCGCGAGCTCGA
>DAIQND010000146.1:4288-6438 GCA_036788555.1 Solirubrobacteraceae bacterium | reverse complement strand
ACCGGATCTACTGGCCGCTCGGTGCCGGCCCTGGCGAGGCAGTCCTGGACGGCTGCTGCATCGGCTGCGGGGATGCGCTGCCCGGCAAGCGAAGCACGCGCGGGCGCGCGTCTGCTGACCCGAGTCCGGACGCCTGAGCGGGTGTCGCCGGCTTCAACTGACGCCAGCGGCCGCGCGCAACTTACCCAGCGCGCGCTGCTCGATCTGGCGCACCCGCTCGCCGCTGACCCCGAGCCGCCCGGCGATCTGATGAAGCGTCTGCTCCTCGCCGTCAAAGCCGTAGCGGGACCGCAGAACCATGTGCTCACGCTCTGAGAGGCCCGAGAGCAGCGTGCGCAATTCGGCGATCTCGATCTCCTCCAGCACCCGCTCGTAGGCATTCTCGGCCAGCGGATCGACGAGCAGGTCACCGAAGGTGCCGACATTGCCGTCCTCACCCGGCATCTGCTCCTCCAGCCCGCGGGCCGGCTGATCGGCCGCGATCAGGTTTGTCACCTGATCCAGGCTCAACGATGACCCGTCGGCCAGCTCCTGGAAGGTCGGCTCCCGGCCCTGAACCTGGGACTGCGACCGGTGCACGTCCTTGATCCGGGCGAGCTGGCGCAACGCGCGATCAGACAACACCACCGGCCGGGTCAGCTCGGCGACCAGCTGCTGCATCGCCTGGCGCACCCACCACGCCGCGTAGCCCCAGAACGGCACGCCTCGCTGCGCGTCGTAGCGCTCCAAAGCGCGCAGCAGGCCGACCACCCCCTCCTGGATGAGCTCGCCTCGGTCCACACCGGGGGCTTGGCGGTACAGGCGCGCGTCCCCGGCGATCAGGGGCAGGAACGCTTCGATCAGCTCCTCACGCGCCCGGGCGTCGCCAGCCTGGGCGGCGGTGATGAGCTCGCGCTCCAGGCCGCCGGGCAGGCGCGGGCGTCGGTCGAGCTCGCCGAGGTAGGCGCTGTCGCCCTCCACGGCGGAGACGGCTGGCATCTCGGCGACGAGAGCTCGATCCGCCTCTCGCTGCTCGGTCGCGTGCGTATCTTCGTCGGAAATTGGCTCGATGTTCGGTTGCATGGCGAAGTGGAGGCTAGCCGCCGCCCGCGACATGTCACCGGAATCTCGCTAGCGGTGACCCGCCATGGCGCTCAGCCTGCGCGAACCGTGCCTGGAGTGTCTCGACACGGCTCCGGGCGGCGTCTGCGCCGGCTAATGCCATGACGTGGGCCAGGCAGGCGGCGACATGCAGCCGTTTGAGGCGGCTGTACATGATCGTCAGCTCTTCGCGTAGCTGGTGACGCAGCGTGCTATCGGCCCCCTGGTAGTGGTCCATGACGCCGTCAAGGGCTCGTTGCAGCCTGAGTGACTGACGGTCGATCTGTTCCAGCAGCGCGAACAGTGCCTCAACCTCATGTTCGCCCAGCCTGTCGGGCGGCGCGCCGGCGAGCGCAAGCGCTTCGCGCAGCGCCGCCGAGGCGTCATCACCGGCCCGGCTGGGAGTGTTGACTGAACCTGCCGCCGCGCCGGGCCGGTCCTCGCCGATTGCCGGGCGTCCGGACATGAGCGTCCTCGCCTTCAGGATTTGATCTCGATCTTGCGTGGCCGCGTACGCTCGGGCTTGGGGATGCGCACGGTCAGCACCCCCTCGTTGAGCGACGCGTCGATCTTCTCGGTGTCGGCGTCGCCGGGAAGCGTGACCCGGTATTCGAACTGTCCGGTGCGGCGCGTGCGGTGGCGCAGGATGCCGACGCGTTCGCGTTCCTTGATCTCACCGGTGATCGAAAGCTCGGAGTCTGAGAGCTCGATGTTGATGTCGCCCTTCTTGACGCCCGGTAGGTCGGCCTCGACGATCCAGGCGTCCTCGGTCTCCTCGATGTCCACCGGGGGTGACCACAGCGCGTCGGTCAGGGGACCAGCGGCCGGCCACATGCTGTCCATCAGCTGGCTCATGCGCTGCTGCAGCTCGGTCATCTCCCGGACCGGGTCCCACGGGCCCCGGGTCTGAGGGACGCTGCTACGACGGCGGGCGGGAAGGGGCACGAGTGGTCCTCCTTTGGTCGGGTTGCGACTGATCTCGAAACAGGGTGTGCCGCACGGCTTCGACGAGCGGGCGGGCACGCCGAACGCCGGCTCGCGACCACGGTCGCGGGGGTCGAAATCGACCT
>DAIQND010000146.1:3906-4278 GCA_036788555.1 Solirubrobacteraceae bacterium | reverse complement strand
GGCTAGGCCGTCGAGCACGGCGCGGAGCTCCCGGGGCGAGGGCCGCGTGACCCGGCGGGGCGTGGAGCTAGGCATCGCCGGCCTCGACGCGTCCTTCGACGGCACCCTGTTTGAGCGGGCGATACAGCCGTTGCGGGGCCGCCTGCTCGACGTCGGAGCCATCAGGACAGGCGATCAGCGGCGCTTCGCAGTGCCCACAGCGCGACAGCACCGAGCCGCTGGCGTAAGAGCGAATGAGCCCTCCGCAGCCCGGCCAGCGGCCGGTCAGCTCTCCTGTCGTGGATTCCCCGTGGCGGAGGATCCGCGTGAACGTGACCGAAGCGGTGAACAGCCGGGACCGGCGAGCTCGGGCGGCCGGCATAGCAACGCCCT
>DAIQND010000146.1:3240-3891 GCA_036788555.1 Solirubrobacteraceae bacterium | reverse complement strand
ACGCGGCAGCCCGGGGTGTCCCAGGTGTTCGGGCCGGTGCAGCGACCGGCGGTCCTCCGGCGCGGCGGGAAGGGGGGAAGCGGACAGGAAACGTGGATGGCCGGCGATCGGTTCGACTGACCGCAGGCTCGGGCGCGGCAGCTCCGCGCCGCATCGCCCGCAGTGGTCGACGTTCGACCAGTAGGCGGTCGAGAAGGCCACGAAACCACACTGCTCGCAGGTGACAAACGCCATCAGGCTTCCCCGGCCGTCCCCAGAATGGCTTGAGGTCGAACGAGGGACCAGCAATGGCATGGACGATGCACCGGCCGCATTTCCTCTCCGGAAAAAGTTGCAATGGAGAGGCCACCTCGACGCCCCAGAAGCGCCATCGCCAGCCACTGTCAGTCTGAGCTTCGGCCGAATGATCAGCCGCCGCCGCTGCGAGCAAAGCTACCGCCTTCGCCACGAGCGGGCAAGTCGATGCTGTTGACAACAACGGCCAACGGCAACGTGGCGGCTGCGATAGGACGACATCACCCGCGTGATCGAGATCAAGCTCGCATTCCGAGCCACGCGCGGGACAACACCGATGAGGACGGCCAGCCTCCCGCTGCCGTCACGGAGACCGTCGAGATGTTCCTCCGGAGGCGGCGCCGACTGAGCCGCTGT
>DAIQND010000146.1:0-3171 GCA_036788555.1 Solirubrobacteraceae bacterium | reverse complement strand
TCGCGGCGATCGCCAACGCCATGGTCGGGCTGCACCGCCGCTACTACGGGCGCGGGGCGACAAAGGCCCGCACCTTCCAGGTGCACAGCGAGCTCGTGATCGTCGAGCTGCGCGACGTGTATCTGACCGTGGAGCGGACGCTGATCGAGCGCGGCCAGCAGAACGCGGTCCGGCAAACGCGCCTCACATTCCAGCAGGCGATGTACCAAGAGTTTGTTGCCGCGGTCGAGGAGATCGTCGAGCGCAAGGTCGTCTCCTACGCCACCGAACTCTTTGCCGCCCCGGAGGCGCTTGTGGAGCTGTTCTACCTGGAGTCCGAGGCCGAGCAACGCGAGCGGTTGGACCGGGAGGCCCAGGAGGACGCAGGTCTGATCGAACGCGCAGCGGCGGGCATACTCGATCAGATGCCGTCCGAAGGGGAAAAGTTGAGCGCTGGCGGCTGACCTCGGCCTAGGACGGTCGCGTTCTATCGCGGGGCGCCGTCAGTATCGGGCTCTCGCGTCCGTCGTTCCTGCGTGCCGCGGCGGTTAAGGATCGGTTGCCTATCAGCCATCGGCTTGGCGCGAGCCGCGCGCAGCCTATTGACGGGGCTGCAATGAACTGAGCTTCAGGAGACGCGATGTCGATCCGGCTTGCCTTCCCTCGACGCATGCTCGGCGCCCTCACGGCAGCGACGATCGCCGGGGTGCAGGTCGCGCAGATCCTGGCCAGTCGCGGCGCCCCCGTCGCCTGGTCGACTCCGGTACACCTTCCCGTCCTGTTGCTCGGAGCCTTCGTGCTCGCCGTGGCGCCCCGGCTTGGCGGCGGAAGTCGGCACCGCGGCGGGCGGCCTTCTGGGCCTCATGCTGGCGCAGCTCGTCAGCGGCGCTCCTGTCTGGCCAGTGCTCGACGCGGCGGAGGCCACGATGCTCCTGATCGAAGATCAGACAGCTCTGAGCGCGACCGCGCTGCGCAGGCTGTTCATCCCGGCCGCTGCGGGCGCCGCTGGCTGGCTCGCCGCGAGTGCGACCCGGGGGGTGGTGGCCGCTCATTCCCCCTCGCTGCGCCTGGCCAGCACCCACGACGTTCCCCGCCTCGTTCACGTGGCTGCCGTGCATCCGGGACTGACCGCGCCGTGGGCGCTCCAGCTCGTCGTGCTCAGCGCCGTGATCGGGAGCATCGCCTTGGCGCGCACCCTGACGGCACCCGCCCCCGCGCCGGATGGACACACGGCGCAGGAGCAAGCGCGCGCCGCGCAGATCGTCAGCCAGTGGGGCGAGGACTCCCTGTCGCGGTTCATCCTGCGAGCGGATAAGGCGCTGCACTTCGCCGCCGGCGGCGTGCTCGGCTACCGCGTCATCGGCGCCACCGCGATCACTTCCGGCGATCCGGTGGGACCGCCGGACAGCGCCGGCGAGATCCTGCGCAGCTTTATGGCGCACGCGCGTGAGAACGGGTGGCGGGTCGGGGTGTGGGGCGCGTCGGACCGGCACCTCGACACCTACCGCGGGCTGGGCCTGCACGCCGTCTGTGTGGGTGAGGAGGCGTTCGTGCGCCCGAAGGCCTTCAGCCTGGAGGGCCGGGCGGTCCGCAAGCTCCGTCAGTCCGTGAACCGGCTCGTGCGCCGCGGCTGGCAGATCACCGTGCTGCCCAGCGAGGAGATCGACGACCGCCTGCGGCATGAGATCGACGAGCTGCGCAACACCTGGCAGGCCGAGCAGCCTCACGTCGTCGGCTACGCCATGTCGATGAACGGCTTCGAGCTCCGGCCCGAACCGGGCGACCTGTACGCGCTGGCTCGCGGGCCGGAGGGTTCGCTGCGGGCGATGATGACCTTCCTCGCGCACCGCGACCGACTCTCCCTGGACGCGATGTACCGGGTCGGCGAGGTGCCCAACGGCCTCAACGAGGCGATGGTCTGCCACGCGCTGCAGACCGCCGCGGGGCGCGGCGTGGAGGAAGTGAGTCTCAACTACGCCGGACTCGGCCACCTCGTGCGGCGTTCGACCACCGCTCGCCGCGCTGTGCGCCTGCTCACCTGGTGCCTGTCACACGGGCTGGGACGGCGCTTCCGCATGGCCGGGCTCGTCCGCTTCGATGAGAAGTTCAGCCCGCAGTGGCGCGGCCGCTACCTCGTTTGCCAGGCACGTCTCGGGCTGCCGCTGATCGCCGTCCGTGTCCTCCAGGCCGAGGGCTACCTGCCGATGCCACGGCCCCGACCACATGCCCGTCCGATTTCAAGGCCCGGGGGCTGGCTGGGCCTCCCCACCCGCCAGGCGAGCAATGCGATCGGTCGCGCCTGAGAGCCGTCGTTGCCTCCGGCGCGGCGGGACGATCCTGGCCACCCTCTGGCTCATCGCCGGCCTGCTCGGCCTCAGCGCGTACCTACAGAACTACTCGCGCACACGCGGGTTCCTGCCCATCACACGCGTGGGCGATGTCCGCGCTGGCCACCTGGAGACGGTCACGTTCTTCTCGCCGGCCCTGCACAAGCGCACCGACTACGTCGTCTACCTGCCGACCGGGTTTGACCCGCACCGGCGCTATCCAGTCATCTACCTGTTGCATGGTGTGCCCGGCGGGCCGCTCGCGTTCGTCGACGTGGCGAACCTCCCCGCCCGCGAGGACGACCTCGTCGGCAGCGGTCGGATGCGCGCGGCGATCCTCGTCTTCCCCGACGGAAGGATCGACGGCAACACGTTCTCGGACTCCGAGTGGGCCAACACGCACGCCGGCCCCTACGAGAACTACGTGCTCGACGTCGTGCACAACGTCGATCAGCGCTTCCCAACGATCCGCGCGCGGACCGCGCGCGTCATCGGCGGCTACTCCGCCGGCACCACCGGGGCTCTCAACCTCGCGCTGCATCACCCGGGTCTCTTCGCCACGGTCGAGGGCTGGTCGGGACCGTTCGAGGAGACCCGCAGCGGACCGTTCCGCGACGCCTCGGCCCACGAGCTGTGGCGCTACAGCCCGATCGAGTACGCGAGGCGACTGAGAGCGCAGCTCGCGCGCTGGCCGCTGCAGGTCTTCCTGTATGGCGGCATCAGCGATCCCGATAGTCGCAACCTGCCCCAGATGGCCGCGGTGCTCCGGAGCGCTGGTGCCCAGGTACGCTGGACCTTCTACCCCGGCGGTCACGACTGGCAGCTGTGGAACGCCCACGTCAACGCGATGCTCGTGCGCGCGTCG
>DAIQND010000145.1:4663-6462 GCA_036788555.1 Solirubrobacteraceae bacterium | reverse complement strand
TCGACTCCGGCACCTCACCTGCCTGCTTACGCGCGGTGATCGAGTCACCGAGCACGCTCTGGGCCGGGTCGGCGAGCAGCAGCACCACCGTCCAGACCGCGGACACGCCACCCATGGCGAGCGTCGCCAACGAGGGCGTGGCGAATCGCGGGTGGATGCGCGCGAACGCCGGCGGCAGCGCGCCCGAGCGCCCGCCCCCCCCCCGCCATACCGCGCGTCGGCGGCGCAACTCCCACGAACCGCTGTCGAGCGGCGCCACCGGCACCCGCTCCAGTGGCACTCGGCAGACATCGCAGCGCTCGCTCATTGCCGGTTCGCTGGCCACTAGTCGAGCAGCGTCACGAGGCCGGTGTTCCCGTCGACCCGGATGCGCTGGCCGTCCCTGACCCGCGACACCGCGTTGCCGGTTCCGACGACGGCGGGAAGCCCGTACTCGCGGCAGACGATCGCGGTGTGGCTCATCACACCCCCGACGTCCGAGACGGTTGCCACGACCCGCGCGAACACCGGCGACCACGCCGGCGAGGTCGCCGGGCACACCAGCACGTCACCCTCGTCGACCCGTTCGAGCTCGTCCATCGTGCGGACGATCCGCGCCCGCCCCTCGACCACGCCGGGCGACCCAGGCTGGCCTCGCAGCTCGTTTCCGTCCTCGCTGCCGGCGCTTTCCAGCCAGCTCTGGACGCTGTCGGTGGTGATCCCCCACAGCATCACGGTGAACGGCTCGTTGACCTCGGTGGGCGGAATCCCGGCGGCCGGGGGTGCGTCCCAGGCCCTGAGCGCGTCGTAGATCGCCCGGCGCCGCTCGATGACTGGACGCCAGTAGCTGGACCCGCGGGCCTGGCCGCCCGAGGACCACGAGCTGACCATGTCGTAGAGCGCCTCCATCACCTCGGTGCGGCGCAGGAAGAACATGTCGCCCGGCTCGTCGAACTCGCCCATCGCCGCCATCGCCCGCGAGAGCTCGTGGGACTTCGCCCAGAAGGTCGCCCACATCCAGTGCTCGATGTAGAGCACGTGCTCCTCGATGTAGACGAACACGCGGCGCGCCAGCGCCAGCATCTCGTCAAACGCCGGCCGGTCCTCCTCCGGCAGGAGCTCGCGGTACTCGCTGCTGATGCGCTCACGCTCGGCGAGCACCCGCGCGGTGGGGCGATCGATGTCCTCCCCCGCCTCGAGCGCGGCGATGTAGCGCTTGACCGAAGACAGCGGGATGTCCGGCTCTGACGCCCAGGTGCCGTAGTGGGCGTACCCACCGGGATGGCCGGGGTCGGTGGCGATCACGAACCACGGATCGGCTGTCCGTCGCCAGTCCTCGGTCCACGCCGAGGCGCCGTTCGAGTCGAGCTCCGAGAACAGGGCCTCGGCGCTCCGGGCTGCCCTGACCTGGTCGGCGATCCCGAGCCGCACGGCCTCCTTGGCCAGGCGCTTGAGCTCGTCGTCGGGCCGGTAGAGGTCGACGTGCAGCCCACCGACCATCTGCGAGATCGCCTGGTCGGAGATGTCAGGAAACGCCTGCTTGTTGAACTGGAAGAAGGTCAGGTAGGCGGCATAGCCGATGTTCAGCAGCTCGAAGTGGAACTGGTATGTCTCATACATGAACAGAACCATCCGCGTGTAGTCCTCGATCATCTGGTAGCCGCTCGAGCTCCCCTTGTGCGAGTACACGACGTCGGCGTCCTCGAGCTCGGGCAGCGGCTCGAAGCGCATCGCCTTCATCTGTTCGAGACGGTCGAGTGTCTTGACCTTCCACTCCTCGTAGATCTGCTCCCAGTGCTCGTAGTAGTGGCCGGGGGGGG
>DAIQND010000145.1:306-4653 GCA_036788555.1 Solirubrobacteraceae bacterium | reverse complement strand
CGGCGCGCTCACCGAACACGGCGGCGCGCGCCGCGATGTCCTCGGGTGGCGCGGGGATCGGGCTGATGTACAGGTAGCCGTTGACGATCCGCTGATCGATCCCGTAGGCGGGAGGCATCGCGAAGATCCGGGTGTTGAACGCGCCGAGCCCCTGCCACCAGCACTCGCACTGGATCTCGTCGTAGGGGTGCATCGCCTCTGGGTGGTGCAGCCGGTCCTGGAACCAGAAGCGCTGTTCGTCCTCGTCGCGCCGCTCGGGACCACGCAGGTGGTACCAGTTGTAGAGCTCCTCCCAGCCCTCCGCGCCCTCCGGCGGCTCGATCTCATACAGGCTCGGGAATCGCGCCTCGCTCATGTCTCTCTCCTCTCGTCACTCCGCTGCAGGTGTCTTGCTGCGAGCGCTCTGGGTCAACGTTGCAAGCACGGCGTTCAGCGCCGAGGAGCCCCGCGCCGCGGGCTGACGGGGACGCGAACTCCACACTGTCTCCGGCCGGCACTGAAGTAGAAGGACGTTGTCCGGGGCGCTGCCCTCGACCACCGCGAACTCGGCGTCCTGAGGCCTGCCGGCCCGCTTCTCGATGAGCCGTGCCACCCGAACGAGCTCGGCGATCTCGGCGTCGGTGAGCGAGGGCTCGCTGCGCCG
This sequence comes from Solirubrobacteraceae bacterium, assembly GCA_036788555.1. Taxonomy (GTDB): domain Bacteria; phylum Actinomycetota; class Thermoleophilia; order Solirubrobacterales; family Solirubrobacteraceae; genus Palsa-465. The sequence goes on along the minus strand of DAIQND010000145.1, from coordinate 4,010 downwards.
GTCGTCGGCCACCTGGACCACCGCCATGCCCTGCGCTCCTCGCCCCGCCGCCGTCGGCTTCTCCGCGATCTCGCGCTTGCGCAGCTCGCCGGTGACCTTGTCGACGAGGAACCGGTCGGGGGTCGCCTCGCCGCTGACCAGGGGCTCACCCAGCCCCCACACCGACTCGATCATCACCTTCGAGCGGTCGCCGTTGACGGGGTTGAGGGTCATGAGCACCCCGGCGGCGCGCGCCGGCGCCATCTGCTGGACGACCACCGCCATCGCCAGCCCGTCGTCGTGAGTCTCCGGCGCGGCGCCGTGGGCGCGATAGGAGACGGCCCTGGCGGTGAACAGGCTCGCCCAGCACTCCCGTACGCGCAGATCGACCTGGTCAGGCCCAACCACCCACAGGTAGGTGTCGTGCTCGCCCGCAAAGCTCTTGGCGGCCGAGTCCTCCGCCACCGACGAGGAGCGCACCGCGACTGGCGCCTCGCACACCTGAGCCCGGGATCCCAGCTCCTCGTAGGCGGCGTGAAGCTCCCCGCGCAGCGGATGCTCCGCGGTCCCGGCCATCACCATGCGGCGCAGCTCCGCGGTGCGCTCCTGGAGCTCGTCAGCGGGGAGGGCTTGATCGAGTGCCGCGAGCCTTGCGGCCAGCTCCTGGCGCAGCTCGCTTCCGAGCGCGCGCCGGAACCCCTCAGCACTGACCACGAAGGCGGGTGGGACCCGAACTCCGAGGGAGGTGAGGTAGGCGAGGCCGGCGCCCTTGCCGCCAAGCGACCGCGCGTCGGCCGGGGTCGACGCATCGATGAACGTGATCAGCTCGCTCATCCCGCCGACTGGCCGCTCGCCGTCTCCTGTAGCTCGGCTCCGGCCACCAGCGCGACGACGGCGGCATCGATTCCCGCCGAGTCTCCGCTCACGGCGTCCTGAGCCGCTTCATCGGTCGCGACCAGGACCGTGTCCCCGGGGGCCACCTCGATCAGGTCGACCGCCACGAGCAGGCTGTCGGCGGTCGTGCGCACGGCGACGAACCGGCGCCCCTCGAGCCCTGGAGTCTGGCGTTCGTTCCAGACGCGGCCGGCGATCTCACCGAGCAGCATCAGCCGCTGCCTCGAGCCGAGTCATCGCCGGACGTCAGCGCTTTGCGCGTGCCGTTGTCGAGCAACCGTGCCGAGGCGGCGTGCGGTCGCGGGTACATCTGCGCGGAGCGCAGCTCGCCGTAGCGCTTGACGGCCGCGGTGCCCGAGTCCAGCGCCTGGCGGACGGCGGCGATTGAGCCCTGCACAGCCGCGGCGAAGTAGCCGGAGGAGATGCGTTCCACGGCCACGCATTCGACGTCGGCCGTCTTCATCATCGCCTCGATCCCGGCCGTCAGCGCGACGATTCCGCGGGTTTCGATCAGCCCGACGGCGCTTTCGGATGTCGTCCTTGTCGCCATCGCTCACCCGTCCAGCAGCGCGGGGTTTTGCGCGATCGCCACCACCGGGGCGCTGGGGCTGGCGAACACGATTGAGTTGACTCGTCCGCCGCCGATCGCGCGAGCGGTCTCGGCGCCGATCTCGGTCGCCTCCTCGACCGTCGCCAGCTCGCCCGTCACCGCGACGGCCACCATCCCGCCGCCAAGCCGGACCGTGCCGCGGACGACCACGTCGGTCGCCTTGACCATCGCGTCGACGGCATCGAATATGGGGACGAAGCCTTCGGCTTCGATGAATCCTGCTGCCTCATTCACGGTTGCTCCTCTCCTTTGCCCAGTGGATGACCGCCGCGCCGGTGCCCCACACGGGGCCGTAGGCCAAGACCGATGCGGCGGAGTTGATGAAGCCGGTGCCGGCGAGGAACGCCAGGGCGCGGAACTGACTATCCACCTGCGCCTCGCGGGCGTACTGCTCGCGCAGCTCGAGCGCCTGCTCCAGCCGGCCGCCGGCGAGGAGCTCGAGCATCCGGCGGTCCCACCGCTCGTGCCCAGGCTCGGCGATCCGGTCCTCTGCGGGCGCGATCCAGCGCTGGGTCAGCGCGCTCGAGAGGCCCGAGACCGCGACCACGCCAACCCGCCGGTCGAGCGCCGCCGCAGCCCGGATCGCACCGGCGGCGATCGCCCCCAGGTCGTCCGCGAGGGCGTACAGGTTGCAGGAGACGAGCACGAGCGGCAGCTCGCCCTCCGGGTCGAGCAGCCGCTGGGCCACGATCACGCCGGTGTCGATCGGGAACCCCTCATAGCGGGTGCGCCGAGCTTGGTAGCCCTGCGCTTCGAGTTCCTGCGCCCAGCGTTCGCCCAGCTCGACGTCGATCGGCAGGTCGTAGCTGAGCGTCCCGTAGTCGTAGGCGTACCAGTTCTCATCGACGCGGACGCCGGAGGGCCGGGGGTCCATCTGCAGCTGGTGGCCGAGCACGGTGAACCACTGGGTCGAGAGGACGATCAGCGCATCGGGTCGCTGTGCACGCAGCGACTCGCCCACCGCGCGGGTGGCGTCCGCCAGCTGCGCCCACGACGCGGCCGGGTCCTGAGCGAGCAGCTGCGGCATCCCCGGAACCAGCGTGGCGCCGCAGAAGCCCACCCGGGGATCGGCGCCCGCTGGGGCGGCGGGATCCGCCGGGGCGGTCAGCTCAGCCGTGGCCATTGGCCTCCCATGCGCAGACGGCGTTGCCGGTGCCGATCACGGTGCCGTAGGCGAGCACCTCACCAAGGCGCTCGGGCCACTCGAGGGCGGCCAGCAGCCAGGTCAGGCTTCCCGCCTTGGTCTCGGACTCGGTCGCCTCGATGTGCTCGGGGATGAACTCCCGCAGCTCGCGGGTGCGCCCGGCCCGGATCAGCTCGAGCAGCCGCATGTCCCAGCGGTACTGGTGATTGCTGTAGGCGTGCTCGTGGGTCATGTCCTCGGGCAGCTCGGGTTCGCGGTCCCAGTGCAGGTGCGAGAGCGAATTCGATCCCGCGAGCACGGCACGGCGCCCGCACCGCTCGACCGCGCGCCGCGTGGCCTGGCCGAGGACCTCCATCTGCTCCAGTGACGAGGTGGAGTAGTAGTAGGGGTTGTTGTTGGCCGAGAGCGAGACGACCGGGATGTCCCAGGCCGGGTTGAGCAGGTGCAGCGCGGTGATCGTCGCGTAGTCGACGCGCACGCCCTCGGTCTTCAGCTTGCGGGTGACCAACCCGCTTGCGGCGGCCTCGTCGGCGATCGCCTCGGCCAGCTCGACGTCGGTGCGGAAGTCGTAGTGGTAGCGGAGCAGGTGCGGGAAGATCGGTTCGACCGAGACGCCGCGTGGGTTCGGGACGCAGTTGACGTGGTGGCCAACCATCGTGATCCAGTGCGGGGCGTGGAGCACGATCACGTCGGGACGCAGCGCCTGAACGCGTGCCCGGACGGCGTCGTAGGCCCAGCGCAGCTGCTCCCAGCCCCCCTGCGAGCGCGGCTCGTTCTGGGGTGGGTTCTCCGCGTAGAGAAGATGCGGCGGGTGGGGCGCCAGATACCCGGCGACGATTCCCGGCTCGGCGTCGCGGGGATCGAGCGGCTGCGCGGAAGGCGCGTCGCGACGCGCCAGCGACGCCGGGTTGCGCCGTCGCCAGGTGCGGTCGCCCGGCTCGGCATGGAAGACGTTGGCGGCCATCCGTGCCAGTGTTGTGCGCTCGCGCGCCGCTGTCGTCCTGCGCGTCCTGCATCGCCGGACGCGCACGGCGCCGCAGCGGGAGTCGGCGGAGCCGTTGGCGTACTCGATCAGGT
>DAIQND010000145.1:0-296 GCA_036788555.1 Solirubrobacteraceae bacterium | reverse complement strand
ACGGCGCGGCAGCGGGGCTGCCGGTGCCGCTCAGACGCGCCAACCCAGCGCCGACAGCCGCTCGGACGCCTGCTTCGCCGCCTCCACGACTGCGGCCGCGATCCGTACGGTGCCGACGTGGTCGACGACGCTGCGCTCATGGGCCGCCGACAGGCCTCCGATGACCATGCGGTCGCGGCCCAGCAGCGGCGCCGCGACGGACACCACGCCGGGCTGGAAGGAGTCGGCCACGATAAAGCCCTGGCGGCGCGCGACGGCCAGCTCCGGGAGCAGGAGATCGAGATTCGGCGCCGGCG
>DAIQND010000144.1:6239-6468 GCA_036788555.1 Solirubrobacteraceae bacterium | reverse complement strand
ACGGGCTGGTGCCGCCGAGAACCCGCAGGCGGGGCAGGGCGTAGCGATCCTCGCCCGGGACCGCCCACCCCGGGACGACGGTGGTGGAGCCGACGAAGCCCGCGGCCCTGACCGCCGCGATCACGGTGGCGTTGTAGTGGCCGGACGGATAGCAGAACCAGTTGACCGGCACCCCGTAGCGCTGCCTGAGCAGCTGGCGGGCCGTATCGACCTGGTAGCGCAGCTCGGT
>DAIQND010000144.1:0-6229 GCA_036788555.1 Solirubrobacteraceae bacterium | reverse complement strand
TCCCTGGGTGTCGAGCTCCCACCCTGCTGCGAGCAGGCCGCGGACCTCGGCATCGCTCAATCCCCCCTCCGACGGCGGAAGCCCGGTCAGCTGGATGTTCTCGACTCCCACCCACCCGAGACTCCGGAGCACCGGGAGCGCGTTGGTGTACTGCGAGGCGTAGCCGTTGTCGAAGCTCAGGACGATCGGCTTGGCCGGGAGCGCCACCCCGCGGGTCCAGTTGGCCTCGAGGTCATCCATCGTCACGGCGTGCCATCCGGCTGCCTTCAGCGCCCGCATCTGCGCGGCGAACTCCGCCGGCGGGACATAGAGCCCGGGGTACGGCGCCGAGGGCAGCGGCGGGTTGATCACGTGGTACATGAGGATCGGCACGGTCGCGTGGCCGGGTACTCCGGTTCCCTTGGCCTGGGCCAGGCTCGCGGAGTGCGGCCCCCCTGCCGCGAGCTTGCTGTCCGTGGGCGCGCCGACACGGTGCGCCACACGCGCGCTCCCGCCGCCCCCCGCTGAGGCGATCGCCGCGACCACGGCGATGACCACCGCGGCCACCAGCAGTCCGCCGAGCGCGGCGCGGCGGCGGCGCACCCGGATCCGCCGCTCGTGCTCCCGCTGCACGCGCCTTGCAGCTGGGTCGTAGAAGCTCATCGCTCCCCGAAGGTACCGCCTCGGGCCGGCTCCGGTGGCGAGAAAGCGCGCCGGAGAGCCTCTCCGCCGACGCCTGCGATAATCCGTGCCGATGCCTGCCGAGCTCGGCTCGATCCTGACCGCGATGGTGACCCCATTCGACGCCGGCGGCGGGATCGATGAGGCAGCCGCGCTCCGGCTGATGCACCATCTGGTCGATCACGGCTCCGACGGCCTCGTGATCTGCGGGACCACCGGCGAGGCGTCGACGCTCTCAGACGAGGAGCACCTGCGGATGGTCGAGCTGGCGGTGGGGGAGATGCGCGGCCGCTGCACGATCGTGGCGGGCGCGGGATCAAACGACACGCGCCACGCGACGCGGCTGACCGAACGGGTGACCGAGCTGGGCGCCGACGCGGTGCTGTCGGTCAACCCGTACTACAACAGGCCCAGCCGGCGGGGGATCGTGCGTCACTTCGAGGAAGTCGACCGGGCCACCGACCGCCCGATCATCCTCTACAACATCCCGCAGCGCACGGCGTCCGACATGCCGAACGAGCTGCTGGCGGAGCTCGGACAGCTCGAGCATGTGGCGGCGGTCAAGCAGGCCAACCCAGCCAACCTGGCCAGCATCGACGGACTGGCGATCTACGCCGGCAACGATGACCTGCTCGCCGACGTGCTCGAGCTCGGCGAGCCGGGCGGGATCCTCGTGGCCAGCCACCTGTTCGGCGACGAGATGCGCCGCATGGTCGATGAGCCCGAGCGCCGCCGCGAGATCGACCGGGGGCTGCACGACGCCTACCGCGACCTCGCGGTCGCGCCGCTGGCCTGCTCGGTGAAGGCCGCGCTCAACCTGCTGGGGTTCGACGCCGGCACGCCGCGGCTCCCCTACGTGGAGTGCGACGAGCACGAGCTGTCGGTCATTCGAGCCATGCTCGAGCGACACGGGCTGCTCGCCACCGCGAACGCGTGACTGAGGCGTTGCGCGTCCTGCCGCTCGGCGGCCTGGGCGAGATCGGCAAGAACATGACGGTCATCGAGTACGCCGGGCGCATCGTGGTGGTCGACACCGGACTGCGCTTCCCGACCACCGACATGCTCGGGATCGATCTCGTGCTGCCGGATTTCTCCTACCTGCGCGGGCGGGTGGACGACATCGAGGCGATCGTGATCACCCACGGCCACGAGGACCATCTGGGCGCGCTGCCGTGGATCCTGCGGGAGCTCGGGCAGGTGCCGCCGGTGTACGGCGGGCGTCTGAGCATCGCGATGGCCCGCTCGAAGCTCGACGAGCATCGTCTGCGCGACGCGGAGCTCGACGACCTGCCGCCCGGCGAACAGCTGGCGCTGGGCCCGTTCACCGTGGAGCTCGTTCACATGACCCACTCGATCCCCGACTCGTGCGCGGTGGTTGTCGGCACCGAGCTCGGGCGGGTGCTGGTCACCGGTGACTACAAGTTCGATCAGACGCCGGTGGACGGCGTCCCGGCGGATGTCTCGCGTCTGGCGGAGCTGGGCCGTGAGGGAGTCCTGCTCCTGTACGGGGACTCGACGAACGCCGACCGGTCGGGGTACTCGCCGTCTGAGAGCGGCGTCGGGCGCCGGCTCGAGGAGGTGTTCTCCCGCGTCGAGGGACGGATCATCGTCACCAGCTTCGCGTCGAACATCCACCGCGTCCAGCAGGTGGTCGACGCCGCCGCCGCGCTCGGCCGCAAGGTGGCGCTGGTGGGGCGCTCGATGCGCAAGAACGTGAACATCGGGCGCTCGCTGGGCCACATCGAGTTCCCGGAGGGGATCCTGATCCAGCCGCAGGAGGTCGAGGACTGGCCGGACGAGCGGGTGGTGGTGATCTCCACCGGCTCTCAGGGGGAGCCGCTGTCGGCGCTGCGCCGGATGGCCCACAACGACCACCGCGCGATCAAGCTCCACCGCGGCGACACCGTGGTGTTCTCCGCCACCCCGATCCCCGGCAACGAGCGCGCGGTGGGGGAGACGATCGACCGGCTCTACCACATCGGCTGCGACGTGATCACTCCCCGCGAGGCGCCGATCCACGCCTCGGGGCACGGCTATACCGAGGAGCTGAAGCTGATGCTCAACCTGGTCAAGCCCCGCTATGTGATGCCCGCGCACGGAGACCACAAGCGGCTGTACCTCCACGCCCAGCTGGCCGAGGCCGTCGGGATCCCCCCCGGGCGGATCTTCCAGGGCGAGAACGGATTGCCGCTGGAGATCGACGCCGACGGCGCGCGCCTCGGCGACCCCGAGCCGGCCGGGATGGTGTTCGTCGACGGCGTCGACATCGGCGATCCAGCCGACGTGGCCCTGCGCGACCGGCGGATGCTCTCCGACGACGGCATCTTCATCGTCGTGGCGACGATCTCCGAGCAGACCGGCGAGTCGGTGGTGGACCCGGAGGTGATCTTCCGCGGGGTGCCGTTCGTCGAGCAGGCCGACGGCCTGGTGCAGGAGATCCGTGAGGCGGTCGAGCAGTCGCTGCACCGCGCGGTCAGCGACGGTATCCGCGAGATCGACCTGCTCCAGCAGGAGCTACACGACGACCTGGGGGCGTTCGTCTACGACCGGCTGCGGCGCCGGCCGATGGTCCTGCCGGTGGTGGTCGAGGTCTGAGCGCCCACCGGCTCCGCCGCCGGAGCACGGGCGGGGTCCGCGTCGCCGGTAGGTAGACGCACGACGAACCGCGCGCCGTGGCCGGTGAGCGGCTCCTCGAGGTGGACCGACCCACCGTGGGCATCGCTCACCGCGCGAACGATCGACAGGCCGAGCCCCGACCCGCGGCCGCCATCGCGCCCGCTGCGCACGAACCGGTCGAACACGTGCTCACCGAGCTCGGACGGGATGCCGGGACCGTCGTCCTCGACCACCAGCACTGCGTCGCCGTTTTGCGCCGCGGTGCTGACGCGAATATGGGTACCGGGCGGAGTGTGCCTGACCGCGTTCTCGATCAGGTTGAGCACGAGCCGGTGCAGGTCATCGCGGGCGCCGGAGACCACCACCGGACTGGCGTCGAGCTGGAGGTCGTGATCGTCGGCCATCGGTCCGACCTCGGACGCCGCCTCCATGACCACCGCGTCGAGCTCGGTGGGCCGATGCGGCTGCATCCGCTTGGCGTCGGCCCGGGCGAGCAGCAGCAGGTCCCCGACGAGGCGCCGCATCCGCCGCGCCGAGCGCAGCGCCGCCTGGGCGGTGTCGGCCTGCTCGCCGTCGAGCTCTTCGGCCAGCAGCTCGAGGCTGGCGAGGATGCTGGTCAGCGGGGTGCGCAGCTCGTGCGAGGCGTCGGCGACGAACTCGCGCTGGCGCTCGAGCATCGCCTCGGTGCCGCTGCGCGCGGCGTCGAGGCTCTGGAGCATCCCCTCGAGCGTTCGCGCCAGCTCGGCCACCTCGTCCTCGGCCTTGGGCAGCGGCACGTGGCGGCTTGGGTCGCGCGTGCGCTGGATCTCCCTCGCCGCGCCGGTGAGCTCGACGATCGGCCGAATCGCGCGGGCCGCCGTGGCCAGTCCTGCCAGCAGCGCCAGCACGGTTCCCCCGAGCACGCCGAGGAGCAGGAACACTCGGACCCGGGCCAGGGTGTGGTCGAGGTCCGAGAGCGGGGCGGCGTACATCACCCAAACGTGGCGCCGTGACTTGGGGCCCGCCGTCACGAGCTTCTTTACGACCGTCAGGTAGCCGTCCGCCTGAAACGTCCCGGGCTCCGTCGGCGGCCTGAAGGTCGGCTTGTCGTCCGACGGCCTCGTCCCGTTGATGGTGAACTGGTCCTGGCTGCACACCTCGTTACCGGACCCGTCGAAGATCCGGATCTGGGCATGGTCGGCGGCGACGAAGTCGGGGAGACTGACGTTCTTGTAGCAGAGGAGCCGGGGCTGAGCCGGTTGATGGCCGCCCGGCGCCTTGACGTTCACCCATTGCATTGGCGGGTGCTGGAGCTCGCCGGCGAGCTGCGCGGCCGCCCCCTCGACCTGGTTGGTGAACTGCCCCCGCAGGTCGTTGGTGGTGAACAGGCCCACCATCGCCGCGAACGCGGCCAGGATCACGAAGGTCAGAGCCGCCGAGCCGCCGGCCAAGCGCCAGCGGACCGGGACCGTCCTATACGCGGAGAACGTAGCCCGCGCCGCGGATCGTATGTAAGAGCCGGGCCTCGCCACCAGCTTCCAGCTTTCGTCGCAGGTTCGAAACGAACACCTCGATCGTGTTCGTCATAGAGAACGGGTCATAACCCCACACCTCGTCCAAAAGCCGCTGGCGCGAAATCACGATCCGCTCGTTGCGCATCAGGTATTCCAACAACTCAAACTCTCGTTGAGTTAAATCGATCGGCCGCCCGGCGCGTGAGACCTCATGCGTGTCCGGGTTCAGCCGCAGATCCCCCACCACCAGCGCCGCCTGCCCGCGTGGGGGACGGCGCCGCAGCAGCGCCCGCAGCCGCGCCAGCAGCTCCTGGCGCTCGAAGGGCTTGACCAGGTAGTCGTCGGCGCCGGAGTCCAGTCCCTCGACCCGGGCCTCGACGGCGTCGCGTGCGGTCAGCACGAGGATCGGCACGTCGTCGGTCTCCCGCATCCGCCTGGCCACCTCGATCCCGTCGAGCTTGGGCAGCCCCAGGTCGAGGATCACCAGATCGGGCAGGAAGGCATGAGCCTCTTCCAGTGCCTTCAACCCGTCGTTGGCGATCTTGACGTCGTAGCCCTCCAGACGCAGCGAGCGCTGCAGGATCTGCGCGATCGCGTCGTCGTCCTCGACCACCAGCACCCGCGGAGAACGTTCGTAGTCGGCCATTAGCAAGGCAATGGTAGGACGGGGAGGAGCCCGGGGAGCGCCGTCGAAGCCATCACCTCGGAGAAATGGCCACCCGCAGACGATCCAAGCCGCCGCCGCGGCGCGCCAAGCGCTCGTTGCTGGCCCCGCGGCCGTCGCTGCGCCTCCCGCATTTTCAGCTCGAGCCGCACCACATCGACGTGCTGGCGCTGGCGCTGGTTGCGCTCGGCATCTTCCTCGGCGGCGTGGCCTACCTGGGATGGGCGGGTGGTCCGCTCGGCAGCGGCGTGATCACGGCGCTGCGGTTGGTGCTGGGGGCCGTCGGCTACGCGGTCCCGGTCGCGCTCGTACTGGTCGGCGGGCTGCTCCTGCTCCGCGAGCTTCGGCCTCCGATCCGTCCGGTGCGGACCGGCAGCGTCTGCCTGGTCTCGTCGCTCACCCTCGCGCTGGCCGGCGGCACCCTGGGACTGGGGCCCGGTGGCGCCCCGGCGCACGGGTACTGGCATCCCGCGGTGCTGGAGGCACGCGGCGGCGCGCTCGGCGCAGCCGAGTTCTGGCTCGCCTCCCACCTGCTCTCGAACCTGGGGGCCGACATCCTGGCCGTGTTCCTGTTCGTAGCCGGGGTCATCCTGCTCACCGGCGCCGGCGTGGCCGGCACGCTGCGCACCACCGGCGCCGGCGTGGCTCGGACCGGCCAGGCGCTGCGGCGCTCAACCGAGGAGCTCACGGCGATCACCGTCGCCCGGCGCGGGAGCCCTCGGCCCGGCAGCGCCCTCGCGGCACGCTCGGACTTCGCGACAGACCCGCCCGTCCAGGAGCCGTTCCTGGCGCCCGA
>DAIQND010000143.1:0-6474 GCA_036788555.1 Solirubrobacteraceae bacterium | reverse complement strand
GAGCGGTCAAGGACTCCACAGGCGCCGGTGGCGATCTCGTATTCAGGGGCCAGCGACGTGATCGGGCTCATGGCCACAACATAGCGCCCGGTAAATCTTTGCTCTCAGGCCAAAATATAACTTTTGGCATGCCATAATCTGCCTGTGATCTCAATCCTGACCGCCGATGACTGACAGCGCTCGAAGTCCCGCGATCGAGGACTACACCAAGGCGATCTACGCGCTGGAGCACCGCAGCGAGGAGCCGGTGAGCACCAACGCGCTGGCCGACCGGCTGGGCGTCACCCCGGGGTCGGCGTCCGGGATGCTCAAGCGCCTCGGGGAGCTCGGGCTGGCTGAGCACCGCCCGTACCACGGCGTGTCGCTGACCGAGGAGGGACGGCGGGTGGCGCTCGAGGTGATGCGCCATCACCGGCTGCTCGAGCTCTACCTGGTCGAGAGCCTGGGTGTGCCGTGGGACCGCGTGCATCAGGAGGCCGAGGTGCTCGAGCACGTGCTCTCGGAGGAGCTCGAGGAACTGATCGCCGCCAAGCTCGGCAACCCGACGCACGATCCGCACGGGGACCCGATTCCCACCCGCGAGCTCCAGATTGAGGAGCGGAGCACGCGCAGCCTTCAGTCGCTGAGGGCCGGCGACCGGGGCACGTTCGCGCGTGTTTCGGATTCCGATCCGGAGATGCTGCGCTTTCTGGCTGAGCGGGGGATCTCGCCAGGGGATGGGCTCGAGGTGATCGATAAGCAGCCGTTCGACGGGCCGCTGTTCGTCCGCTTCGGCGATCACGTCCACGTCCTCGGAGGCGCGCTGGCGGCGGCGATGCGGGTGGAGGTCAGGCCATGAGCTCGCCGGTCCAGGAATCGGCCGAGACGCCGCCGGTGCAGGACTCCGCGGTCGCCCTCCCGCGGGCGGGACTGCGCCACGAGGACGAGGACCGCTCGGCTGACCGTTCACGCGTGCACCAGGCGCGGCTTGCCCGTCGGCGCTGGCTGCTGCTCTGGCTGCTGATCGGCCCGGGGATTTTGGCGATGCTCGGCGAGAACGACGGCCCGAGCATGATCTCCTATGCCGCCACCGGCGCCACCTATGGGTACGGCGCCTTCCTGCCGTTCACGCTGCTGACCTTCGCGATGGCGATCGTCTGCCAGGAGATGTGCATGCGGGTGGGAGCGGTCACCCACCGCGGCTACGGCCAGCTCGTGCTCGAACGCTTCGGCCGGGTGTGGGGCTGGTTCAACGCCGGCGATCTGATCCTCACCAACCTGGTCACCCTGGTGGCCGAGTTCGTGGCCATCCGCGTCGGACTCGCCTACTTCCACCTCTCCTCCGGCGTGGCCGCGGCGCTCGGGATCGCGCTGGTGGCGTTCACGATCAGCGGCGGGCGCTACTGGCGCTGGGAGCGGATCGTCCTGGGCATGGCGATCTTCAACGCCCTGTTCCTGCTCGCCGCGATCCTCAGCCACCCGAACTGGGGCAAGGTCGGGCACGCATTCGTGACCGGGACTCCGTTCCCCGGCGGCAGCCTCAATACGCTGCTGCTGCTGATCGCCTCAACCGTCGGCGCGACGGTGACGCCCTGGATGATCTTCTTCCAGCAGAGCGCATCAGCGGACAAGGGACTGACGCCTGACGACGTCAAGCACGGCCGCTACGACACGATCGCCGGCGGCGTGCTGGCGGCGATCTTCGGCTGCGGGGCGATGATCGCCGGCGCCGCGCTTGCCACCCACGGCGGCGCCAGCGTCAACGGCCTGGCCGGCGCGGGGTTCCCCGGCGCGCTCGGCGGCGTGTTCGGCCACGGCGTGGGGACGATCTTCGCGCTCGGGCTGATCGAGGCGGGCGCGGTGGCGATCCTCACGATCTCGGCCAGCACCGGGTACGCGGTCGGCGAATGCGTCGGAGCGCCGCACAGCATGAACTACTCGGCGCGCGGTGCGGCGCTGTTCTACGGCGCCAACATCGGCGCCGCCGCGATCGCCGCGGCGGTCATCCTGATCCCGGGCGCGCCGCTACTGTCGATCGCGCTGAACGCCAACGTGCTGGCCACGGTTCTGCTCCCGGTCGCGCTCGTGTTCATGATCATGCTGGCCAACGATCGCCAGCTGATGGGCCGCTTCACCAACGGCCGCGTGCACAACTGGCTCGTCGGAGCGATCGTGGTGTTCGTGACCCTGTGCGGCACCGCCTACGCGATCGACTCGTTCCTCCGGACGGTTCACGTGATCTCAGGATGAGCCAGCGCGAGCAAATCCTCCCGAACTACCTCGAGGCCGACCAGCTGGCTGCCGAAACCTCCCGCCCGGTGCCCCGGGCGGTGCTGAGCCGGCGGGTCACGCTGGGCCTGTGGGCTCTGCGGGTATTCGTGGTGGTGATGAGCGCGATGGTGATCTACGTGTTCGCCGCTCAGCTCAGCAGCTGAGTACGCTCCAGGCGATGTCGCTCGCGCGCACCTTCGACCAGGTCCTCGATTCGCTGCCCGATGACTGGACCGACCTCGAGCTGGACCTCCGGATCTTCGACGAGCGTCGCTACATCGACGCCGCCACGCTGCTCGTCACCTGCAACGCGCAGCCCTACTCCCACCACGACTGGCACTGGCTCCTGCTGGTGGCCCACCGCTTCGGCCACGCCGCCTCGGCACCCGCCGTACACACCGCGCTGAAGCTGCTCGACGAGGCGGAGATCGAGGGTGAGCTGGCGGTGCGGCAGGTACGCACCGGGCGGGTCGAGGCGATCCCGATGTGGGGACGCACCGAGTCGTTCCGGCGCGAGTTCAATCGCATCCGCGCCCAGTAGCGCGGATGGCGCACGTCGTCGCGTTCATTCCGGACCTGATGTTCGGCTCGCGGGTGGTCTCGGCGCTTGAAGCCGGGGGCCATCAGATCGAGCTGCGCGCCGCGTTGGACGAGCCGCCACACGCCGATCTGCTGATCGTCGATCTGACCGCCGACGCCGCGGAGCGGATCGAGCAGGTCCGGCGAGGGCGGGCGGCGGGCATGCCGGTGCTCGCCTTCTACGCGCATGTGGAGGCGGACGTGCGCGCCCAGGCCGAGCGGGCCGGGTTGGACCTCGTGGTCCCGCGCTCGCGGATGGCCCGCGAGGGCGCGGCGCTCGCCGAGCGCCTACTGGCCGGCGGCGGCGGCGAATGAGGGATCGAACGCCGCGGCCACCGCGGGCGCGCGGCTGACGATCCCGAAGCGCACCTCCCACCGCGCCCAGCCGGCGAGAACCGAGCGGTCGAGCTCGCCGACGCGCCCGTCGCGCGCGCGGAAGGCGGGGAGCAGGGCGCGCAGCTCCGCGTTCACCAAGGCCGGATCGAGCCCAGGCACGAGCCGCTCGAGCTCGGCTGCGCTCTGCGCCGGGTGCGCGAGCGTGAACCGGTAGCCGGAGATCAGCGAGCGCACCAGGGAGCCGGCAAGTCCGGGGCGGCGGCGCAGCTCGGAAGCGGTTGCGCAGACCACGAGCTCGGGGTAGGAAGGCGCGCCATATCGGTCCACGCGGAACACGTGAAAACCCGGCCGCTCGCGCTGCACGGTCACCCCCTCGTCATTCCAGAAGGCGGTCGCGGCGGCGACCTTCCCGGCCAGCAGGTCGGCCACCGCGTTGAAGCCGATGGTCACGGTATGGAGGCGGCGCGGGTTGCCGCCCGCGCCGGCCACGATCGAATCGAGCACCGCGGTGTCGCTCGGCACGCCGGTGATTCCGACCGTCTGTCCGCTCAGGGTGGTGGGGGAGGGGAAGCGGGGCGCCGCGATCACGGCCGCGAGCGGCCGCTCGACGAGCGCCATGATCCCCACGAGGTCGGTGCCGCGCTCGCGGGCAATCGCCAGGTCGTGGATGTCGAGGACCGCGAAGTCAGCGCGACCCGCCTCGAGCAGCCTGATCGAATCGGTGGTGGCTGAGGGCACGATCACGTGCAGGCTGAGACGGTTGGCGCGGTCCAGGTGACGCGCGAGCGCCGAGTAGATCCCGGCGTGCACGGCGTTCGGAGTGAAGTCGAGGATCAGGCTCGCCGACCGCGGTGCGGCGGCTGACTCCCGGCTCCCGCACCCGGCCAGCGCAAGGGCCGCGAGTCCGAGCACTCCCATGCGCCGGAGCGCCCGTCCGTAGAATCCCCCACGGGCATGCGTCGCCGGGTCACGTTCAGTCGCAACTTCACCTTGTCGCTGTCGCGTACCTGCCGCTGCTATTGCAAATACTGCGCGTTCGCCACGCACAAGCCGCACCTATACCCGCCTGAGGAGGTGCTGCGGATCCTCGACCACGCGGCCAAGCGCAACGTCAAGGAGCTTCTGGTGCTGACCGGCGAGAAGCCCGAGGTCAACGCGGAGGTGGCGGCGCGGCTGCGTGAGCATGGGCACCAGGATTTCATCTCCTACGTCGCGTGGACGTGCGAGCGGGCGCTCGAGCGGGGACTCTTACCGCACACGAACGTCGGTGTGGCGAGCCAGGACGAGCTCGCCCGCCTGCGCGAGGTGACCGCCTCGCAGGGGCTGATGCTCGAATCGGTCAACCCGGACCTCGTGGCCCATCAGGGCTCGCCGACCAAGCTCCCGGCGCGGCGGATCGAGACGATCGCCGCCGCCGGTGAGCTGAGGATCCCGTTCACCAGCGGAATCCTGGTCGGGATCGGCGAGACCGAGGAGGACCGTGTGGCCTCGCTCGAGCAGCTGGCCGAGCTGCAGGACCGCTACGGCCATCTCCAGGAGGTGATCCTCCAGAACTTCGTCCCCCACCAGAGCTACTACGGCCGCGAGCCCGCCCAGATCGCCGACCAATCGGCCAGGCGCTACTGGCAGACCGGGGTGTGGAGCGGCCCCGAGCAGGCGGCTCCGGGCTGGGCGTGCGAGGTGACGATCGAGGACATGAAGCGGCTGGTCGGCGAGGCGCGGCGGCTGATGCCTGACGTCGGAATCCAGGTTCCGCCGAACCTGTCGGATTGGTGGCCGGAGCTCGTCCGCGCCGGGGCCAGCGACCTCGGCGGGCTGAGCGCCAACGGCGACCACATCTCGCCTGAGCACCCGTTCCCGTCACCCACGGCCGTGCGCAAGCGCCTGGCCGAGGAGGGGCTGGCGTTGACCGAGCGGCTGTGCGTGTACCCGGAGTACATCGACGAGCGGTGGGTCTCACCGGCCGTGCTTGACGTCATCAAGCGGCGCTTCTGGTCGTTCATTCCGCGCCGCGGATCGGGGCGACGAGGTGAGGTCGCGGTCGGAGACGACGCCGCGCCGCGCGCGATCCTGCGCGGGAGGGAGGGTCTGGCGCTGACCCGGGAGGAGCTCACGGCGCTATTCGCCGAGCGGCGGCCCGAGGTGATCGAGGAGATGCGGACGGCGGCCGACGAGCTGCGGCGCGAGCTCGCCGGGGACACGGTCACGTTCGTGGTCAACCGCAATATCAACGTATCCAATATCTGCGTGGTCGGCTGCGCGTTCTGCGGGTTCGGCCAGTCACGCCGGTCGCCCGAGGCCTACGAGCACTCCGAGGGAGACTTCGTCCGCCGGATCGAAGAGGCGGTGCAGTTCGGCGCCACCGAGGTGTGCATGCAGTCCGGGATCCATCCCGACTGGGGGCTCGAGGAGTACGAGAAGTGGCTGCGGCTGGCCAAGCGCGTGGCGCCGCAGCTTCACCTGCACGCCTACTCGCCGATGGAGGTCTCGCACATGTGCGAGGTCAGCGGGCTTGCGCCGCGGGCGGTATTCGAGCGACTGCGCGAGGCCGGGCTGGACTCCACTCCGGGCACGGCGGCCGAGGTGCTGCACGACGGCGTCCGCCAGCGGATCTCGCCCAACAAGCTGCCCGTGGCGCGCTGGGTCGAGATCATCGAGGCCTCTCACGCGGTCGGGCTGCGCTCCACCGTCACGGTCATGTTCGGGCACATCGAGGAGCCCTGGGAGCTGGCCGAGCACATGCGGGTCGTCCGCGAGCTCCAGGAGCGCACGGGCGGCTTCACGGAGTTCGTGCCGCTGTCGTTCATCCCGTTTCAGACGCTGCTCGGCCGCACGCACGGGATCGAGGAGATCTCCGAAGCCGAGAACCTCAAGCACACGGCGGCGTTCCGGCTGGCGCTGGGGCGGACCGTGCCCAACCTCCAGGCCAGCTGGGTGAAGATGGGGCTCGACGCGGCGACCGAAGCCCTGCGGTGGGGGGTCAACGACCTGGGGGGGACGCTGATGGAGGAATCGATCAGCCGCATGGCCGGCAGCTACCACGGCGTCCGTCTGGAGCCCGAGGATCTCGTGGCGGCCGCTCACCGCGCCGGGCGCCCGGCGGCCGAGCGCACCACGCTCTACGAGATCCGGCGCCGCTACGAGCTGCCGGTGGCTGCGTGAGCGTCGCCGATCGCTCCACGTCGCTGTTCGCGGGTGTCGAGCCGCTCGAGGTGTTCGTCGAGCTGCTCTCGGAGATCGACGTCGAGACGTCCTCGACCGAGTTCTACGACCGGATCTGCGAGGCGATCTGCCGGCTGACCACGATGC
>DAIQND010000142.1:1933-6507 GCA_036788555.1 Solirubrobacteraceae bacterium | reverse complement strand
TCGGGACGCGGCGGATGTCGACCAGCGACGCGGGCAGGAAGCCGCGCACGCCGAGATCGATGATCAGACCGCCCTTGACGACCTCGATCACGGTCCCGGTTACCGGCTCGCCGGAGTCCGCCGCTGCCTCGATCCGCCGCCAGGCGCGCTCGAACCGGGCGCGCTTCTTGGAGAGGATCAGCCGCCCATCCTGGTCCTCCTTGGTCAGGACGAGGGCATCGACCTCCTCGCCCAGCGACACCTCATCTTGCGGGTCGACCGTCTTGCGGATCGAAAGCTCGCCGGCGGGAATGACTCCTTCGGACTTGTATCCGATGTCGACCAGCACCTCGTCGTTATCGATCCGAACGACATGACCGGTGACCACGTCACCCTCCTGGAAGGGGTGCAGGGTGGCGTCGTAGTTGGGGACGATGCGGCCGTCGATCTCGAGCAGCAGGCCGTTGGAGCCTTCCACCACCTTGGCGTTCGGCTGCGGCTCGGTCGGGGTCAATGTGGATGTCGATGACATGACGTCCGTCGGAGGATAGCCATACGTAGCCGGACGAGCGGCTCCCTATCATCAGATCTCGTGCCCAGCCGAGCGACCAAGCGCGGCGCGCAGCGAACCGCGCTGTCCGCCGACTGCGACGTGCTGATCTGCGGAGCGAGCTTCGCGGGACTGGCTGTCGCGCGTGAGCTGGCGGGCACGGGAGCCGCGGTGATGATGATCGACCGCTACGAGATCGGCGAGCGCCAGACCTCGGCCTGTGGCATCCCCACCGGATGGCTGACGGCGCTGCGCCTTGAGAGGGCGCTCCAGCAGACCTTCGGGCGGCTGGTGATCCACACGCCGCACGCGACGGTTCGCTACGACCTTCCCTGGACGTTCTCGACCTTCGACTACCGCACCCTGTGCCGGCTGCTGGCCGACCAGGGCGAGTTTGTGTTCGAAACCGCCAAGGTCGATGGCCGCACCGGCTTCACCGTGCACACCGATCGAGGCGACATCCGCGCCCCGCTGATCGTCGATGGCCTGGGCTGGCGTCGCGTGCTGGGGGCAGGAGACAACATCCAGCCCCCCGAGGCGCTCCTGTCACGCGGCCTTGAAGTACATCCGTTCGGTTCCGGAGACGAGATGGAGATCTGGATCGACCGCAGCTACGTCCCGGCCGGCTACGGCTGGAGCTTTCCCGCCGCCGGCGAGGTCCGGATCGGCGTCGGCTCGTTCGAGCCCCGGTTTCATGTCCGCGAGCCCACCGTGCGCCTGGCCGCAGACGTCGGGGCGGACGCCGTGCGCTACCAGGGCAACTGGATCCCGCACGCGTTGCGCGACGCCACAGAAGACGGGGTGTTCTTCGTCGGCGATTCCGCCGGCCACTGCCTGCCGCTGACGGCTGAGGGCATCCGCACGGCGCTCTACTTCGGGGTCGCCTGCGGGCGTGAGCTGCGGGCCGCCCTGACCGGGCAGCAGACGCGCGGGCAGGCGCTGGCGCGCTACCACGCCTTCTCGGCCAGCCACGCCCGGCCCTACCGGTGGATGTTGCGGGTGCAACGGCTCATCCCCCGCGTGCCGCCGCGGATGCTCGGGGCGTCGCTACGTGCGATCGATTCCAGACGCTTCATCGACTGGGCGTTCGGCCACTACCTGAACGTGGCTCATCCCACGTTCGTCTCGAGCGACGGACGGCCGCGCACCCGCGCGACGGTCAGCGTCGCCGCGTAGTAGGACCAGTTTCCCCAGCTGTCGGTCGTGCGCAGGATGGCGCGGTAGACGCCGATCCGGCCGTAACGGTGCACCGCCCGCCACCCGGTGGCGCTATGGCCGTCGCCGAAGAACCAGCGGTAGACAAGGATCCGGCCCTGGGGATCGGATCCGTGAGCGACGAACCCGACGGACAGGCTGCGCCCGCCGGTCAGACCGGCGCGAAAGCCAATCCGATCTGACTGCGCCCGAGCCTCGCAGCCGCCGTTGTGGTTGCTCCATTCCTCCTGCAGGAAGTAGTGCCCGCCGTTGATGTTCTCATTCCACGCGCTCATCCCAGACCCACCGATGGGTGGCCCGAAGCTGGTCAGGCAGAGATCGCCGATCTCATCGCCCGAGCCGGCGTCGATCCAGGCGTTGCCCAGCGGATCGGTGATCATCTCGCTCTGCTCGTGGCTGATGGTCGAGATCGCGGGATCGGCGGCACTGCCGTTGGGGCGCGGATTCTCGGACTGGCAATGGCCGGGGATCGCGTTGTAGGGAATCACCGCGTAGAGCACCAACCCGTCGTCGGTCTGGGAGTGGTAGCCGCAGTAGCCGTTGATGTCCCCGCCCAGCGCGCAGCTGTCCGAGCCGGTGTAGGCGCAGTCACCCAGCCCGTTCGGCGTCACCAGGAAGTAAATGTCGGTGGGTCCGGTGGGCAGGTGATAGCTCCGCACCACGTGCTCGATCTCCCGCTGCAGCTGCTCGTCGGTCAGGCAGACGCTCCATCCGGGTCCGGTGGCGGCCGGCTCGACGCAGCCGTTGTGCGGCAGCGGGTCGCCCGCCACAACCGCCCCGCCGTAGGTGGATGCGTACACCGCGGGACCCGCTCGGTCGGCGTACTGACCGGTCAGCCCGTAGATGTTCGCGGGGCTCCGGCTGGCCGCGGCCACGTTGCGCAGGAAGCCCTCGATCAGCGTCTCGTACCCGGGGTCGAAGGTCAGGCCGGACCCCTCGGGCTGCCAGAAGATCACGTGGGTGCGGTTGGAGTGCAGCACCGGTCCCCCGCCGTACGGGACCGCGGCAAGCTCGGCGGCCACCGCTTCATGCGCACGCGCCAGATGCAGATTCCCCATCCCGGAGACGGTGCGCCTCGCTGGGCTCGCCTGCGCTGCTTCGGCCAGGAGCGCGGTGCGCGCCGTCTCCAGCAGGGCGTTCCCCCCCCAGCCATCCGCTCCCGACCCCCACGTCACCCGCCAGCGGCGGGTCGAGCCGGTAAGCCTCGCTCATCTGCTGCGAGGCGACGCGCTTGACTTCCTCGGCCTCATCGGCCGGGCCTTCAAACAGAAGCTCGTCGTGGATCTGAAGCACCATTCGCGACCGCAGCCCGGACTGCTCGAGCGCCTGATCGCAGCGGACCATCGCCACCTTCATGATGTCGGCCGCCGTCCCCTGAATCACCATGTTCACGGCGAATCGCTCGCCCTGCTTGCGCAGCTCCCACCGCCGTGCCCGCAGCTCCGGAACCTGGCGACGGCGGCCAAACAGAGTTGAGACGTAGCCATGCTCGGTCCCCTGCTCGATCGTCCGCTCGATGAATCGCGCGACCGCCGGGAACCCGGCCATGTAGCGCTGAATGAACTCATCGGCTTCTTCCTGAGGAATGTCCAGCCGGTCGGCCATCCCCCAGGCGGAAAGCCCGTAGACGATGCCGTAGTTGATCATCTTCGCCTTTGATCGCATTCCGGGGTCGATCTGCTCCGGTGTCACCCCAAACACGCGACATGCGGTTGCGGTGTGCACGTCTTCGCCTTTTTCGAAGATTTCCTTCAGCGCGTCCTCCCCGGCAATGTGGGCGAGAAGCCGGAGCTCGACCTGTGAGTAATCGGCCGAGACGAGCAGGTCTCCGGGCTCGGCGACGAAGCAGGCACGGATCTCGCGTCCCAGCTCGGTTCGGATCGGGATGTTCTGGAGGTTCGGGTCCTTCGATGACAGCCGTCCGGTGGTAGCAGCCGTCTGGTTGAAGGTCGTATGCAGGCGGCCGTCGGGCCCGAGGAGCAGCGGCAGCGCGTCGAGGTAGGTCTGGGCCAGCTTCGTGAGCTCCCGCCAGCGCTCGATCTTCGGGATCACCGCATGCTCGGAACGGATCGCCTGGAGCACGCGGGCGTCGGTTGAGTAGCCGGTCTTGCCACGCCGCTTGCGTGACAGGCCGAGCTTCCCGAACAGCACCTCCTCGAGCTGGCGCGGCGAGCCAAGCGTGAACTCGGTGCCGCACATGTCAAAGATCTCCCGCTCGAGCTTGTCCGCCTCGGCCTTGACGCGGGTGGAGATCCGCGCCAGGCGATCGGTGTCGAGCTTGACCCCGGCCACCTCCATGTCGCGCAACACCCGCACGAGCGGCAGCTCCACCTCGTTCATGAGGTCGGTCAGACCGCGGGCCCGGATCTGTTCGCGCTGCCAGCTCGCCAGCTCACCGAGCAGCAACGCGTCCGCGCCGGCATCGTCCTCGACAGCGGCGGCCAGCCCCCGCTCCTCGGTCAGCTCGCGAAACGGATAGGCGCGGCGAGCCGGCTCGAGCAGGTAGGCGCCGATCTCGGTGTCGTGCGCAAGGTGCTCCGGGACCCGCCCGAGCGACTTCGCATCGTGGGCGACGACGGGCCTTTGCCCGAGCGTCTCGACTAGCTCCTCGGCCGTCGGGGCCGCGCCGACCAGCACATCGGCGGCGCCGTCCGCGTGCACGCCGAACCGATAAACCGAGTCCGGCGCAAACAGAGCATCCTCGGGAACCTCCGGTGCGCGTACCGCGACTCCGAGCTCCCGCTGCGGAAGGCGGCGGGCCAGGTCCTCCAGGGACACCTCGCGCAGGGTGGCGCTGAGCGCCCGCTCGGCCGAATCGTACTCACGGCGT
>DAIQND010000142.1:286-1923 GCA_036788555.1 Solirubrobacteraceae bacterium | reverse complement strand
CCCGCTCGGCGGCCGGCGCGGGCGCCGCGGCGTCGGCCGACCCCAACGCCTCCTCGAGCCGCCGCAGCGGCTCGCGCAGCTCGAACTGCCGGAAGGTGTCGCGCAGCTGCGAGCGGTCGGGGGCGGTGGCCACAAAGGCGCCGAGGTCGAGCGCCACCGGGATGTCGCGCTTGGCGGTGGCCAGCTGCTTGGACATGCGAGCCGCCTGGGCGTGTTCGGTCAGGTTCTGCTTGCGCTTGGCGCCGCTGATGTCCTCGACGTGGTCGAGCACGCCCTCGAGCGATCCGAACCGCTGGAGCAGATCGGCGGCCGTCTTGTCACCGATCCCGGGGACGCCCGGGATGTTGTCGCTGGTGTCGCCCTTGAGCCCGATGAAGTCCGGGATCAGCTCGGGCGGGATGCCGTAGCGCTCGATCACCCCCTCGCGGTCGTACACGCGCGTGTCGGTGATCCCGCGCGAGGTGGTCATGATCCTCACGGTCCCGTTGTCGACCAGCTGATAGGCGTCGCGGTCGCCGGTCACCACCATCACCGGGATCGGCGGCTCGTGGTGGCGGGCCTGCTCGACGATCGAGGCGATCACGTCGTCGGCCTCATATCCCTCGACGCGCAGGTTCTGGTACCCGAACGCCTCGACCAGCGGCTCCAGCGCCGGCCACTGCTCCTTGAGCAGGTCGGGCCGGCTGCTGCGCTGGGCTTTGTAATCGGCGTAGAGCTCACGCCGGCCCGTGTCCCCCGCGTCCCAGACCACGACCGTCGCCTTGGGCCCGTAGTCGGTGAGGATCTTCACCAGCATCGAGGCGAAGCCGAAGATCGCGTTCGTCGGAATCCCGGTCGAAGTGGCGATCGACTCGGGCAGGGCGAAGAACGCGCGGTAGGCCAGGCTGTTGCCGTCGATGAGGAAAAGCTCGTCGGGCATTCTTATGTCAGGCTATCTGGCCTCGTGGCCACGACACCGAGCGCTCAATACAGTCTGATCCTGCGGGTCGAGATCGACGACCGGCCGGGAATGCTGGGCAAGGTCGCGAGCGCGATCGGCGCCGCCGGGGGAACGATCGGCGCCGTCGATCTGGTCCAGATCGAGGGCGCGAAGACGATTCGCGACGTCACCGTCTCGACCGGCGACTCGTCCGACTGGGAGCTGATCGTCGGCGCCGTCGAGGCCGTGGCCGGGGCACGGGTGCTCGACACCACCGACCGGACCTTCCTGCTCCACCTCGGGGGGAAGGTCGAGATGCGCAACAAGAGCGCGATCCGCACCCGCGACGACCTGTCGATGGCCTATACGCCGGGGGTCGCGCGCGTGTGCCGGGCGATCCACGAGGACCCGGACAAGGCCTTCCAGTACACGATCAAGCGCAACACGGTGGCCGTGGTCTCTGACGGCACCGCGGTATTGGGGCTAGGGAACATCGGCCCGCGGGCGGCGATGCCGGTGATGGAGGGCAAGGCGATGCTGTTCAAGGAGTTCGCCGGCGTGGACGCCTTCCCCCTTTGCCTGGACACCCACGACGTCGACTCGATCGTCGCCTGCGTCGAGGCGATGGCCCCCGGCTTCGGTGGGGTCAACTTGGAGGACATCTCCGCGCCGCGCTGCTTCGAGATCGAGGACCGGCTGAAGGCATCGCTCGACATCC
>DAIQND010000142.1:0-276 GCA_036788555.1 Solirubrobacteraceae bacterium | reverse complement strand
GGCACGGCCGTCGTGGTGCTGGCCGCGCTCTTGAACGCCTGCCGGCTGACCGGCCGCTCACTCGGCGACCTGCGCACGGTGATCGTGGGACTGGGCGCGGCCGGGGTGGCGGTGGCCAAGATCCTCATGGCCGCGGGGGCCGGAGTGATCATCGGCTGCGACTCGCGGGGCGCGCTTCACATCGAGCGAGCCGACTATCTCGACGGCAGCATGCACCCGGTCAAGCGAGCGCTGGCCGAGGCGACGAATCCCGAGCGGCTGACCGGCGGGCCGGCC
>DAIQND010000141.1:0-6520 GCA_036788555.1 Solirubrobacteraceae bacterium | reverse complement strand
GGTCGCGGCGTTCGTGGTCGAGCCCGTCCAAGGCAAGGGCGTGTATCTCGCACCCGACGGCTACCTTCAGGGCGCCCGTGAGCTCTGCCACCGCCACCGCGCGCTGCTGATCCTCGACGAGGTGCAGACCGGGCTGGCGCGGACCGGCCGGTTCCTGGCGCTCGAGCACTGGAACGTGGAGCCCGACATGGTGACCATCGCCAAGGCGCTGTCCGGTGGCTACGTTCCCGCCGGCGCCCTGCTGGCCAGCCGCAAGGTGTTCGACGCCACCTTCGACTCGATGGAGCGCAGCGTCGTGCACGGGTCGACGTTCGGCGGCGGGGACCTGGCGGCGGCGGCCGGCCTGGCCACGCTGGCGGTGATCGACCAGGAGGACCTGGTCACGCGCGCCGCCGAGCTGGGGCGCCTGCTTTTGTCGCTGACCCAGCCGCTGGTCGAGCAGTTCGAGATCGTGCGCGAGGTCCGCGGACTCGGGATGATCTGGGCGATCGAGCTCGGGCCGCCGGCGGGGCGGGCGGCGCGCCGGGTCTGGGAGGCGATCGAGCGCCGCCAGCCGGGACTGTTTGCCCAGATGGTGATCGTCCCCCTGTTTCACGAGCACCGGATCCTCACCCAGGTCGCCGGCCACCACATGAACGTCGTCAAGGCGCTGCCCCCGCTGGTTTCGAGCGAGGCCGACCTGCGACGCTTTGCCGGCGCTCTGCGCGAGGTGCTGAGCGGGGTCGAGGAGCACCTGTTCCGCAGCTACGCCAGCCTGGGCTTCGACCTCGGCCGGCGCACCCTGGCCACCCGGTAGCGGTCACCTGGGTGACGCTCGACGGATAGCGGGCGCCCCACGGGGTAGGCGGGGATCGACCCGCCAGCCAGATCGAGGTGCGCCATGAGCCGGTTCTCCGGAACCCACGTCCATAAAAACTGGAAGCCGCTGAGCGGCCTGCTCGCGGCGGCCGTGCTGCTGTACGCCGCGGCCGGAATCGGGATGGCCTACGTCGCCGGGTTCGGCAAGGTCCAGCACCGGCTGGACACCGCCCAGTGGTGGTGGCTGGGACCCTCGTTCGGCGCCGTCCTGGTCGCGTTCGCCGGCTATTACTTCGCCTACCGGGCGATCAAGACCGTCGAGGGCGGTCCGGCGATGGAAACCTCATCCCTGCTGGCGGTCGTCACCGCCGGATTTGGCGGTTTTCTCGGCCACGGGGGGACGGCGCTCGACGAGTACGCGATGCGCGCGGGCGGCGAGGACAAGCGCCAAGCCAAGGTTCGCGTCGGCGCGCTGGCGGGGTTTGAGCACGGGACCCTGGCGCTGATCGTCGGCCCGGCCGCGATCGCCGCGCTCATCCTGGGCGTGGTGATCCCCCGGACCGACTTCACCTGGCCCTGGGCGGTGATCCCGCCGATCGGGTTCGTGGTCGCGCTGTGGCTCGCCGAGCGCTACCGCGACCGGCTGCGCGACCGTGACGGCTGGCGGGGCAAGCTCGGGATGTTCTTCGACACGGCCCACCTCGTGTACGTGGTTCTGAAGAGCCCTCGCCGGTACGGGATCGCCGTCCTCGGGATGATGCTCTACTGGGGCGCGGACATGTTCGGCCTGTGGGCGGCCACGGCGGCCTTTGGCTTTCACATGAGCGCCCTGGCGGTGATCGTCGCGCTCGGGACCGGGATGATCTTCACCCGCCGGACGGCGCCGCTCGGCGGAGCCGGAATCATGATGGTCGCCCTCGTGCCGACGCTCTGGTACGGCGCCGCCGTCCCCTTCGCGGCGGCGACGCTGGGTTTCGCCGCCTACCGCCTGTTTACGCTATGGGCACCACTTCCGGCCTCGCTGGTCGCACTTCCGAAGCTGCGGGCGATCGGCGAACGAGGCGAGGACACCTCGGGCCGGGGTACCCGCGCGACCAAAGGTGAGCCTGCCCTGCAACAGTGAGCCCGACCTGATGACCGGGCCGGCGTGACCGGCGCCGGCATCGCCTCCGCGCTCGCGGCGGCGCTCGCCAACGCGTTCGCGCTCGTGCTCCAGGCCGCCGAGGCACGGCAGGCACCCGCGCGCGAGGCGATGCACGTATCACTGCTGCGGCGGTTGGCTCACCGGCCCCGGTGGCTGGCCGGCACCGGCCTGATGGTGGTGGCAGGGATCCTTCAGGTCGTGGCACTGGCGCTGGCGCCGATCGCGATCGTCCAGCCGATGCTGGCCACGAGCCAGCTGGTGCTGCTCGCCGTCGCGCGCGTGAAACTGGGCGAGCGCGTCGGCCGGCGGGAGATGACCGGCAGCCTGGCGATCGTTCTCGGGCTGACCGCGGTCGTGGTGATGGCCCCGCGGCATACGGTCGTCCACTCGAGCGGCCGGGTGGTGGTTCCACTGGTGGCCGTCGGCTCGGTGGCGATCCTCATGTTCCTGGCTGGCCGGGCCCACCACCGAGCGCGGCTGTCAATCGTCATCGGCGCCGGGTTTGCCTATTCCTGGGCCGACTTCGCCAGCAAGCTGCTGGCCAACTCGGTGTCCTCGGCCCAGTGGCTCGGGGCGCTGTGGGTTATCGGCGTGATCGGGCTCGGCACGATCGCCTTCCTCGAGGAGAACACCGCCCTGCAGCACCGTCCCGCGGTGACCGTGGCGCCGGTGATCGGCGCGATCAAGGTCCCACTACCGGTGCTGATGGCGCTGTGGTCGGGGGTCGAGGGTTGGAGCGCTCACCCGCGGCAGATCTCGATCCTGCTATTCGGGCTGGTTCTGGTGGCGCTCGGCGCGGCGCAGCTCGCGGGCTCAAAGACCGTCGCCCGAGTCTCGGGCGGCGAAACCGCGGTGGACGGGGAGCAAGGACCCTCGACGCCATGGCCAGAGGACGGACGGGAAATAAAGTCTTCTAAACGGCCGTCCGATCTGACCCTCAGTGGGTAGGCTTCGGCGGAAGTGATTGAGGGCGCTTCGAGCATGGCCATCGGCCTCATAGCCGCGCTTGCCGCCACCCTGCTGATCAGCGGCGGAGTGGTTTTGCAGGCGGTCGACGCACGTCGCGTCTCGGCCCACCATGGCCTGAGGCTGTCGTTGCTCACGCGTCTGCTCCAGCGCCCGTGGTGGCTCGCCGGGACGGTGATCGGCTACCTCGCGTTCCCGTTCCAGCTCGTGGCGCTGGCTCACGCCCCGATGATCGTCGTCCAGCCGGTGCATGCCTGCGGGCTGCTGCTGGTCCTGGCCGCCGGAATCCGGTTCCTGCGTGAGCGGGTGGGCCTGCCCGAGCTGATCGGCGTCGCCACGATCGTCGTCGGGCTGGGACTGGTGGCCTGGGGCGCCCCCACCGGCAACGACCCCGCGATCAGCAACACGGCGCTGTTTTCGGCCACCGGAGGGATGATCGCGCTCGCGCTCGTTCCGTTCATGCTGGGCGAGCGCTGCGGCCGGCTGATGCTGATCTTCGCCGCGGGCATCGGGTTTGCCGGCGCGAACCTGGCGGTCAAGGGCTTCAGCGGCGAGCTCGCAGCCCATCACTACGTGATCGCGGCCATGTACATGGTCGCCACCGCCGTCGGGTCGATCGCCAGCCTGCTCACCCAGATGACCGCATTTCAGCGCCACCGCGCCGTCGAGGTGGTGCCGATCACCTTTGCGGTGCCGATCTTTTTGCCGGTCGCGGTCGGGATGCTCGTGCTCCATGAGCACTGGGCGCGGGCCGCGCTCGCCGGGGTGCCCTTCGCGATCGGAGCCGCGCTGCTGCTCGCCGGCACGGCCGCGGTGACCCGCAGCGCCCCGGTCGTCCGGATGGCGCACGCGGAACTGGCCGCTTAGGCGGAAGACCCCCGAAAACTTCCGTTTAGGCGAACTCTCCGGTAACTCCCGGTCAGGCAGCTACGGGCGGCAGTCCCCGCGCCTCGAGGACGTCGAGGATCCGCGGCAGCGCGGCTGCCGTTTGGCGGTGAGACCCCGGCGAGCTGTACCAGTCGGCGTCGTGCAGGAGCACTACGTCACCCTCGCCGACTCCGCGCGTGGCCAGCTCGGCGATCTCCTCGGCCGTGGTGGAGCCCCGCCAGTCCCGCCCCCACTTCGACCATAGGAGCGGATCCAGCGACGCACGGCGCACCTCCGCCAACCCGGTCAGGGTGAAGATCCCGTAGGGCGGGCGGTAGAGCTGCGGGCGCCGGCCGGATATGCCGGCAATCACCTCGATCCCCCGCCGCAGGTCATGCGCGAACTCCGAGGGCGTCAAGCGCATCTGGTTGCGGTGGCGGTAGCCGTGGACCGCCACCTGATGGCCGGCCGCGACGATCTCCCCCGCCAGCTCCGGGTGGCGCTCCACCTGCTCGCCGACCAAAAAGAAGGTCGCCGTGGCGCCGCGCTGCGCCAAGGTCTCGAGCACCGCCGGCGTGCCCTCGGGATGCGGTCCATCGTCGAATGTGAGCGCCACGCCACCGCTG
The DNA here is from genome assembly GCA_036788555.1 of Solirubrobacteraceae bacterium. Taxonomy (GTDB): domain Bacteria; phylum Actinomycetota; class Thermoleophilia; order Solirubrobacterales; family Solirubrobacteraceae; genus Palsa-465. The sequence goes on along the minus strand of DAIQND010000141.1, from coordinate 2,119 downwards.
GCGGCGCGGCGGAGCGGCACGCCGATCGCGTGAGCCACCACGGGCCAGTGGGCGGCGATACCCGGGCCGCACCAGACCGCGCCGAGCGTCAGTGTCCCCAGGAGCGGAGTTGCGGCGCGCATCAGCGCGATGGTAGGCCCGCGGCACGGTTGCCGCGCGGCGGGCGATCGGTGCGCCATCCGGCGCGCGCCCCGGCCGATGGTCCAGGCTCAAGCCCAAGCCTCAAGCGACCGACAACGCTCGTATGCCAGACGCTCTGGTGTCGGAGTTCGCGCAGGTCTGCGCACATTCATTCGCGGGCCTCGGCGACGCCGTGCGCTCGATGCTGGATCTGCTCGAGCGGCAGCTGCCGTCCGGGCGCGTCGTGTTCGCCGAGCTCAACTACAACACGGACGAGTACCGGGTGCTCGACGCTCGCGGCGAGGGCGTCGACGCGCTGTGCGCCGGAGCCCGGATCCCCCTGCGCGAGTCGTTCTGTGCGCACATGGCGACCGGCGAGGGCGCGGCGCTCGTCGGCAAGGCCTCCAAGGACAAGGTCTACAGCAAGCTGCCGCTGCGCAAGACGGCCGGGATCGAGAGCTACGTCGCCGCGCCGGTGGAGCTCAGCGACGGAACGCGCGTGGCCAGCGTCTGTGCCATGAGCAGCACGCGCGACAGCTATGACTCAGGCCATCGCGAGATCCTCACCGTGGCCGCCCGCCTCCTGGCCTACGAGTGGGAGCACGTGATCCGCGAGGGAAAGCTGCGACGGCTGCTAGCCCAGCAGCGGGCGCTCACCGGTGACCCGCTCACCGGCCTCCCGCTCCGCGATGCCTTCCTCGAGCAACTGGACCGCGAATTGCATCTCACGCAGCGCGGGATCACCGAGTCCTACCTGCTGGCGCTCAAGCCGATCGGCATCGAGCAGGCGCGCGCGACGAGCGGCGATGCGGTTGCCAACCTGATTCTCCAGACCACCGGTGAGGTGATCATGGCCGACGCCCGGCGCAGCGACATCGCGGCGCGGGTGGCGGACGACATCTTCGCGGTGATCCTGGTCGGCTGCCGCGGAATGGAGGGCGCCGAGGCGTTCCTGGCGCGCGTGCAGAGTGCGTTCGCGCGCAAGCTCGGACTGCGCCCGGAGAAGCTCGAGCTCGCCTGGGGCCTCGAGCAACTGTCGGATGCCGAATCCGCCGCGGACGCGCTGGCGCGGGTCGAAGCCGCCCTGGGCGCCGAACCTCTAGTCACCGGAGCTAAGCGATGAGCACCGGCGCCCTCGAGTCTCGCCCCGGCGTCACCGTCTACAAGCCGCCGGACGGCGGCCCGCGGTTCCTCAGCGACGTGATCATCGAGCTCGGCCTCGCCGATGAGGAGCACGTCAATCGCGCGGTCGACGAGGCGAGGCTGTCGGGCGTCACCGTGGGACAGATCCTCGTCCAGGAGCATCGCCTCAGCGAGGATGATCTGGCTCGCGCTCTCGCCGCGCGCTACGGGTTGAGCCACATCGACCTGAGCGTCTTTGAGGTCAACCCCGACGCGGCGAACCTGCTGCCACCGGCCGCCGCCCGGCGCTACAAGGCGGTCCCGCTCGAGTTCGAGCCCGACGGCAGCCTCCTGGTGGCGATGGCTGACCCCTCCGACTCACTGGCGCTGAACGACATCTCGTTCATGACTCACCTGGATGTGCAGGCTGCCGTCGCCGCGTCTGATCTGATCGCCGATCTCGCCGAGGTGGACGCGGCGTGCAGCCGCTTCCGGCCGGACGCGGATCGTCCTCATCCACGAGCCGGATCTCGCCGAGCGCCTGCCGCTACCTCCCAATGAGTCAGCCGGATCACGCTTCCCGACCGCAGCGTCCGCCGCCGCCGAGGTCCAGCCGGTGGATGCCGAGGCGGAGCCGGCGGCTGTCCTGGCCCCGGAGCCCGCCGTCGATGACGGCGAGCTTGACCGCCTGCGATCCGAGCTCGAGCAGGCGGTGGCCGCGCTCGAGGACGTACGCGGCGAGCTCCAGCAGGCGACCACCGAGCTGGAGGACGAGCGGGCGAGGCATGCTGAGCTCGTAGCCGAGCTGCAGAGCGCCACCGCCGCGCAGGACGAGGCGCCGCTGCTGGAGGCGCGGCAGGCCGAGCTCGAGGCGGGG
>DAIQND010000140.1:0-6530 GCA_036788555.1 Solirubrobacteraceae bacterium | reverse complement strand
CCCTCCAGGTGCTCCTCCACCACGACGCGCTCGGTGCCGAAGCGCCGCTTCACCAGCAGCGCGTGCAGCGCGTCTCGGGCCTCGGCTTCCTCCCCGGCGACGATCACGCCCTTGCCGGCGGCCAGCCCGTCGGCCTTGATCACGACCGGATAGCCCTGGATCGCCGCCAGCCCCTGGGCCACGTCCCTGACCACGGTGTGCGCGGCGGTCGGGACACCGGCCGCGGCCATCACCTCCTTGCAGAACGCCTTTGATCCCTCGAGCTGCGCGGCGGCTCGGGTGGGGCCGAACGCGCGGACCCCCGCGGCCTGGAGCTCGTCGACGAGCCCGGCCACGAGCGGCGCCTCGGGACCGACCACCACCAGCGAGACCTGCTCGCGGGCGGCCGCCTTGACGATCGCCGCCGAGTCCTCGGCGGCGATGTCGAGCACGCGGGCGTCGAGCGCGATGCCGGCGTTGCCCGGCGCGCACAGGACCTCCGGCGCCCGCGGCGAGCGGTTCAGAGTCTGGACGATCGCATGCTCGCGAGCGCCGGAGCCGACAACCAGGACCCGGTCAGATCGAGCCAATGAAGTCGTCGATCGGGATCGCCGCCAGCGTCTCGTAGCGTCCGGTACCGCGCGAGCCAAGCTCGAGCGATACCCGGGCCATCGTCCGCTCGTCCGGAGCCTCGATCACGTTGATGAAGTCGAACTCCCCGAGCGTCGCCCACTGGGCCTTGACGGTGGCGCCGAGTTGCTCGACCTCGCGGTTGACCTCCTTGATCCGCGAGGGGTTGTTCTTGATCGTCTGCACCCCTTCGGCGGTGAGCGTCGACAGCATGATGTAGGTGGGCACGGGCCGCCTCCTCTAAGCGTTGCCAGTGGAGGGACTTCTACCAGTTACACGGCCGCCGGGGCGCCCGCGCGGGTGAGCGATTGGGCATCCACCAGCACCGTGTCGCCGGCCACGAAGCGTCCCTCGAGGATCGCCAGGGCCAGCGGGTCGACCAGCCGCTTCTGGATCACTCGCTTGAGCGGCCGCGCGCCGTAGGTCGGGTCGTAGCCGAGGTTGCCCAGCAGCGTCCGCGCGGTGTCGGTCAGCTCCACCTCTATCTCCCGCTCGCGGACCCGCTCGATCAGCCGGGCCACCTGGAGGTCGACGATCTCGCCGAGCTGCTCGCGGCTCAGCGGCTGGAACTCGACGATGTCGTCCAGCCGGTTGATGAACTCGGGCTTGAAGTGGGCGTCGACCCCGGCGCGGCCCCCCGCGATGTTCGAGGTCATGATCAGCACCGTGTTCTTGAATGACACGGTGCGCCCCTGGCCGTCCGTCAGGCGGCCGTCGTCCATCACCTGGAGCAGCGTGTTGAAGACGTCCGGGTGCGCCTTCTCGATCTCGTCGAGCAGGACCACCGAGTAGGGGCGGCGCCGCACGGCCTCGGTCAGCTGGCCACCCTCGTCGTAGCCGACGTAGCCGGGTGGGGCGCCGACCAGCCGGGACACCGTGTGCTTCTCCATGTACTCCGACATGTCGAGCCGGATCATCGCGTCCTGGGAGTCGAACATGAACTCCGCCAGCGCGCGCGCCAGCTCCGTCTTGCCGACGCCGGTGGGGCCGAGGAACAGGAACACGCCGATCGGCCGATCGGGATCCTGGAGCCCGGCGCGCGAGCGGCGCAGCGCGCTGGCCACCGCCTCGACCGCCTCGTCCTGGCCGACGACCCGCTCGTGGAGGCGTTCCTCCATGTGCACGAGCTTCTCGATCTCGCCCTCCATCAGGCGGCTGACCGGGATCCCCGTCCACTTGCCGACCACCTCGGCGATGTCCTCGGCGTCGACGTGGTCCTTGAGGAATTGCAGCTCGCCGGTTTCGCTCTCGGCCGACTCCGCGTTCTCCAGCTGCTTCTCCAGATCGGGAATCGTTCCGTACTTGAGCTCGGCGGCGCGGCCGAGATCCGCCTCGCGCTCGGCGCGCTCGAGCTCGACCCGGGCCTGGACGAGCTGGGACTGAACCTCTGCCACCGACTTGGTCGCCTCCTTCTCGCGCTGCCACTCGGCGGTCATCGCGGCCGAGCGCTCCTTCTGCTCGGCCAGCGTGCGCTCGAGCTGCTCACGCCGCGCCACGGTTCCGGGGTCGTCGTCCTCGCCAAGCGACTGGAGCTCGATCTCGAGCTGCATGATGTGGCGGTCGACCTCGTCGATCTCCGTGGGCTTGGAGTCGATCTCCATGCGGATCCGGGAAGCTGCCTCGTCGACCAGGTCGATCGCCTTGTCGGGCAGGAACCGGTCGGCGATGTAGCGGTGGCTGAGCGTCGCCGCGGCGACCAGCGCCGAATCGTGGATCCGGACGCCGTGGTGGTCCTGGTAGCGCTCCTTGAGGCCGCGGAGGATCGCGATCGTGTCCTCGACGGTCGGCTCGCCGACGTACACCGGCTGAAAGCGCCGCTCGAGCGCGGCGTCCTTTTCGATGTGCTTGCGGTATTCGTCGAGCGTGGTGGCGCCGACCGCCCGCAGCTCGCCTCGCGCGAGCATCGGCTTGAGCATGTTGCCGGCGTCCATCGCGCCCTCGGCGGCGCCGGCGCCGACGATCGTGTGCAACTCGTCGATGAACACGACGACCTGCCCCTTGGCCTCGGAAATCTCTTTGAGGACCGCCTTCAGCCGATCCTCGAACTCGCCGCGGTACTTGGACCCGGCGACCATCGCGCCCAGGTCCAGGGCGACCAGGCGGCGGTCGCGCAATCCCTCGGGCACGTCCTCGTCGACGATCCGCTGGGCGAGGCCCTCGACGATCGCCGTCTTGCCCACGCCCGGCTCGCCGATCAGCACCGGGTTGTTCTTGGTGCGCCGGGAGAGGACCTGGATCACGCGGCGGATCTCGTCGTCGCGCCCGATCACCGGGTCGAGCTTGCCTTCGCGGGCGGCCTCGGTGAGGTCACGCCCGAAGCGCTCGAGCGCCTGGAACTTGTCCTCGGGATTCTGGTCGCTGACGGGCTGGGTCCGTACCTCCGCCAGAGCCTTGAGCAGTGCCTCCCGCGCGGCGCCGTTTGCCCGCAGCGAGTCGCCGGCGGCGCCGGGATGGGCGGCGATCGCCAGCAACAGGTGCTCGGTCGAGACGTACTGGTCGCCGAGCTCGCGCATCTCCTTCTCGGCGTCGCGGAGAATCTGGAGGAGATCGCTCGAGACACCCGTTGGCTCGGCGGATGAACCGCCGCTCAGCCGCGGAAGCGCGTCGAGCGCCTGGCCGAGCGAGCGGCGGACGCTCGCCGGGTCGACGCCGAGCTTGCGCAGCACCGGAAGGACGATCCCATCCGCCTGCTCGAGAAGTACGGCCAGCAGGTGCTCGGTCGTGGTCTGCGGATTCTGGCGCTCGTCGGCCAGCTGCTGGGCGGCCTGGAGCGCCTCCTGGGATTTGATCGTGAAGCGGTCTGGTTGCATTTCGGTGTCCGTGGGTCGGAGGTGTGTGTGTAAATCTAAGCGTTGGAGACTTAGATTTTACCATCCCTCGGCTGGGTTTGGGCGGACTTCGCGGAGCTTTTCGCTCGCTCCACCCGGACCGTCAGCCGCTTCAGATCCGCCACGCGCACCAGCTGCCCCGCCTTCTCGTAGGGGACGATCTCGGCCCGCAGCTCACGCCGCAGCTGCTCGAGCCGCTCGACCTCGGCCTTGAGCTCGCGAGCCCGGCGCTCGAGCGCGCCCAGCTTCCGGGTCATGGCCTCGAGCTTCTCCTCGAGCTCGAGCACCCGCTCGACCCCGGCCAGGTTCATCCCCAGCTCCGCGGTCATCTCCTGAATCCGGCGCAGCCGCTCGACGTCCTCGTGGGAATAGAGCCGGGTCCCCTTCGGCGAGCGCTTGGGCTCGATCAACCCCCTCGCCTCATACATCCGCAGCGTCTGCGGGTGCATCTCGGCGAGCTCGGCGGCCACCGAGATCATGAACACGCCGCGGCCCGAGGACACCTTGAGCCGCGCGCTCGAGCGAGTGCTGCGTCCCCCGCCCTCGCGATCGTCCCCACCCGGGGTCATCCGTCGCATCGCCATCAGCCATCACCTCCTGTTGCCGCACCGGCTGCCGTCCGGCTGCTGCGCCCAGCCCGCGCAAACAGTCCCGCGCGCGGATTTGCGTCCATCACCTTCGACAGTCTCTCGACCGCGTCCTCCTGCTCGGGCGAGAGCGAATCCGGGACGTCGATCACAAACCGGTAGTGGATGTCGCCCCGGCCCTTGCCGCTCAGCCGTGGCGGACCCTCGCCGCGCAGGCGCTGGACCGTCCCGTGCTTGGTTCCTGGCGCCACGCGCAGGCGCTTGGTCCCGTTCAGCGTCGGGACCTCGATGATCCCGCCCCGCACCGCCTCGGGGATGCTCAGCGGAACCTCGACCTCGAGATTGTCGCCGCGGCGCTTGAACACCGGGGACTCATGCACCCGCGTCACCACGTACAGGTCGCCGGGCTCGGTTCCGGCCGGACCCGCCTCACCCTTGCCAGCCAGGCGGATCCGGCTGCCATCGCGGACGCCGGCGGGGATGTTGACCCGCATCCGCCTGACGGTCCGCTGCGCGCCGCTGCCGCCACAGGTCGGGCAGGGGTCTTCGATGATGGTCCCGGCACCGTGGCAGCGCGAGCATGGCTGGGAGATCGAGAAGATCCCCTGGCTCTCGGCCTCGACGCCGCTGCCCTTGCAGACCGGGCAGACCTTCGGCGAGGTGCCGGGCTTGGCGCCCGTGCCGTGGCAGGTCGGGCACGCCTGGGAGATTGGCACCGAGAGCGAGACCTGGGCGCCGTTCACCGCCTGGTCGAAGCTCAGCGAGACCTCGGTCTCGAGATCGCGTCCGCGCTGCGGCGCCCGTGGCCGGGCCCCGCCCCGCTGGCGTGTACCGGTCGTCGCACCGGCGCGCCCGAACAGGTCGGAGAGCATGTCGCCGAAGCCGCCGGCGAACGCGCCCGGGTCAAAGCCGCCGGGCTGGCCGCCGGCAAACCCGCCGAACGGCCCGGTCCCGCGGTCATACGCCTTGCGCTTCTCGGCGTCCGACAGGACGTCGTGTGCCTGGGAGATCTCCTTGAACCGCTCCTCGGCCTGCTTGTCGCCGCGGTTGCGATCAGGGTGGTACTGGCGCGCCAGCTTGCGGTAGGCCTTCTTGATCTCCTCGTCGGAGGCACCCTTTCCAACCCCGAGGATCTTGTAGTAGTCGGGACGCGCCGGCATCTCACCTCGCTCCTTACCCGGCGACCACGACCCGCGCCGGACGGATCACCGAGTCACCCAGCCGGTATCCGTGCTGGTAGACCTCGACGATCGTGCCCGACTGGGCGCCTTCCACCGGCTGCTGGGCGACCGCCTCGTGCCAGCTGGGGTCAAACTGCTCTCCCGCAGGGTCGAAGCGCTCGATTCCCGCCCTGGCCAGCGCCGCGATCACCTCGGCGTGCACGAGCTTGATACCCGAGACGAGGTCGCCGTTGCTCGAGGCCTCGCCGGCGCCGGCAGCGTCCAGCGCGCGGTCGAGGTTGTCGACCGCGGGCAGCAGCTCCCGCACCAGCTTGACCACACCCCGCTCCTGGGCCGCGGCAGCTTCCCGCGCCGCCCGCTTGCGGTAGTTCTCGAAGTCGGCCCGCGTGCGCTTGGCGAGCTCCAGGTACTCATCGGCCTTCTGCGCCCTCGCGCTCAGCTCGTCGAGATCGCGCTCGAGCTGCCGTTCGTGCTCGGCCGGCGTCTCGGCCTGCTGCTCGTGCCCGGCCGGCGTCTCGGCCTGCTGCTCGTGCTCGGCCGGCGTCTCGGCCTGCTGCTCGGGCTCCCCGGCGGCAGGGCCCACCGGCGCCTCGGGGTCACCGGCCGGGACCAGCTGCTCCTCCTCGGCGGCCCGGCGCGGGCTGTCCTCGCCGTCCGACGGCTGCCCAGGGGCCGTCGCCGGCTCACCGGCCGCTGGCGCAGCGCTGGCCGGGGAGGCGGTGGCGTCCCCTGGGCTATGACGGTCTTCCATGACTTACTTCCCTTCGTCCACAACTTCGGCGTCGACCACGTCCTCCTCGCCGGCGCCGTTGCTTGAGGCGCCTGCTCCGTCGGCGGCGCCGTTCGGCGTGGCTCCCGCGGCCGCCTGCTCCTGAGCCCGCTGGTACATCGCCTCAGACACCTTGTGGAAGGAGGCCTGGAGCGCCTCCGCCTTGGCGTTGATGTCGGCTGCGTCGCTCGAGGTGAGGACCTCGCGCACGGCCTTGATCGCCGCCTCGATCTCCTCCTTGGAGGACGCGTCGACCGCGTCCCCGAGCTCGCCCAGCTGGCGCTCGGCCTGGTAGGCGGCGTTCTCCGCGTTGTTGCGAGCCTCCGCCAGCTCCCGCTGACGGCGGTCGTCCTCGGCGTGCGCCTCGGCGTCGGTGACCATCCGCTTGATCTCATCCTCGGAGAGCCCGGAGCCCGCCTTGATCTCGATCTTCTGCTCCTTGCCGGTCCCCAGGTCCTTGGCCGACACGTTGAGGATCCCGTTGGCGTCGATGTCGAAGGTGACCTCGATCTGCGGGATGCCGCGCGGCGCCGGCGGGATGCCGGTCAGCTGGAAC
>DAIQND010000139.1:0-6628 GCA_036788555.1 Solirubrobacteraceae bacterium | reverse complement strand
TGCCGCGAACCAGTCGGGCGAGGTGATGTCGGCCTCGGGCGGGATCGTGCCGTCGGTGCTTCAGCTTCGCCGCGCTGCATCTGGAGATCGCCTCCTACGAGGTGCTTCGCCGTGAGGCGGCCCGGGCCGGCGATCAGGAGACGGAGGCGCTGGTGGGCGAGCTGCTGAGCCAGGAGCAAGCTGGCGCCGAACGTCTGGGCAGGCTGCTCGATCAGGCGCCGATCGGCTCGCCGCCGCTGCCCGGCAGCCCGCTCCGCGCCTCCGCTTAGAGCTCGCTTACAGCGAGGCGCCTGCGTGGACAACCGCCGGGGGCGAACTTTGTCCATCCGGCCGAGGACCGGCGGCGGTCGATCGGCGATCCTTCCTGCTCTCATGAACAGCGTGCCGCGGCTGATCATCTCCTACGACGGGACCCCGAACGACGATGACGCGCTGGCGCTGGGCAAGATGCTCGCGCCGGCCGGGTTCGAGCTCGCGCTGGCCTACGTGCGACACGCTCGGGAGTTCGACGCCCGCCGCGAGGAGCTGGCCCATCACGACGCGGAGATGCGGCTGCAGCGCGGCAGCGACCTGCTGGGCGACCCCAGCGTCGAACGGCACGTGGTGATGAATGCCTCCACCGGCGCCGGACTCGAGCGGCTGGCCGAGGCCGAGGACGCCTCGCTGGTCGTGTTCGGATCCGATTACCGGACGGCGCCCGGGCACGTGGAGCCCGGGACCTCGGCGCAGCACCTGCTCGACGGTGGCGGCGTGGCGGTGGCGATCGCCCCGGCCGGGCTCCGGACCCGGCTCGAGGAGCGGATCAGGTCGATCGCCGTCCCCCTGGCGGGGCCGCGCAACGACATCGCGCGTGCGGTGGCGGCGGAGCTCGCCGACCGGCTCGACGCGGAGCTGATCGATTCCGCTTCGCAGGCCGCCGACCTGGTGGTCGTCGGCTCCCAGCCCGGCGCCCCCGCCGGCCGGATCGTGATCGGCGGCGAGGTCCGCTCGGAGCTCAACCGGGCCCGCGGAACCGTGCTGGTGCTGCCTGCCGACTGCCCGCTTCTGGGCTAGCGGCTTCCTACATCCGTCCACCCGAAGTGGCCGCCGCGGTTGGCGCGCCAACAACCCGGGTAATACCGCTGACATGGGAATTGGGACTTCACTCCTGCTGATCGCGATCGGAGCGGTGCTGAAGTTCGCCGTCACGGTTTCGGCGCGCGGCTTCAACATCAACACAATCGGCGTGATCCTGATGATCGTCGGCGGCGTCGGGCTTCTGCTCTCGCTGCTGTGGATGACGATGTGGGAGGACCGGATGCGCCGTCCACGGGGCGGCTACGTCGAGCGGGAAGTCCCGCCGACCGAGCCGTACTAGTCAGGCGTAGGCGTCGGCCGGCAGGCCGACCAGCTGCGCGCTGCGCTCCCACAGTTCACGGGCAAGCCGATCGTCGCGCGCCTGCGCGCTCGGGGTGGCGACGTGCTCGTCCTGGACGTACTCGCCGTCGAGCGCGGCGGCGTCCGGGGAGAGCGCGAGCCATACGAGTGTGCGTGCCCCGCGCTCGGGCGAGCGCATGAACGGCGCGCCGATCGTGGTCAGGAGCTTCCAGATACCGCTCTCGTTCTTGCCGAATCCCGTGCGGACGACGCCGGGGTGAAAGCAGTTGGCGTGAAGCTCCGGCATCCGGCGAGCCAGCTCACGCGTGAACAGGATGTTGCAGAGCTTGGTCGTGCCATACACGCGCATCGGCGCGTAGGAGCGACTTGACCCGAGGTCGCTCAGGTCGAGCCGGGCCGACTTATGGGCATCCGAGGCGGTGGTGAGCACCCGCGATCCGGACAGGCGGTCGCGGAGCAGGTTGGTGAGCAGGAACGGGGCGAGGTGGTTGAGCGCCAGCGTCCGCTCAAAGCCCTCGGCCGTTTCCTGCCGGACGGCGAACAGCGCCCCCGCGTTGTTCGCCAGCACGTCGATGTGCGCGTAGGCGCTCCGGAGCTCGTCCGCCAGCCGGCGGACCTCGGCCATCAGCGTCAGATCCGCAGTGTGCTGATGGATCGCGGCGCCGCCGCCGGCCGCGGCGGCCTCGGCCGCCACCGCCTCGACGCGCTTGCCGTCGCGACCGACCAGCGCCAACTCGGCACCCTGGCGGGCGAGCTCGATCGCAGCCGCCCGCCCGATCCCGCGGGTAGCCCCGGTGAGCACCACGAGCGTCATGAGCACGACTGTAACGGGTCTCAGGTCCCGGGCAGCGCCGCGCGCACCGCCTCGGCCACCCGCGCCACCTGTCCCTCGGTCATCTCGGGGAAGAACGGCAGGGCGAGCGAGCGAGCGGCGGCGTCCTCGCACACCGGAAACTCCCCCTCGCGGTGTCCGAAGCGCTCCCGGTAGTAGCTCAGCAGGTGAACCGCCGGGAAGTAGGGTTTGGACGGGACGCCCCAGCCCGCCAACGCGTGCGCGACCGCGTCGCGGTCGACCCCGCGCGGTAGCTGAACCACGAACACAAACCAGCCTCGGCGGGCGCGTCCCGTGTCGGCCGCGGGCAGCGTCAACCCGTCGAGCTCCGCGAGCGCCTGGCGGTATAGAGCTGCCACGCGTGCGCGGCCGGCGAGCAGCGACTCGAGCCGCTCGAGCTGGGCCAGGCCCAGTGCGCAGGCGAGGTCGGACAGCCGGTAGTTGAAGCCGAGGCGGTCGTGGTCGAGCCAGTCCATATTCGGAGCCCGCCCCTGGTTTCGCTCCGAATCGACCTGCTCCTTGACCCCGATGTCGGCGACGGTGAGCATCCCTCCCTCCCCCGTGGTCATCTGCTTGTTGGCGTAGAAGCCGAAGGCCGTCGGGTGGGCGTGGCTGCCGACCGGTGAACCATCGTCGTACACGGCGCCGAGCGCCTCGCAGGCATCCTCGACGATCGGCAGCCCCAGATCTTCGAGCGCGTGGATGTCGGCCGGATAGCCGAAGACGTGCACCGGCAGCAGCGCCGCCGTGCGCTCGCTCACGGCGGCGGCGGCGGCCTGAGGGTCCAGGTTCAGCGTCACCGGGTCGATGTCGGCGAATACGGGCCGCGCCCGCTCGTAGACGGCGACGTTGGCACTGGCGGCAAACGAGAACGGGCTGGTGATCACCTCGTCTCCGTCGCTGACCCCGACCGCGCGAAGCCCGAGGTGCAGGGCCGCGGTGCCGCTTGAGACGGCGCTGGCGTGCGCCGCGCCGACCCGCTGGGCGAAGGCCCGCTCAAACTCCGCCAGCCGCGGGCCCAGCGACAGCCGCCCCGACCGCAGCACCTCGAGCACCAGCTGCTCCTCGCGCTCGCCCAGGACCGGGCGGGCGAGCGGGATCGGCTCCTCGTTCGCGGGCGCCCGCGTGCTGTCGGCGGTCACGACGCCGGCTTGGCCGCCACACGCGAGGAGGGCCGCCCCTGGCCTGACCTGCGCGCCGGCTGCACCGCGTACTCCAGCGACTCGACCAGCGCCTGCCAGGAGGCGACGATCACGTTCTCCGAGACGCCGATCGTCCCCCATGAGTGCTCGCCGTCGGTGGCGTCGATCAGGACACGGGTGACGGCCGCGGTCCCGCGCGTCGCATCCTCGATCAGCCGGACCTTGAAGTTCTCAAGCTCGATCTCGGCCAGGTGCGGGTAGATGGCGCCGATCGCCTCGCGCAGGGCGCGATCCAGGGCATGGACCGGCCCGTTGCCCTCAGCCGTCCGCACATAGCGCTCACCCCCGGGGCCGGGCGGGCACCAAATCTTGATCGTCGCCTCGGTCTCGACGTGACCCATGTGCCCCATCTCGACGATCACCCGCCAGTGCTCGAGCGTGAACAGGGGCTCGTACTCGCCGGTCTCCCGGCGCAGCAGCAGCTCGAACGAACCGTCCGCCGCCTCGAAGTGATACCCGTCGTGTTCGAGCTCCTTGACCCGGTCGATGACGCGGCCGGCCTCCTCGTCGCTCAGCTGGAGCCCCGCGTCGCGAGCCCGGGCGTGGACCGTCCCCTTGCCCGAGAGCTCGGAGATCAGCAGCTCGCGGCGGTTGCCGACCAGCTCCGGGTCGACGTGCTCGAACGTCGCCGGATCGACGTTCACCCCGGCCACGTGCATTCCGCCCTTGTGCGCGAAGGCGTTACGACCCACATAGGGCTGGTCGGGATCGGGAGTCAGGTTCACCAGCTCGTCGAGGTAGTGCGCGGTCGCGGTCAGCGTCGCCAGCTGCGCCTGGGTCAGGCACTCGTAGCCCAGCTTGAGCTGGAGGTTGGGGATGATCGTGACCAGGTTGGCGTTGCCGCAGCGCTCGCCATAGCCGTTGATCGTTCCCTGGACATGAACCGCGCCGGCCTCGACGGCGGCCAGCGAGTTCGCCACGCCGCAGCCCGCGTCGTCGTGACAGTGGATTCCCACCGCCACCCCGGCGCCCGAGAGCTCGGCTAGGACCCTCGCCATCGTCCGCGCGATCCGGGCGGGCAGCGTGCCGCCGTTGGTGTCGCAGCAAACCACCGTGCTCGCTCCCGCCTCGGCGGCGGCCCGCAGGCACTCGAGCGCGTAGCCGGGATCGTCGCCGAAGCCGTCGAAGAAGTGCTCGGCGTCGTAGATCACCCGTTTTCCCTGGGCGACGAGGTAGGCCACCGAGTCTCCGATCATCGCCAGGTTCTCGTCCCCGTCGACCTTCACCACCTTCTCCAGGTGAAGCCGCCAGGTCTTGCCGACCAGCGTGCAGACCGGCGCAAAGCAGCCCGCCAGCACCTGGAGCGCCGCGTCCTCCTCGGCCGCCATGCCGCGGCGCCGGGTCATCCCGAAGGCGGCCACCGCCGCATGCGAGAGCCGCTCCTCGCCCAGCCGCTCGAACAGCTCGAGCTCCTTGGGGTTGGAGCTCGGGAAGCCGGCCTCGATCAGGTCGATTCCGAGCTGATCCAGCCGGTGAGCCACGCGCAGCTTCTCCGCCACCGACAGCGACATCCCCTCTCCCTGCATTCCGTCCCGCAGGGTGGTGTCGTAGAGCTCGATCTGGCTCATGCAGCCTTTGTCGGCACTTTGACCCGGTCCAGCCAGCCCTCGTAGCGCCGGTCGCGACCATGCAGGGCGTCGTCGAACACGCGCTGCAGCTCGCGGGTGACCGGCCCGGGCTCACCCGTGCCGACCGCGTGGTCGTCGATCTCGCGGACCGGCACGAGCTCCGCCGCGGTGCCGGTGAGGAACACCTCATCGGCCAGGTAGAGCTCGGCGCGCGCGAGGTTGCGCTCCACGACCTGGTGACCGAGGTCTCGGGCGATCTGGACGACCGACTTGCGGCTGATGCCGTCGAGGATCCCGGCGGTCTGCGGGGGAGTGACGATCGCGCCGTCGCGCACCGCATAGATGTTCTCGCCTGAGCCCTCGGACACGAAGCCCGCCGTGTCGAGCAGAATCGCCTCCTGGTAGCCGGCCTTGGAGGCCTCGATCTTGGCCAGCACGCTGTTGAGGTACTGACCGCTCGCCTTGGCATGGGGAATCAGCGAGTCATGGGGGATCCGCCGCCAGCTCGCCACCTTGGCGCGCACACCGGAGCGCTTGCCCTCCTCACCCAGATAGGCGCCCCACGGCCACACGGCGATCGACACCTCGACCGGTGCATCCAGCGGGTAGAGGCCCATCTGCCCGTAGCCGCGGAACACGATCGGCCGGATGTAGCACTCGGTGAGGCCGTTGGCCGCGATCAGCTCGTGGGTAGCTGCCCGCAGCTGCTGCTGGGTGTAGGGGATCGGCATGTAGTACAGCTCGGCGGACTTGAACAGGCGATCGATGTGGTCGTGGTGGCGGAAGATCGCCGTTCCCTGCGGCGTCTCGTAGGCGCGGATCCCCTCGAACACGCCGGTCCCGTAATGCAGGCCGTGCGTCAGGACGTGGACCCTGGCCTCCTCCCACGGGACCAGCTCGCCGTTGTGCCAGATCAACTCCGCTTGGTCCACGCCAACTCCTTTATGAAAGCTTCTCCAGAACTGCGCGGGTGGCCTCGGCGGTGGTGGCGCGGCCCCCGAGATCGGGTGTGCGCAGCCCGTCGGCCAGCGCCCGATCGACGGCCGATTCTACCGCCGCCGCCTGGGCCTCCAGCCCGAATCCGTAGCGGAGCATCAGCGCGACCGACAGGAACATGGCCAGTGGATTGGCCGCGCCCGAGCCCGCGATATCGGGCGCGGAGCCGTGCACGGGCTCAAACAATCCGGGCCGGCGCTCTCCGAGCGACGCGCTCGGCAGCATCCCGATCGAGCCGGTCAGCATCGCCGCCTCATCCGAGAGGATGTCGCCGAACATGTTGTCGGTCAGGATCACCTCGAAGTGCCGGGGCGCGGCGATCAGCTTCATCGCGGCGTTGTCGACCAGCAGATGCTCGAGCTCGATGTGGGGGAACTCTCGGCTGTGGAGCTCACGCACCACCTCGCGCCACAGCCGGCTCGTCTCGAGCACGTTGGCCTTGTCGACGCTGGTCACGCGCGAGCGGGCGGCGCGGAAGGCCACGCGGCTGATCCGCTCGATCTCCTCACGCGTATACACGCAGTCATCGGAGGCGCGGTCCTCGGTGCGAGTCTTGGCGCCGAAATAGATCCCGCCGGTCAGCTCCCGCACGACGAGCAGGTTGGTGCGCTCGATCAGCTCACGCTTGAGCGGGCTGGCCTCGTAGAGCGCCG
>DAIQND010000138.1:0-6698 GCA_036788555.1 Solirubrobacteraceae bacterium | reverse complement strand
AGGTCGTGGGCACGTTTCGAGAATTCGAACGCGCTGCCACCACCGAGATCGACGCCGCGCTCTCGCCGCTGCTGGCGAGCTATCTGGCGCAGCTTGCCCAGCGATGCGAGCGGCAGCAGCTTCCTCCACCCGCGATCATGCAGTCAAACGGCGGTCTCATCGAGCTCGAGGCCGCCGCGGGTCACGCCGCGTGGACGGTTCTCTCCGGCCCCGCCGGCGGCGCCGCCGGAGCCGCGTTCGTCGCCCGCATGACCGGTCACCCCGACGCGTTGTGCTTCGACATGGGCGGAACCTCCTGTGACGTCTGCGTGGTCGACGGCGGCGCGGTCCAGGAGCAGAGCTCCGGGGAGGTCGCCGGTCGCCCGCTCGCCCTCCCGATCCTGGCCATCCACACCGTCGGCGCGGGGGGCGGGTCGATCGCCTGGAGGGACGCCGGCGGCGCCCTGCGGGTCGGCCCGCAGTCGGCAGGAGCCGACCCCGGACCCGCGTGCTACGGGCGCGGCGGCCGGGAGCCCACGGTGACCGACGCGAACCTGCTCCTGGGCTACCTCGACGGCGACGCGCCGCTGGCCGGGGGCATCGAGCTCGATCGTGCGGCCGCCGAGCGGGTGATCGGCGAGCTGGCCTTGCGCGTCGGCCTGGACCCGCTGGAATGTGCCGAAGGCATCCGCCGGGTCGCCGCGGCCGAGATGGTCCGCGCCCTGCGCACCGTGACGGTGCAGCGGGGGATCGATCCCCGCAACTACTCGCTGCTCGCGTTCGGGGGCGCCGGGCCGCTGCACGCGGTGGAGATCGCCGAGGAGCTGGGGATCGAGACGATTCTCTGCCCGCGTGCCTCGGGCGTGCTGGCGGCGGTGGGGCTGGTGGTCTCGCAGCGACGCCGCGATCTACAGCGCAGTGTCCTGTGGAGCGGCGAGCAGATCACCGAGCGGGCAATCGGCGAGGAGGTCGCGCGGCTCGGCCAGGAGGCGCGGCGGGCCCTCGGCGCCGCCGACGCCCAACTGGAGGCGATCTACGAACTGCGCTATCGCGGGCAATCCTTCGAGCTGCCGATCGCCGCGAGCACCTCCGCGTCCCCGGAGGAGCTCCGCGAGGCATTCGAGGCTGTGCACGAGGAACGCTACGGCTACCGGGACCGTGAGCAGACGCTTGAGCTGGTGACGATCCGGGTGACCGCCACCACACCCGGCGCCGAGGTCGGCCTGGCGGAGGGGGAATCGCACCCCGAGACCCAGCGCGCGCGGCGGCCGGGGCGGATCAACGGGCGCGCGGTCGAGCTCGAGGTGCTGCGCGGCGCTCCGCCGCCAGGCGCCACCGCCGCCGGGGCCGCGGTGATCGAGCTGCCGGAGTCGACCGTGCTCATCCCGCCGGGCTGGCGCGCCGAGGTCGACGCGACCGGGACGGTTCGACTTCAGGCAGCGAGATGATCGACGCGATCGAGCTCCAGGTGCTGACGGGCGCGCTCCGCGCGATCTGCGAGGAGATGGGCGCGGTCCTGATCCGCTCGGCGCACTCGGCCAACATCAAGGAGCGTCGGGATGCCTCGACCGCCCTGTTTGACCCGCGCGGAGAGATGGTGATGCAGGCCGAGCACATCCCCGTTCACCTGGGAGCCATGCCGGCGGCGGTCGCAGCGGTGCTGGACGAGGACCACGTGCCGGATCGTGCGTGGGTGCTGAACGACCCGTACCGCGGCGGCACCCATCTGCCCGACGTGACCGTGATCCTGCCCGTGTTCGCGCCGCAGCCCGCCGGTGAATTGCTCGCCTTCGTCGCCAACCGCGCTCACCATGCGGACGTCGGCGGGCCCACCCCCGGATCGATGCCGGCCGACAGCCGGCGCCTCGGGGACGAGGGGGTGGTGATCGAGCCGCAAGTGCTGGACTCGCGGGCGGTCTCTGAACTGAGCGCGCAGATGCGCCAGCCCGCGCAGCGGCGCGCCGACCTGCGCGCGCAGCTGGCAGCGACCCGCGTCGGCGCGCGGCGGCTTCAGGAGCTCCGGCGCCGCGTCGGTGCCGGCCCGCTGACGGAGGCCTTCACGGGCGTGCTCGACTACGCCGAGCGCCGGACCCGCGCATGCTTGCTGGAGCTGGAGGATGGAACCAGACACGCAAGCGACGTGTTGGAGGCGCGCGAGGGCGACCTGGAGATCGTGCTCGAGGCCACCGTCGCCGAGGACCGGCTGACGCTCGACTTCACGGGCACAGCCGCACAGCACGACGGGAACCTCAACTGTCCGCTGGCGGTCACGCAGTCGGCCTGCTACTTCGCGATCCGCGTGCTCACCGACCCGGACATCCCGCCGAGCGCCGGCGCCTACCGTCCGATCGAGGTGATCGCGCCAGAGGGCTGCTTGCTCAACGCGCACGCCCCGGTAGGCCGGCCGCCGGCCGACGCCCCGGCCGTGGTCGGCGGGAACGTCGAAACCTCCTCGCGGGTGGCCGACGTGGTGCTGGAGGCGTTCGGGCGAGCCTGCGGCCAGGGGACGATGAACAACCTCACGCTGGGCAGCCAGGAAGTCGTCTACTACGAGACGATCGCGGGCGGCCAGGGCGCCTGCCCCGACGCCGACGGCCCGAATGCGGTGCACGTGGCCATGAGCAACACGCTCAACACCCCCGTGGAGGCGCTGGAGCTCGAGTTTCCCATCCGCGTCCGCGAATACGCGCTCCGGCGCGATTCCGGGGGTCAGGGAGCCCATCGCGGTGGCGACGGCGTGATCCGCGAGCTCGAGGCGCTCAGCCGGCTGCGCTACTCGGTGATCAGCGAGCGCCGCAGGCATGCGCCGCCCGGGGCAGCGGGGGGACGCCCGGGCTCCCCAGGCCGGAACTTGCTCGACGGACGCGAGCTCGAGGCGAAGGCGATCGGCGACCTGGAGCCGGGGCAGCGGCTGCGGATCGAGACCCCCGGCGGAGGCGGCCACGGGAAGCCGTGAGTGCCGCGGCCTATCGCCGAAAACCCCGTGTTTGCAGCAACATTTGGGGTTTTCGTGAAATATCCCTACAATCGTCCACTCCTGACGCTGGTTGCACCGCGGTGCGCGCGCAGGAACGTCTGACCCCGAAAAACCATCCCCAATTGATTTATGCCGATTGCCTTTAAAGAATGGGCCGTGACCGTACGGGCGTTAGCCGAAGGCGAGCAGCTGCTGACGCTCCGCAAGGGCGGTATTCGCGAGCCCGAGAAGCACTTCAAGCTCGACCACGAACGTTTCTTTCTGTATCCCACGTTTGACCATCAGCGCCCCGACCTGGTGCGCCAGTCCCACCGCCCAGAGCTCGTACGGGCGCTCGAGGAAGGCGTATGGAGTGACGACGAGCCGGCGCCGGACGCGCTCTACCGCGGGCTCGAGGTTCCGCAGCCCGACCGGGTGCGGATTCGCGCCTGGGCTGAGGTAGCCGCCCACTACACGATCACCGACCGGCGCGCCGTCGACGCGCTGGCTCCGTTCTACGTCTGGACCCCCGACTACGCCGAGAAGCGCCTGGCGTGGAAGCGCCGGCATCCGCTGCACGTAATCCTGCTGCGGACCTACCGGATTCCCCGCCCGGTGACGGTCAAGGTGCGTGACGAGTACGGCGGCTGCCGCTCGTGGCTTGAGATCACGCGGCCGCTCCCGTTCGAGGGGACGCCGGTGCTCTCCGATGAGGAGTTCGACCGCGCCTCGGAGGAGATTGCGGCGATCGCTTCCGATCGCCAGCCAGTGATGGTCTGATCCGGCGCCGGCGCCTCGCGCACCGCGAGGCGCCCGCCGGGACAGGCGGCGCTCAGGCCGCCAGCCGAGTGGCCACCCAGACGATCAGCGCGCCCACGGCAAGCGCGACCAGGATCCCTGCCATCAGTCGCGCCGGAGAGACGACGGCAGCCCGCGGCTCGCCCGCCGGCAGCAACTCGGCCTCGAGCAGCACCTCCCGCGCAGAAACCAGCCCGGACTCGGGGACGAGCACGTCCCGGGGTCCGGCGGCCAGGAAGTCCGGCACGTCAAACCCGGCGCTTCGGCGAAGTACGCTCGGAATCCCCTGCTCGAGCAGCAGGCCCTGGATGAATTCCGCCTCCGCCTGGTTGCTGGCGCCGACCGCCCGCACCAGCTGGCCCTCGGAGAACTGCGGCTTGATCTTCCGGGCCCGCCGGTGGCGCTCGCTGACCGGCTGCGGTTCCTCGGCGGCACCCGGCTGAGTGAGCGGCAGACCGCAGGCGACGCAGAAGCGCTCGTCGTTGCCGTAGCTCCTTGCGCAGCTCGGACAGATGAGCTGCGGCGTGGCCTTGGGCATGCGCTACTCCACGACCAGCTGGGCTTCGGCGACTTCGCCGCCGTCGATCCGCCACAACCGCACGTCGGGCTCGTCGCCCGCCAGCCCGACGATCACCCACAGCACGCCCGGCCACAGCTTCGCGAAGTTGATGTCGGTCTGAGAGGGCCGCGGCTCGGTGCGGGTGTGCGAGTGGTAGATGGCGGCAAGCTCCAGGCCCGCCTGCTCGATCTCGCGGTCGATCTGCAGCTGCTCCTTGGGCTCGATCATGAACCGCAGCGGGCTGTGCTCGACGTTGGTGGCACGGTGGACGGTGGTCGCCTCCCCGTCGCGGCCACCGACCATCCCGCAGCACTCGTTAGGCGCCTGCTCGAGTGCGTGGTCGACCATCTCCTCGTAGAGCCGGCGCGCGATTCGCATCCCGCCGAGGGTAGCTAGGGAGATCCCTGCACGAATGGGTAAGGCACCGACACCGTGAGATCCCCGTGGTGCTGGATATTGCTGAGAATCGTCCAGTGCTGGGCGTCTGAGCCCATGATCTCGGCACTCGTCCGGATCAGCCCTGCATCCACCAGCGCCGGCATCGCCTTGAAGTACGCACCCTCGGTGAGCGACTCGGTGTCGATCAGGACCCTGAGCACGTCGTGCTGGTTGGGCAGGTTGCTGATGCTGCGATGAATCTGGTGCCGGGTCAGCAGCGCCTGCGCGGCCCGAACGCCGTCGGGTCCGGACGGCACCGGGCCGCCGAGGCGCTCGAGGATCTGCTCGAGCTTGGCCACATGCCGCTGCTCGTCTGAGAGGAGCACCTCCAGCTGGCTTCTGACCGCCGGCGCCAGCACGTTGCTCGCCAGCGCCTGCCGGTAGACGATCACCGCGAGCCGCTCCATCCGGAGCGCATAGCCGAGGACCTGCGACTGCGTGCGTGCCGGCGCGGCGGCCAGCGCATCGGCGACCCGCCAGGCGCCCAGCGACCCTGCCAGGCCGATCCCTCCCCGCACCAGCTCGCGTCTGGTTGCTTTTGCGCCCATCGGCCGCGGCTCCTATCCGCCGACGAATGGGCCCGAAGCTGCGGGCAGCCCAGCGTGGCCGCGCAGGACGGCCAGGTGCTGAGCGTCGTTGGCATAGATCGTGAGCAGGGCGGCACGGACGTGACCGCCGGACAGCCTGGGGAGCATCGCCAGGTAGGCCTGAAGCTGGACGTTCTCGGCGTGCTCAAGCAGCGCGAGTGCCTCCGCGGCGCTCCGGGGATGCCCGAGGTTGTAGCTGGCCTGCGGCTTGCGCGGCTTTCCGCCCGCGCGCTTCGCCAGATCGGACAGCTCCACGGCGTGGGCCAGTTCCTGGGCCAGGAACTGCTTGCCCATCTTGGCGCCCGGCGAGTTCAGCGGGCCGAGCAGCGGGATCCCGGCGGCGTACGCCGCGATCGCGTAGTGCTCGACATCGAGCAGCGCGTTCAAAAACGGCAGGTCTCCGGGTGCCACGTGCGCGCCGGTGCGGATCTCCTCGCGCAGCGGCTTGGACCCGCACCCCGCCAGCGCGACGGCGCCGGCGGCGCTCGCCGCCGTCGCCAACGCCGCCCGGCGCGAGCGCGGCGCGGTCACCCGCACGGGCTCGACCTCCGGACCGGCGCAGGCAGCGCCGCTACCACCAGACGGTGGCGTCCAGGTTCTCGATCTCTTCGACAGGACGGGTATAGATACCGGACGACAGGTACTTCCAGCCGTCGTCGGCGACGAGGAAGACGACGTTGCCCTCCTCGAGCTCGCCCGCGATCCGCACCGCCACGCGGGCGATCGCTCCCGAGGAGACCCCTACGAACAGGCCCTCTTCGTCGAGCAGCTTACGGGTGAAGACGATCGCGTCGGTGTTGGTGACGAAGATCTTGCGGTCAAGCACGCTCAGATCGAGGATCGGCGGGATGAAGCCGTCTTCGAGCGAGCGCAGTCCCTGCACCGGCTCGCCCTGCATCGGCTCGGCAGCGACGATCTTCACCTGGTCCCCAAGCTCTTCCTTCAGCCGCCGGCCGTTGCCCATCAGCGTGCCGCCGGTACCCAGCCCGGCGACGAACGCCGCCACCTCGTCGAGCTCCTCCAGGATCTCGATCGCCGTGCCGTTGTAGTGGGCGAGGGGATTGGCCTGATTGCCGTACTGGTAGGGCATGTAGTACGACGCGTCGCGCTCTGCCATCTGCAGCGCCATCTCGACCGCACCGTTGGAGCCCTTGGCGCCTTCGGAGTAGACGATCTCGGCGCCGTACATGTGCAGCAGCTGCGTGCGCTCGGGGGTGACGTTCTCGGGCATCACGACCTTCAGCGGGTAGCCCTTGCGGCGACAGATCATCGCCAGCGAGATTCCGGTGTTGCCCGAGGTCGGCTCGAGGATCGTCTGGCCGGGCGAGATCAATCCCTTCTCCTCGGCGTCCTCGATCATCGACCTGGCGACCCTGTCCTT
>DAIQND010000137.1:0-6729 GCA_036788555.1 Solirubrobacteraceae bacterium | reverse complement strand
GTCGACGATCGCGTACGTGTGGTAGTGGGAGCCCGTGTCGGGCTTGGGGCGCCCGCCGTGCTGGACCTTCTCCTCCAGCGACTTGGCCATGTTGTCGCGCAGGTAGTCGAAGCCGAACTCGGAGTTCGTGCCGTAGGTGACGTCGGCGGCGTAGGCCAGCCGCTTCTCCTCGTAGGGCTGCATGTTCTGCAGCACCCCGACGCTGACGCCCAGCATGTCGTACAGCGGCTTCATCCACAGCGCATCGCGCCGGGCCAGGTAATCGTTGACGGTCACCACGTGCACGCCGCGCCCGGCCAGCGAGTTGAGCACGACCGCCAGGGTCGCGGTCAGCGTCTTGCCCTCGCCGGTCTTCATCTCGGCGATCCCGCCGTCGTGCAGCACCATGCCGCCGATCAGCTGCACGTCGAAGTGACGCATCCCCAGCGAGCGTTTGGCCGCCTCGCGCACCAGCGCGAAGCACTCGAACAGCAGCTCGTCGAGGCTCTCGCCGCCGGTGGCCCGTCGGCGCAGCTCGTCGGCCGCCCCCCTCAGCTCGGCATCGTCCTAATGCTCGAGCTCCTCTTCGTAGAGATTGATCCGCCCGACGCGCTGCTCGTAGGACTTGAACTTCTTCGCCTCGCCCATGCGAAGCGCGCGGTCCAAGATGGACATGGGGCTAGCGTAGCAGTGGCTCTGGCGGCCTCAGAGTGCCTTCAAGGCTCTCCTCAGAGCCGCGATTCGGCCCCTCCTAGGCGACCGACGATTCGCCCGAGGGCAGCGACTCATCGGGGATCACCTCGGCCTTTAGGACCACTCCTCCACCGTCGAGCACCACCTCGCCGTCGAGCGCCGGCAAGCTGTTCTGACCCTGCGCCGCGGCCGCCCGTGATTCGCGGCGCTTGCGCCGCCGATCACGGTGACGCTTGACCTGCCGGGCGATCTCCTCGCTGACGAGGTTGACCGAGCGAAGGATGTCCGGTGAGGCGCTGCGAGCCCGCAGAACGGTTCCCTTCACCTGGAGGGTCGCCTCCGCGATCTGGGAATCGGCCACCCGCGGATTGCGTTCCTCGAAGACCTCGAGCTCCAGCGAGGCGAGCTCGGAAACCTGCCGTTCCACCTTCCGAAAGCGTTTGGCGACGTGCTCGCGGAGCTCGTCGGACACGGTCAGGTTGCGGGCCTTGACGTCGATGCGCATTCACCGACCTCCTTGCTGACGGAAGTAATGCTTTCCCTCAGCCTAGACCTCCGCCGCCGCTTTGTCGACGGCCAGAGTTCAGGCCGCGGTGGGTGATGTGCCTGTCAGCCTCGGGGTTGTTGCCCGGCCCCGGCTCCGAATCGGCCGGCTGTGCGATCGGCGACCCACGACCTGCTCAGAAAAGCCCTCTCCTCGTCGCCGCACCACGACTTCGGGAGGGGATTGTTTCAGACGCGCTCGTCGGTCGACTTTATGGTGCGATGCTCCAGCGGCCGGAGCGCGTCACGCGGCGGTGCCGCGCGCCTGGCGACGAGCCGGCGGGCGCGACCCGGCCAGCAGCGCGGCGCCGATCGCGCCGCCGAGGTCACCCAGCGAGGCGACCCGCACATCCGGTGGGCGCTCGTCGTGAAACAGATGCGGAAGCATCGCCGCCGTGATCCGCTTGGCCATCGGCTCGCCGAAGCGGACCCCGAGGCCCCCGCCGAGGATCACCGCCTCGACGTCGAGGACGTTGAGCGCCGAGGCGATCCCCGCCCCGAGTGCCTCCACCGCCTCCTCCATGATCTGCCTGGCGAGCTTGTCGCCGGCCTCGAGCGCGTGCGCCCAGACCGAGCTGGTGAGGCGCGTGCGACCGCGCTCCTCCATCAGTGCGAACAGGTCGGTCTTGACGCCCTTCTTGGCGCGCCGCCGCGCGCGCGCCTCCATCGCCGCGCGCCCGGCGTACGCCTCCATGCACCCGCGCCGTCCGCACGGGCAACGGGCGCCGCCCAGCTTGACGACGATATGGCCGATCTCGCCCGCCCCGCCGCGGCCCACCCACGGCTTTCCCCCCAGCACCAGGCCGCCGCCGACCCCGGTCCCCCAGAAGACGCCGAGCAGCGACCGGTAGGGCTCTCCGGCGCCGAGGTGGAACTCGGCCTCGGTCGCCACCTGGACGTCGTTGCCGACGAACACCCGCGTGCGCAGCTCGCCGGCGAGCGTCGACCCGAGCTGAAAGGTGCCCTTCCAGTCTGGGAGGTTGCGGGCACTCGTCACCGCCCCGGTGGCGGTGTCGATCACGCCGGGCGAGCCGACGCCTACGCCGCGTAGCGCCGACGGCTCGAGCCCGGCCGCCTGCGCCGCCTCGCGCACCGCCTCGACGATCGCCTCCGCGACGTCGCCGGGGCCGCCGCTGGTCGGAGTCGGGCGCCGCGCCGCCCCGAGCAGGTTGTGACGCGGGTCGACGACCACCGCCTCGATCTTCGTGCCCCCGAGGTCGACGCCACCCCGGGCGGTGCGAGCGCGAGCGGTCGCCATCGCTGGATCCTGTCAGCTTCGGCGGCGGTGCCGCGCTGCGACCGCGTGGGCCGCTCACCGCAGCAGGATCAATCCCACCACGACGATCGCCACCACGAACAGAAGCGGCAGCGCGAAGGACGTGACCACCGACAGCACCGCCGCCGCCAGGAATACCGCGATCACGAGCGCGATCAGACCGACCGGCGCTGACCTAGAAGTGTTCATCGCACCCAATCCTCGATTGTCGTTGAGCCTGTGCGAGCATTCTGCGCCGATCGCAGGCCGCGGTCAACCGGCAGCCGTCAGCATCCAGACGCCTCGTGCGCTCGCGCGCGAGGCCGTCAGATCCACGACTCCCGGTAGTGCTCTTGCTCTGGGGTGGGCTGATCGATCTCCACCCCGAGCGCGGCGAGCTTCAGCCGCGCCACCTCCCAGTCGATCGCCTGGGGCACGGGGTGGACGCCGCTGGGCAGCTCGTCGCCTCGCCGGACGAGCTCCTCGACGCACAGGGCCTGAAGCGCGAACGAAACGTCCATCACGGCAGCGGGATGGCCCTCGGCGGCGGCCAGATTGACGACCCGGCCGTGGGCCAGCAGGTTGAGCCGCCGACCGTCGGCCAGCTCGTAGCGCTCGACCAGTGGCCTTACCTCACGCACGCGGTGGGCGGCCAGCGCGCGCAGCTCGTCGAGGTCGAGCTCGACGTCGAAGTGGCCGGCGTTGGCCAGGAGCGCGCCGTCCTTCATCCGCTCGAAGTGCTCGCGCCGAAGCACCCGGCGCGACCCGGTCACGGTCACAAACAGATCCCCACGCTCGGCGGCGGCCAGCGCCGGCATGACCTCGTAGCCGGCCATCCGCGCCTCGAGCGCCCGCAGCGGGTCGACCTCGCACACGATCACCGCCGCGCCGGCGCCGCGCGCCCGCTCGGCGATCCCCTGCCCGGCCCATCCGTAGCCGACCACCACGCACGTCTGGCCCGCCAGCAGCACGTGGCTGGCGCGGATGATGCCGTCAAGCGCCGATTGCCCGGTGCCGTGGCGGTCGTTCAGTGCCCGTTCGGTCCGCGCCTCGTTCACCGCCAGCACCGGGCAGGCCAGCCGTCCGTCGTGCTCCAGGCGCCGCAGGCGAACCAGCCCGGTGGTCGTCTCCTCGGTACCGCCGAGCAGGCCTTCGAGAACCGGGGGGCCCAGCTCGTGCGCGGTCATCAGCAGGTCGGCTCCGTCGTCGATCGTGACCTGCGGCGAGCCCGCCAGCGTCTCCCGGACGTGGCGGGCGTAAGCCGCCAGGTCCTCGCCGTAGGCGGCGCGAACCGCCACCCCGTGGTGGCGGACCAGCGCCGCCGCGACGTCATCCTGGACCGACATCGGGTTGGCCGAGCACAGGGCAGCCTGCGCGCCCCCGGCCCCGAGCGCGGTCATCAGCGCGGCGGTCTCCGCCGTGACGTGCAGGCACGCCGCGATCCGGATTCCATCAAGCGGCCGCTCGCGCGCGAACCGCTCGCGGATCCGCGCCAGCACCGGCATCTGCTCCGACGCCCATTCGAGGCGCGCGGCCCCCTCCGGCGCCCGCGCGATGTCGGCGATCTCGTGCGGCGGTAGGGAGGCTCGCGGCATCTGGATCCGACCCGCCGCGGGTTCTGACCCGGGGGCCCGGTCCGGGTCTAGTAGCGGTAGTGGTCTGGCTTGTAGGGCCCCTCGAGCGGCACGCCGATGTACGCCGCCTGGGTCGCAGTCAGTTCGGTGAGCTTGGCTCCCAGCGCGTCGAGGTGCAGCCGCGCGACCTTCTCGTCCAGGTGCTTGGGCAGCGTGTAGACGCGCTTCTCGTAGCGCTCGTTGTGGCCGAACAGCTCGATCTGGGCGATCACCTGGTTGGTGAACGAGTTGGACATCACGAAGCTCGGATGACCGGTGGCGTTGCCCAGGTTCAGCAGCCGGCCCTCGGAGAGCACGATCACCGAGTGGCCGTCGGGGAACACCCATTCGTCGACCTGGGGCTTGATCCGCACGCGGCGGATCCCCGGGGTCCTGGCCAGCTCGGCCATCTCGATCTCGTTGTCGAAGTGCCCGATGTTGCCGACGATCGCCTGGTGCTTCATCCGGCTCATGTGCTCGGCCGTGATCACGTCGCGGTTGCCGGTGGCGGTGATGAAGATGTCGGCGCGGTCGATCACGTCCTCGAGGGTCAGCACCTGGTAGCCGTCCATCGCCGCCTGGAGCGCGCAGATCGGGTCGACCTCGGTCACCACCACGCGGGCGCGCTGCCCGCGGAGCGACTCGGCGCAGCCCTTGCCGACGTCGCCGTAGCCGCACACGACCGCCAGCTTCCCGCCGATCAGCACGTCGGTCGCGCGGTTGATCCCGTCGATCAGCGAGTGGCGGCAGCCGTACTTGTTGTCGAACTTCGACTTGGTCACCGAGTCGTTGACGTTGATCGCCGGGAACAGCAACTGACCCTGCTCGGCGAACTGGTAGAGGCGATGCACGCCGGTGGTGGTCTCCTCGGTGACGCCCTTGATCGAAGCCGCGATCCGCGTCCAGCGCTCAGGATCCTCGCCCAGCGAGCGCCGCAGCAGGTCGAGCACGATCACGAACTCCTCAGAATCCGCCGCCGTCGCCTCCGGCACCGCGCCCGCACTCTCGAACTCGGCCCCCTTGTGGACAAGCAGCGTGGCGTCGCCGCCGTCGTCGAGGATCATGTTCGGGCCATCGCCGTCGGGCCACACGAGCGCCTGCTCAGCACACCACCAGTACTCCTCGAGCGTCTCGCCCTTCCAGGCGAAGACCGGGACCCCCCGCGGATCCTCGGGCGTCCCGTCGCGGCCCACGACGACCGCCGCGGCGGCATGATCCTGGGTGGAGAAGATGTTGCACGAGCACCAGCGGACCTCGGCTCCGAGCGCCACCAGCGTCTCGATCAGAACCGCCGTCTGGACCGTCATGTGCAGCGAGCCCGTGATCCGCGCGCCGGCCAACGGCCGGCTCGAGGCGAACTCCTCCCGCGTCGCCATCAGCCCGGGCATCTCGTGTTCGGCCAGCCGGATCTCGTTGCGCCCGAACTCGTGCAGCCCGAGGTCGGCAACCTTGAACGGCGGCTGAGTGGTGGTTGCCTGCTCTGAGGCAGTCGTGCTCATATTTCCTCCAGGATCGTTGATCGCCGCTACCGGCACCCGGCCGTTCACGCAGCAGTCAGTAGTCGTTGGTGCTTCTCCTGCTCAAACCGCAGCCAGTCCTCGGCGGCGACATCCTCTGGACGGCGCGGCTGCGCCGCGAGCCAGCTCTGCACCGCTTGGCGCAGGTCGCTGCTCGCGGCCATCCGGGCGGCGAAGGCGACATCCGAGAGCCCGATCTGAAAACTGGCGAGCAGCTCCTTCAGCGTCCGCAGCCGCTGGAGCTCGCCGGGACCGTATAGCCGGTATCCGGTCGCCGACCGGCCGGGAGTGACCAGGCCGGTGCGCTCGACATATCGCAGCATTCGGGGGGACCACCCGGTAGTTTGCGCCGCCTCATTGATCGTCAGGCCCTCCACCCCGGCAACGTTACCACGACCGTGTCAAGGTTCCGGGATGGAGCCGGAGCAGTACGACATGTGTCCACTTTCTGACCGCGCGGCTAAATTCGCTAGGAAGAGCGGCCGATGTTGAGGGGGAAGGGAATTCTGGGTCTTTTTCGAACGGCCCATATGTTGCGACCTTTCAGGAAGGCCGGTACGACGACAAGACCCAGGAAGCTGCTGTGCACAGCGGTCCTGCTGATCACCTTCAGCGGGGCGATCCTCGGCGTGCCGGTGGCGCTTGGCCACAACGATCATGGCCAGGGCCAGCAGCAGGGTCACGGACCCGGCGCAGGCCCTCCAGGACGCGGTCCAGACGGGGCCGGTCCCCCGGGTCAAGCCCAGGGCGATCGGGGCGCTAACGGCCCCGGCGGCCAGGGGTGGGGAGGCCAGGGTCCCGGCGGTCAGGGTCCCGGCGGCCAGGGTCCCGGCGGCTCGGGTCCGCCCGGGCAGGGGCCGGACGGTCAGGGCCCCCTCGGACAGGCTTCCGCCCCTGCTGGCGGACCGGCCGCGTTCATCGCCGGCCCCCCGGCGGGTGCTCCCGGCAACGGCCACGGACCAGGCGGCCCCGGTGGACCGCACGGGCATGGCCACGGTCGCGGCCCGGACGGCAACGGACCTCCAGGGCAGTTGAATCAGAACGGCCCGCTGGTAACGGCACAGGCAGCGCAGAACTCCAACGGCGGACCGGGCGGCGGAGGGCGCCACGGACATGGCCGGGGTCCGAA
>DAIQND010000136.1:0-6753 GCA_036788555.1 Solirubrobacteraceae bacterium | reverse complement strand
GATCGACGACGAGCATCACTACTGGTACATGATCCTCTACGACTTCCAGCGCCCGGCCGACAAGGAGAGGCTGCTCGAGCAGCGGCTGGCCGGGGTGACGCTGCCGGATTACCGCCCGCTGCGCAACCGCAGCAACGCATGGGGGTTCGATCCCGCCGAGCAGCGCGATCTGACCTATACGGGGATGGGGCTTGACATCAATGTCCACGACCAGTGGGCGGTGGAGAGCATGGGGCCGATCCAGGACCGGACGGTCGAGCGCCTCGGGGTTTCCGACCGCGCGGTCACGGCCAACCGCCGGGTCCTGCTGCGGGCGATCCGAGGCTTCGGCGCGGGCCAGGCGATGCCCGGCCTGGCCTTTGACGAAGATGGTGCACGGCGGCTGGCGGGTCCACCGGCGGTCGACACCATCGTGCCGAGCGAAGGCTGGGAGGCCAGCTGGCGCGAGCGCGAAGCGCAGCGACGAGCGGCCTCGCCGTGGGCGGCCCGCGTGGCCGGGGCGGCGTAAGTGCGGACGCTCGACGGGCGGCCGGTCGCCGAGGGCGGCGAGGGGGCAGGGGCGCGGCCGCTGCTGTCGGGCGAGCGCGGCGGCTTCATCGAGACCCACGCGTTGTGGGGGGAGGCGCAATACGCCGCCGCTGCGCAGCTTCGCCGGGTGGTCGACGAGATCGGAATCGAGCGCGTGCGCCTCGCCTTCGCCGACCAGCACGGGATCCTGCGCGGCAAGACGATCACCCGCGAGGCGCTGGGCGCGGCGCTGAGGCAGGGGATCCGCGCGCCTTCCTCGCTGTTGCTCAAGGACACCTCGGGCCGCACCGTGTTTCCCGTCTTCAGTGCCGACGCGGGACTCGATGTCGAGGGATTCGCGGGCGCCGGCGACGTGGTGCTCGTGCCCGATCCGGTCACCTTCCGTCCCCTGCCGTGGTCACCGGGGACGGCGCTCATGCTCTGCGACCTGCGGTTCCCCACCGGCGCCGAGGTCCCGTTCTGCACCCGCTCGCTGCTGCGCCGAGCCCTCGAGGCCCTGCGGCGCCGGGGTTACGCGCTGAGCATCGGCGCCGAGCTCGAGTTCCACGTTTACAGCGGCGAACCGCCGTTGGCCGCGGCCCAGCTGAACGCCCCCGGCGAGCCGGGGGAGGCGCCGAGCGTGGCTCCCACCACACGGGGTGCGCAGCTCCTGCACCAGGACTCGCTCGACGAGCTCGACGAGCTCGTGGCCGCCCTGGATGCCGGGCTGACGCGTCTCGACCTCCCGCTGCGCTCGCTCGAGGTCGAGTTCGGTCCCAACCAGCTGGAGGTCACGCTGGGCGCCGACGACGCGCTGGCCTCGTCCGACGCGGTCGTGCTGTGCCGCACCGCGGTCCGCCAGGTCTGCCGCCGCGCCGGCTACTGCGCCACGTTCATGTCGCGCCCGGCGGGCGTGCGAGCCGCCTCGGCGGGGTGGCATCTCCATCAGTCGCTGAGCGACGCGGAGACCGGGGCCAGCCTGTTCACGCCCTCGCCGGATGCCGCGGGTCTCGGCCATGGCGTTCTCTCCGATTTCGGGGCCTCGTATCTGGCCGGAGTCCTCGCCCACGCGCCCGCGGCCGCCGCCTTCACCACCCCGACCGTCAACGGCTATAAGCGGTATCTGCCGCTGTCGCTCGCGCCGGATCGGATCGTGTGGGGAATCGACAACCGCGGCGCGATGATGCGCGTGATCCCGGCCGCCGACGGCGCGCCGGCGCGCCTGGAGAATCGCAGCGGCGAGCCGGCGGCGAACCCCTACCTGTACGTGGTCTCGCAACTGGTCTCGGGACTTGACGGCGTCGAGCGCAAGCTTGACCCGGGCCCGCCGAGCGACGACCCCTACGCCGCAGGCGCGCGCCGGCTTCCGCGATCACTTGGCGAGGCGCTGGAGGCCCTGGTGGAGGATCGGGTTTTCGCCTCCGCCCTGGGGGAGCCGGTGGTCGCGTGGTACGCCGAGCTCAAGCGATCCGAGTTCGCCCGCTACCTCGCGCATGTCTCAGACTGGGAGCAGCGCGAGTACTTCGCGCTGCTGTAGATGCCGACGTATGCTGGCGCCGTGACCCGACCATGACCGACCAGGCGATCGAGCCCCGCCGGATCCACGCCGCCGTGACAGACACGCCAACCAGCTACCTGCGGGAGCCCCCCGACGCGCATCCGCCGCTCGACTACCCCCCGTACAAGTCGACGGCGCTGCGCCACCCGAAACAGCCGCTGGTCTACCTCCCGCAGACGATCACCGAGATCACGGGTCCGCGTCTCGGCGAGGGTGAGCTGGGCGCGCTCGACAGCGATCTCACCCGCCAGCACGACGGCGAGCCGATCGGCGAGCGAATCATCGTCTCCGGACGCGTGTTCGACACCGAGGGCATGCCGTTGGCGGGAACGCTGGTCGAGATCTGGCAGGCCAACGCGGCCGGACGCTACCTGCACCGCTGGGACCGCTGGCCGGCGCCGCTTGACCCGAACTTCTCCGGCGCTGGGCGCTGCCTGACCGACGACGAGGGCCGCTACCAGTTCACGACGATCAAACCCGGCCCCTACCCATGGGGTAATCACTACAACGCCTGGCGGCCCGCGCACATCCACTTCTCGCTGATGGGCCGGGCGTTCGCGCAGCGACTGGTGACGCAGATGTACTTCCCCGGCGATCCGTTCTTTGCCTACGACCCGATCTTCAACTCGGTCCGCGACCCGGCGGGGCGCGAGCGGATGATCTCCCGGTTCGAGATCCACGACACGGTTCCAAGCTGGGCCACCGCCTACCGGTGGGATATCTACCTGCGCGGTCCCGGCCCGACGCCGTTCGAGGAGGCGCAGTGATCTTCGCCACCACTCCCTCGCAGACCGTCGGGCCGTACTTCGCGATCGGGTTGCCCTGGGACACCGGACCCTTTGCCATCCCCGCGGACACGCCGGGGGCGATCCGAATCTCCGGCACGGTGTACGACGGCGCAGGAGAGCCGGTGCCCGACCATCTTCTCGAGTTCTGGCAGGCCGATCCCGACGGCCGGTTCGCCGACCTGCGCGCGCACGGCGGCCCGTCCGAGCTCGCCGGCTTTCGCGGCTTCGCCCGCTACGGCGTGGAGGACGGCGACGGGACCTTCGAGATCGTGACCGTCAAGCCCGGACCGGTTCCGGGGCCTGGCGAGGCGCTCCAGGCGCCCCACATCGACGTGTCGGTGTTCGCGCGCGGGATGCTTCACCGCTGCGTGACCCGCATGTACTTCGCCGACGAGCCCGAGGCGAACGCCAGCGACCCCGTGCTGGCGCGCGTGCCTGGGCTGCGGCGTGAGACGCTGCTCGCCCGGCCGCTCGACGGCGCCTACCGGTTCGACATCCGCCTCCAGG
This sequence comes from Solirubrobacteraceae bacterium, assembly GCA_036788555.1. Lineage (GTDB taxonomy): Bacteria > Actinomycetota > Thermoleophilia > Solirubrobacterales > Solirubrobacteraceae > Palsa-465. Next base: position 3,393 of record DAIQND010000136.1, on the reverse strand, counting down.
GGCCCGACGAGACTGTCTTCTTCGCCGTCTGAGCGGCTGTTTGCCGGAACCTACGCCCGCGGCGGGGTCTCCGCCGCGGTCAGCGACGAGGCGTGGGTGCAGGCGATGCTCGACGTCGAGGCGGCGCTCGGGGGCGAGGCGATCACCGCCGGGGAGCTGGACGTCGAGGCGCTGGGCCGAGAGGCAGCCCAGCACGCCTCGGCGGTGGTGCCGCTGGCCCGCCGATTCCCGGAGACCCACGCCGGTGCCACCTCGCAGGACATCCTCGACACGGCGATGATGCTCGTGGCCCGAAGGGCGCTGGGGCCGCTGCTCGATGACGCGCGCGCCGCTGCCGACGCCGCCGCGGAGCTGGCCGATGCCCACCGGGAGACGCCGATCATGGGGCGCACGCTGCTTCAGCCCGCCCTACCCACCTCGTTCGGACTGAAGGCGGCCGGCTGGATGACGGCGATCGACGAGGCGTGCTCGGAGCTGGAGGCGCTGCCGCTGGCCGTCCAGATGGGGGGCCCGGTGGGTCACCGGGACCCGGCCGCGGCGGCCGCGGTGGCGGGCCGGCTCGAGCTGCAGGAGCCGGTGATTCCCTGGCATACCGACCGCGTCCGGCCGGCCCGGCTGGCGGGCGCGCTGGGGGTGCTTGCCGGCGCGCTGTCCAAGGTGGCCCGCGACGTGACGCTGACGCCCGGCCTGCGCGAGGGGGTCCCCGGTCGCGGCGGCTCCTCGGCGATGGCCCACAAGCACAACCCGGTGGCGGCGGTCTCGGTGCTGGCCTGCGCCAAGCGGGTGCCCGGTCTGGTGGCGACGATGCTCGCCTGCATGGAGCAGGAGCACGAGCGGGCGGCCGGGGCGTGGCAGGCGGAATGGGGCACGATCAGCGACCTGCTGCGCCTCACCGGCTCAGCCGCCGCGTGGGCGCGGGACATGCTCGAGCACCTCGAGGTGGATACAAAGGCGCTGAGGGTTGGTGTCGGCGCCGAGCCCGAGCTCGGCGCGTCCGCGCTCCTGATCGAGCGCGCGCTGGAGGCGCACCGGCGGTGACCGCGCTCCACCACGAGCTCGCGGGGCCACCGGGCGCGCCGGCGGTGCTGCTCGGCGGGTCGCTGGGCACGAGCCTTGAAATGTGGGCGGGCCAGCTGCCGCTCGCCGCGCACCTGCGTCTGGTGCGCTTTGACCACCGCGGTCACGGCGCCTCGCCGGTCCCGGCGGCTCCGTACGAGATCGCCGACCTCGGGCGGGACGTGCTCGAGCTGATGGACCGCCTGGAGCTGGAGACCGCGTCCTACTGCGGGCTGTCGATCGGCGGGATGGTGGGGATGTGGCTCGGCGCGCATGCTCCCGAGCGGATCGACCGGTTGGTGCTGCTCTGCACCTCGGCCCACCTGCCGCCGCCATCGGCCTGGCGGGAGCGCGCGGAGGCGGTGCTGGGCGCCGGCTCGGTCGAGCCGATCGCCGACCGGGTGCTCGAGCGGTGGCTGACGCCGGAGTTCGCGCAGCGCCACCCCGGGGTCCGCGCGGGGCTTCGCGCGATGCTCGTGGCCACTCCTGCCGCCGGCTACGCCGGATGCTGCGGGGCGATCGAGCGGATGGACCTACGCGCGGAGCTCGCGCGGATCACCGCGCCGACGCTGGTCATCTCCGGCTCGGAGGATCCGGCCACCCCGCCAGAGCACCAGCGCACGATAGCCGAGGCGATCCCCGGGGCCCGGCACGAGACGGTGGGCCCGGCCGCTCACCTGGCCGCGGTGGAGCGGCCCGAAGCGGTGAACGATCTGACCAGGGAGCATCTGTTATGACCGACGAGCATTACGAGCCTGGGATGCGCGTACGTCGCGAGGTGCTGGGAGACGCTCACGTCGACCAGGCGATCGAGCGAACGACGCCGTTCACCGAGGCCTTTCAGGACTACATCACCCGCTCGGCCTGGGGCAGCGTGTGGGGTCGCCCGGGGCTGGACCGCCGCACGCGCAGCGCGCTGACGCTGGCGGTGCTGACCGCCCTGGGGCGCGAACGCGAGCTCGCGATGCACGTCCGCGCCGCGCTGCGCAACGGGCTCAGCGAGTCCGAGATCGCGGAGGTGCTGTTGCACACCGCGGTCTATGCCGGGGTTCCAGCCGCCAACGCCGCCTTCGCCATCGCGCAGGGCGTGCTCGACGAATCAGGAGGAAGCGATGAGCGTTCGTGACAAGCCGCCATTCCGAGCCGACCACGTGGGCAGCCTGCTGCGCCCACCCGAGTTGCTCAAGGCGCGCGAGGAACATGCTGGCGGGCGGATCGATGATTCCGAGCTGCGGGCGGCAGAGGACCGGGCGATCCGCGACGTGGTCGCTCTTCAGCGGGAGGTCGGGCTGCGGACCGCGACCGACGGCGAGTTCCGCCGCGCGTCCTGGCACATGGACTTCATCTACTCGCTGGACGGGATCAGCAAGGCTCCGGGCGAGCTCAAGGTTCAGTTCCACAACGAGCAGGGCGACATCGAGTTCACGCCCGCGGCGCTGCGCGTCGACGGCAAGCTGGGGGTCTCCGAGACGATCTTCGGGGACGCGTTCGAGTTCCTCAAAGGCGTCGTCTCCCCCGAGCAGACGCCGAAGCTGACGATCCCCTCGCCGAGCATGGTCCACTACCGGGGCGGCCAGGCGGCCATCGACCCGTCGGTGTATCCGGACACCGATTCCTTCTGGGCGGACCTGGTGGCGGCCTACCGCGAGCAGGTCCGGCGTCTCGGCGAGCTCGGCTGCACCTATCTGCAGTTCGACGACACCAGCCTGGCCTATCTCAACGATCCCCGACAGCGTGAGTACATCCGCCAGATCGGCGGCGACGCCGAACACCAGCACGAGGCCTACATCCGACACATAAACGAGGCGCTGGCGGGCCGTCCGGAGGGGATGTCGGTGACCACGCACATGTGTCGCGGGAACTTCCGCTCCTCCTGGGTGGCTGAGGGCGGCTACGACTTCGTCGCCGAAGCGCTGTTCGGCGAGCTCCAGGTCGACGGCTTCTTCATGGAGTGGGACGACGCCCGCTCAGGGGGGTTCGAGCCGCTGCGCTTCCTGCCGCCCGGGAAGGTCGTGGTGCTGGGACTGGTGACGACGAAGCGAGGCGAGCTCGAAGATCGTGACCTGCTGATGCGCCGGATCGAGGAGGCCGCCCAGTACGTCGACCTCGAGCAGCTGTGCCTGTCGCCGCAGTGCGGGTTCTCCTCGACGGTCGAGGGCAACCAGCTCACGCGCGAGCAGCAGGCCGCCAAGCTCGGGCTGATCGTGGAGGTGGCGCGGGAGGTCTGGGGCTAGAGGCCCCGCGGGCGGCTGTTATGCCTGTCGCGCGCAACTTCGCCTGACTCAAGCTGTTTCCTCAGGGTGCCGAATCCCGAGGGGGTGCCACCCGTCGGGAGCG
>DAIQND010000135.1:4811-6775 GCA_036788555.1 Solirubrobacteraceae bacterium | reverse complement strand
TTCGACGTGGTCGTCTCGTGGGGGTAGTTGCGAGTCGAGGTTCCGGGTGGCCTCGTTAAACCCCCGGAGAAAAATAAGTGCGGACACGCACAGTTTCGCGCTCGCCGCTTAGTCACTAAGCCCGAACGCTCTCGGCCTCCGCTCGCCTGCGGCGGAGTCACCGGGATCAATCAGCAGGCTCGCCCGGTGAGGCCCGCTCCAGCCGATCCGGGGAGATCTTTCGGAGCTGGCTCCCGACAACCCCGCCGGCGTGGCGAGTCGGGAGCGAGATCAGAGCGCCGGATACGCTCGTAGACGCTGCCTTTCACGCGACTGCGGACGCGGGTTCGATTCCCGCCGTCTCCACTGATCCAAATCTCTGCGAAGGTCCGCGAAAGCGGGCCGACGCAGCGGTCGAACCTCCGGCGCCGCTCAGACCTTTCAGAAGGCCTGCGCCTCGTGGCCAGGTAGACGCGGAAGCAGCCGATGTCCGTCGACCACGGCGGTGGCGAGATCGATGAGCTTGCGGTTGTCGGTGCGCGATCGGTCCCGGAGCATCTCGAAGGCGGCGCCATCGTCGATCGAATGGCGCTCCATGAGGATGCCCTTGGCCCGCTCGATCAGGGCGCGGCGTCCGAACGCGCCCTCGAGATCGTGATATTCGGTGAAACGCCGCAGAACGATGTCGATCGAGCTCTGCCAGTCCTGCACGTCGGTGTCCGAGATGTGGGCGAAGACGCCGCGTTTGGACGCCTCCCTGACGAAATCGGCGTCCGGGGAGTGCAGCAGGGCGATCACCGGGCACGTCGCCTCACGAACGATCCTGTCGATCAGGTCAAGCGCATGCTGCGAACTCTCGCCTAGACCGACCAGGGCCACGTCCGGCCGCTCCCTGGCCGTCACCGCTCCGACCTCCTCGACGTCGATCTCACGCGCGATGATCTCGTGGCCGAGGGCGGCGACGATGGGGGCGATCAGGGCAAGACGGTCCTTCCGCTCGTTGGCGATCAGGACTCGCAGGTTCTCCGCCCCGTCTCGGAGTGGCGGCATCGGAAGAATTGTATATCCGGAAACGAACTTCGATCCGCACCCCCTTGCCGACCCTCCCCGGGGGTAGTATGATGACGAGAGGTTCCGCCTCAGCTTTCGGCGGTCCATGCGGTCCGGCTCCAACGAACTGGCCGGGTGCGCGAGACGTCCGAGTCTCGCATTCCCACTCTTCGCTCAGGGGAGCCAGTTGTCCAACAAGGAGCAGGGTCTCGCTTCGCCGCCCTCCGCGGGGCCGGGGTCGGGTGCCTTCTGGCGCGACGCGCTGGAGCCCTACACGCACCCAGATGCGGCCCGCAGCCTCGGCTGCCTGCTCACGTCGGTGCTGCCGTACGTGGTGCTGTTCGCACTCATGGTCCGCTCGCTGGAGATCTCCTATCTGCTCACGCTCGCGCTGGCGATCCCGGCCGCCGGGTTCCTGGTGCGCAGCTACATCGTCTTCCACGACTGCACCCACGGGTCGTTCCTGGCCACCAAACGCGGGAACCGGTGGCTGGGGACAGCGCTGGGGCTGCTGGTGTTCTCCACCTTCGAATGCTGGAAGCACAACCACGCCGTGCATCACGCCACCGCCGGCGACCTGGAGCGCCGCGGCGTGGGCGATCTGCCCACCCTCACGGTGGCTGAGTACGAGTCGCGAGGGCGGAAAGCGCGCATGGCCTACCGGATGTTCCGCAATCCGCTGGTGATGTTCGGGCTCGGTCCGATCTTCGCGCTGGTGGTGCAGCCGCGAATCGTGCCGCGCACTGCCCGACCACGCATCCGGCGCAGCGTGGCGGCCACCAACGCTGCCCTGTTCATCCTCGTCGCCGGCCTGTGCTGGCTGATCGGGTGGCGCCAGTACCTGCTGGTCGAACTGCCGACGATCATGCTCGCGGGCGGGACCGGGATCTGGCTGTTCTACGTCCAGCATCAGTTCGAGGACGCCTACTGGGAGA
>DAIQND010000135.1:2047-4801 GCA_036788555.1 Solirubrobacteraceae bacterium | reverse complement strand
GACTGGAGCTACGCAGATGCCGCGCTTCGCGGCAGCTCGCATCTCAAGCTGCCGAAGCTCCTGCAGTTCTTCACCGGCAACATCGGCCTGCACCACGTCCACCATCTGAGCGCCCGGATCCCCAACTACAACCTGCAGCGTGCTCATGACGAGAATCCCATCTTCCACGACGTGCCGACGCTCTCGCTGCTGGACGGACTGCGTGCGGTCAGGCTGAAGCTCTATGACGAGGATCTGGGCCGGATGGTGACATTTGCCCAGGCCCGCGCCCGATCGAGAGCTCGGCAAGAAGCGAATCTGGGCGATGTCGTTCGGCCGCCAAGGGACCGCGGCTTCGGGAAGGCCCTCCCACCTTCGGTCGTGACCTCGATTGCTGATCGGCAGCTGAGATGTCGGTGAACCCGCCTAGGTCAGTGGAGCCACCGGAGAGGGAACCCGGGCGCGCCGATGTCGCGGAGGCCGGTGTCGCGGGAGCCGATGTCCGGCTGAGGGGATCCCGTCCAGCCGGGACCAGGACGCTCCGTTCGATCCCCGGGGGTGGCGAGCCGGGGAGGCGTGATGGCGTCCGAGCTCCCCTCCGGCAGGGAGAGCGGGCGGTCCGCGAGCGGTTGCGCGCCGCGGAGCAGCGCGATGTTGCGGCTGAACTGCGGGATCTCGCTGCGCTCGTCAGGGATCGGGCGGCAGATGTTCGAGACCTTGAGCTGGCCAAACTTGAGGCCGGCGCCGATCAGCATGAGCGCCTCAGGGCTCGAACCGGGGTCGAGATCCTCGCCCGCGCCGCGTCGCACAGCCGACGCGCCGCCCAGCACCGTGCACAGGCAATCCATCATCGGCGAGCCGCCGCCGAGGACCGTCGAGCAGCTGCCCGCGATCGGCTGCGATCGGCGTGGGAGCGCGACCAGGCTCGCATTGATCGTGAGGCGCTGGCGGTGGAGCTCGAGCGTGCCGCCATTGACTCGCTCACCGGGGCCCACACGCGCACGGCCGGACTTCGGGAGCTGGATCACGAGATCGCCCGCGCCCGTCGCACCGACAGCCCCCCTGATGATCGCCTACATCGACGTGATCGGGCTGAAGATGATCAACGGCACCCAGGGGCACGCGGCGGGCGACAGGCTCCTCAGCGACGTGGTTGCCCAGATCAGGGTTCACCTTCGTCCCTACGACCTGATCATCCGGCTCGGCGGCGACGAGTTTCTGTGTGTGATGTCCAACCTGACTCCGGAGGCTGCCCGCAAGCGGTTCGCCGCCGTGGCTGCTGTGCTTAGTCCGGCGCCGCATCCGGGCGCGATCCGGACCGGTTTCGCCGCGCTGCGCGATCAGGACACTCCCGCTCAGCTCATCGCGCGCGCAGACGGTCAATTGATTCGAGGGACCCGCTGAGCAGCGGCAGGGTCATCGCGTTCCGCTGCCGCGAGCCGAGCTCCGACCGGCTCCCAGCATCCATGCCTCCCGCGCGAGGAGGGGTGAGGGGGGCGATCCCTGGCGCGCCCAGCAGCGATAGCCAGCTCATGGCCGCGATGAGGGCTGGGAACAGTGCGGCGCTCGGGCAGCTCTACGATCGGTACTGCTCCCGCGCCTATCGGGTGGCTCTCGCGGTCTGCGCCGACCCGCGCTCGGCTGAGGACTCGGTGCAGAATGCGTTCGTCTCGATCTGGATGGGCCGCGCAGGTTATGACCCCCGGCGAGGCAGCGTGGCCACGTGGCTTCTTGCCATTGTGCGCCACCGCGCGATTGACACCGCTCGCGCCAGCAGCGCTCAAGCCAGGCGCCTCGCGGCGGCGGAACGCCTGCAGGCGTGCCGCGGCGCGGACGAGCCGCCCCGGCAGGTCGAGCGTCACGAGGACGCGCGTCGGGTCCGCGAGATGCTGGCCCTCCTTTCCGAGCCCCAGCGCGAGGTGATCGTCCTCTCCTACTACGGCGGGTTGTCACACCGGGAGATCGCTCTGCACCTGGGACTTCCCCAGGGAACCGTCAAGGGCCGCATGCGGCTTGGGCTGGACAAGCTCAAGGATGCCCTGGAACTGGCCGGCGCAGCCCACCCGAGGTAGGCCCCGCTAACGAAACACCCGCGGCGGGTGGGCTACCTTGAGCCCGTGCGGAACTCGCGAGCGGGTCTCTGATGCTGGGCGTCCTGTGGCACGGTCTACGTGACGCCTTCCTGATGGCCTGGGAGGTGTGGTGGGCGCTGGTGCTCGGCTTCTTCGTCTCCGCCGTCGTACAGGCCTGGGTGCCGCGCCAGCGCATCGAGACGGCGCTGTCGGGGAACGGGATTCGACCGCTGGCCACCGCCACCGGTCTGGGCGCGGCGTCATCGTCGTGCTCATACGCGGCGATCGCCATCGCCAAGAGCCTGTTCCAGAAGGGCGCCTCGGCCGCCTCTGCGCTGGCCTTCCAGTTCGCCTCGACCAACCTGGTGTGGGAGCTTGGGCTCGTGCTGTGGGTGCTGATCGGGTGGCAGTTCACCGTGGGCGAGTACCTCGGCGGACTGGTGATGATCGGCCTGATGGCGCTGCTGATCCATCTTTTCCTCCCGCGCCGACTGGAGGAGCAGGCCCGGGACCATGCCCGCTCGGCCGAGACCGGACATCAGCATCACATGGCTGGGGAGGAGATGAGCTGGCGGCAGCGGCTGAGCAGCGCCTCGGCATGGTCAGACGTCGCCCACAACTTCCGCGGCGACTGGCAGATGCTCTGGCGCGAGGTGACGATCGGCTTCCTGTTGGCTGGTTTCGCAGGGCAAGTCGGCAACGG
>DAIQND010000135.1:0-2037 GCA_036788555.1 Solirubrobacteraceae bacterium | reverse complement strand
TTCCTGCACGGCGCCTCCCCGCCGATCCAGACGCTATGGGGCGCGTTCATCGGCCCCGTCATCGCCGTGCTGAGCTTCGTGTGCTCGGTGGGCAACGTCCCGCTGGCGGCGGTGCTGTGGAGCGGCGGCATCAGCTTCGCCGGCGTGATGGCCTTCATCTTCGCTGACCTCATCGTGCTGCCCATCATCGCCATCTACCGCAAGTACTACGGGACGGCATACGCCGTGCGCATAGTGGTCCTCATGTTCGTGGCTATGGTCGCCGCCGCCCTGGTGATCGATGGCGTGTTCGCCGCGGCCGGGATCATTCCCGGCGGACCGCGTCCGACCCGGGTCCAGGTGTTCAGCTCGATCGCCGTCGACCCCAAGCTGTTCCTCAACCTGGCCGCCGCCGCCCTGTTCGTCGGGCTGTTCTGGCTAACCGCCCGGCGAGGGGCCACTGATCCGGTCTGCGGCATGAAGGTCGACCGGGGGAAGTCCCTCAAGCGCGTCCAGAACGGCCAAACGTTCCATTTCTGCTCCGAGCATTGCCTCAACACGTTCGTCGGGACGTCCGGGCGGGAGGACTCGCCTGCGGCCGAGGTGGATCCGGTGTGCGGCATGAGCATCAGCCCGGCCCGCGCCCTCACGGCGAGCCATGAGGGCCGAACGTTCCACTTCTGCAGCGAGGGCTGCCGCGAGAGCTTCACGGCGGAGCCGGAGCAGTTCCTGACCCCTGGATCCGGCACGCGCTCCGGAAGTTAGCCCGGCTCGTTGGAGTCTCAGCGCACGAGTCTCAGCCCAAGCATGAGGAGAAGGCGCGTTCGGTCCATCCCGCCTGACCACCGCAGTTTCGCCGCCGGGGCTGTGAGGTAGAACCGACTCATGGTCCACCGCGACGAGCCCACGGCAGACGCGCCGGAACAGGCTGACCCTTCAGGCGCCGGCACGAGGACCCGTCGCGGGCGCCACGGGCGCGGCGGCGGCGAGGCGGCCAACGTGGACGCAGCCGGGAACATGCTGCCCTCCCGGGGCAGGCGGCGACTCGGTCTCGAGCGTCTGCTGGTGCGCCTGATCGCCACCGTGGGCGTGGTGGGGATCGGCGTGATCCTCGGCGCCATCCTCACCGCCAACCATGTGGCGGGCTGGATCATCGGCCTGGTGATCGCCCTCGTCACCGTGGTGCTCTCGGCAGTGCTCTGGTCCTCCCGGCAGCTCTGAGCGTCATCCAGGCCAGCAGGGCGCTGAGTCGCCTCCAGGCCGGCAGCTCTGAGTGTCACCTCGGCGCCCGGAGTCGCCCTCAGGAAGCGGGAAGGTCCGCCGGCGGCTGCGCCGGCACCGTGAAGTAGAACGTGCTGCCGTGCCCGGGGGTGCTCTCGACGCCGATCCGGCCACCGTGCAGCTCCACGATCGAGCGCGTGATTGCCAATCCGAGTCCGGCGCCGCCGAGCTTCCGCGCATCCCCGGACTCCACCTGGGCGAAGCGCTCGAAGATGCGCTCCGCCTGCCCAGGAGGTATGCCGCGACCGCGATCCTCGACCTCGAAGAGAACCTCCCCGCGCCGGGCCAGCGTCCGGACGTGCACCTCGCCTCCCGGCGGCGAGAACTTCACCGCGTTGGCCACCAGGTTGGTCAGCGCCTGGACGAGGCGCAGCCCATCGCCGCACACCTCTGCCCCGGCATCGACAACCGGCGTGATGCCCACCTGCGCCTCGGCGGCCACCATGGCCACACTCTCCAGTGCCTCCCGCACGATCTGGCGGACCGGCACGGCCTCCCTTCCCAGCTCGGCACGACCGGCGCGAAGCCGTTCGAGGTCGAGGATGTCGTCGATCAGCTTCGACAGGCGCACGGAGTTCGACAGCGCCACCGTCACCAGCCGCTGCGCCTGCGGGGGAAGCTCGCCGCCCACGCCGCTGTCGAGCAGGCCCAGGCAGCCCCGAATCGAGGTCAGCGGCGTCCGCAGCTCGTGACCGACCACCGACATCAGCTCGTCCTTCAGGCGCTCCATCGTGTGCCGCTCCGACTCGTCCTGCAGCAGGATCACGGCGCCGCGCC
>DAIQND010000134.1:0-6783 GCA_036788555.1 Solirubrobacteraceae bacterium | reverse complement strand
GCAGGTTGGTCCCGCTGTGGGAGTAGTAGGAATGCTCGCCGAGGAGTCCCGGCTGCGAGGCTCCGGGAGCCAGCATCACCATGTAGAGCAGTTCCGCATCCTTCGACGGATCTGGCAGCTGGGCCGCCGAGATGAGGTTGGTCAGCAGGGTCGTGATGTCGTTGTTGGTGAAGTTCGACGGTGGGGTTGCGGGGGAGCTCCCGACCGCGTTGCTCACCAGGGCGACTCCCTCGAGGTAGCCGCTGCCGATGCCGCGGTACTGGCTGAGCGAGTTCATATACGGCCCCGTGAGGATGTTGACCACGGCGTCCGTCACCTGCCCGAGCGATGGGTTGGCGCCCGTGGAGTTCCACGCGCTTCCCCAGAAGATCAGGTGGAGGTGAACGTGCGGGATGATCGGGCCCCCGTGGTCGCTGAACGACGGTGACGCTCCGCCCGCCTGTTGCCCCAGGGGTACGTGGGGCTTGGCGCCGGGCGCGGTGGCCGCCGGTCCGCCGGCGCTGGCCGGCGGTACGGTGACCACCCCGCTCTCGGGCTGGCGTTGTCTTCTGGCTTGAGTCATCTGTAACCCCCTATGCCGAGCCGGTGGCTCAGGCTGTGTCTCCCGGTTTACCCATGCTGTAGACCATGTGGATCAGTGCGATCACATAGCCGCCGAACGTCACCGCCAGGGCCTTGACGGCTCCAGGCGTCTCGTTCTGGTTGAGGACGTAGACAACCACCACGGCGGACGCCACCACCGCGTAGGCCCACATGCCAAAGGTGAGCGGCCAGCTCTTGCCGGTCGTCCCCGCCGGCTCCAGCGAAAGCGCCTTTCTGAACCCGGCGAGCAGCGCGGAGGCGTGGCTCGTGCCCGCCCTCGCCGCATCCGCGGCGAGCCTGCTGTTGACCTGCGAGGGATTCGGAGCGACGCCGAGCTTGAGAGCAAACGCCGACCCCAGGACCCCCGAGAGCGCCGCGGCTGCCGAGATCAGGCTCGCGTCGATCGTCGGCTTGGCGCCCGGTTTCGCGGCCGAGATGATCACCATGAAATAGACGTAGAGCCCGGCGAACAGCAGCACTGCCGCGTAGAGCAGGAGCCCGCGCATGGCCGACATGCCGGCGATTCCATCGTTGACATGCGTGGTCCGAATCTGTGCCCCCCCATCGGGAGCAACCGCCGCCACGGCCACCGAGTCCTCGCCGGCGCCGTTTTGGCCGCCCTGCGCGCTCAGAGCTTGAGGCACAGTGAGGTATTCCTGCATCTTTACCCCCAGACGCTCGGTGGGACAGGAAGGGGTGATGCCGGCACGAGGGTGGCCACCGAGACGTGTGGCCAGCTCAGCCCGGCGAAGTTCAGCAGCACCGTCTGCGTGTACTGGAGCTGCTGGGTCGTGAAGGTGATCGGCCGCGGCTCGGGGATCGGGAAGGGCGGCCGGACGGTGAACGTCGGGACCGGCTGACCCGGATGCGTCGGCTCGGGCTTGATCTCCATCGCCGGCTGACCGGTCCTGAACCGCGGCACGATGATCGTGTGCTCGACGGTCTCGATCCAGAACACCGCGGTCATCTCCACCGTCTGGGCGTTCTGCCCACTCGGGTGGGAGCTTCCGAGCGCTGCCGCGTTACCCCAGAGGAACGCGATGTTGTCGGTGCCGCCGCCGAACAGCGGAGCCGAGGGCGAGGTGGAGATCGCGATGACGGTCGTCTCGGTGATGTGCAGGCCGCTGATGTGCTCGCGCAGCAGCGTGTTCGGATCGTCGAGGATCGGCTGGGTGATCGTGCCGGCGGCGATGAACGACGTCAGGTCCTGCGGTATCCGCGGTGTTCCGTGATTGACGGCGGTTTGGCTGGCAAACCGGATCTTCGCCGTCGGGTTCCCCTCCACAAACGGCGTGATGTCGACCGGGTTGATCGTGGGCGGCCCGCTGAACGTCCTGAAGGCACCCTGGGCGTTGATCGTCGTGCCGTGGGGGATCGAGGCCATCCGGACGATGGTTGAGCCCTCGGCCGGGTCCTGCGTCGGCGGCACGATCAGCCAGACCCCCGGCTCCAGGTGAATCCCGACGCTCTGGCCCGTCGTGACGTCGCTGATCGACTGTAGGTAGGGCACGCCGTTGAGGAAGACGTCACCCTGCACGGATCCACGATTCGGGACCGCACCGAGGCTCGGCGAGAACGACAGGTTCTCGCGTGTGAGGTTGAGCTCGAGGATGTTGTCGCTGCCCGACACCGGCACCGGGAGCGGGGTCGGCGTTTCCGGGTTGTCCGGACGGAAGATCGTGTTGAAGCCGGTGCCGGCCCAATCGCCGTGGAAGCTGGCGAGTGGACCGAGCGGCGGGGTGGCCACCGGCGCGGCGAGCGCTGACGGCCGGACCTCGTCCCACCGGAAGCCTCTCGGCAGCGACACGGCGGTCACGAGGCGAGGGGGCGCGGTGGCTGGACGCGCCTGCGGAGGCGCCGCCGGTGGGGCGCCGTTTGCGGCTGACACGCGTGCGGCAACCTCGGCGGCAGTAACAGCCTCGGCTTTCGGATCAGAAGTTTTACTGGCAGCGGGCACTGTGGCTCCTCCTCGATAATGTGGTTAGTCAGGCGCGGTGAATCGACGGCTTGTCGCCGCACTTCACCGCATATGGATGCCGTGCCGTGGCAGTAAGGGCAATACGTAACCCCCGAACCCTGATCCCCTTCAGGGCCCCGTGTCTCTAAGCACCGGTGGTGTAAGTGCTCAGAAGTGATGTGTCAAGCCCCCTGGCCGTTTGATCTAGCGTCGCCGGCGCTCGGAGTTACTCCGAGAACTGGAGCGATGGGCGCTCCGATGGCTCCTCTAGACCGCCGCCTGCTCGAAGCAGAGGCGCACCTGGACTGCCGGGGTTTCCGGTCCCTCCCCTCTATTCGTCTTGGCCACCCGCGGCAAATCTATCTGTATCAGATGACCCCTAAATCGTCAATAGCAGTAAGCGTCAGCAGAGTGGTCACTACTTCTCCGACTGCAGGGTTGGCCGGCGCGGCAAGCTCAACACGGCGAGTGCACCCGATGGTGTGACGGGCGGTCGCGTGCATGCGCCGCTGCGGGCGGCGGCTGACCGCGGGAGAACACGTGCTCGTCGACCAAGGCCAGAACACCGAGCACGTCAGTGCCTAATCGCTGCGGGCGAAGGCGCGGCGGACCGTCCCGACGCTCCGCGCCGCCTTGCCGGCGCGCCGGCTTTACCCTCCCGCCGGCGATGCGCGAGCGATCCAAGTGAACCGTCCCCGTCCGACGCAGTCGCCGGTCCTGCTCGGCGTCGCGATGGTCCTGCTGGCGATGAACCTCCGCCCGGCGGCGGCCGCCGTGGGGCCGCTGATCGACCGGATCCGCGCCGACACGGGACTCTCGGGCCTCGGGGCGAGCCTGCTCGTGGCGCTGCCGGTTCTGTGCTTCGGGGGGCTGGCGCCGCTGGCGACCGTGCTCGCGCGCCGGGTCGGCGCGCGGGTGACGCTGGCGGGTGCGCTTGCGCTGATTGCCGGGGGGCTGGGGGTGAGGCTGGCGCCCGGGCTGGCGTGCCTGTTCCTCGGCACCGTGCTGGCGGGATCCGGGATCGCGATCGGCAACGTGCTGCTCCCGGTGCTGGTCAGGCGAAATTTCCCCGGCCGGACGGGGTTGATGACCGCCCTCTACACGACGGCGCTGATCGGGATGGCGGCGCTTGCCTCTGGGCTTGCCGTCCCCGTGGCCAACGCGCTCGGCGGTGGGTGGCGCCCCGGGCTGGGGATCTGGGCGGCGCCCGCGCTGATCGCGCTGGTGCTGTGGCTGGCGGAGCTGCGACACGGCTCTCCCGAGGAGGACGCACCCGGGGAGCGGATGGCCGGCGCGAGCACGCTGCTGCATGACCGGATCGCGTGGGCGCTGACGCTGTTCTTCGCGATCCAGTCGGCGAGCTTCTACGCGACGCTCTCGTGGTTGCCCAGCGTGTTCCAAAGCCACGGAGCGAGTGAGGCGGAGGGAGGGCTGCTGCTCGGGGTCAGCGTCGCCGTGGGGATCCTCACGGCGCTCACGGTTCCCGCCCTGGCCGCCCGCTCGCGCGACCAGCGTGCGCTGGTGGTCGTGTTCACGATGTGCGTGGCGGTCGCCTGGATCGGGATCCTGGCGGCGCCGATGGCCGCTCCCTACCTGTGGGTGGTCCTGCTCGGCCTGGGCCAGAACGCGCTGTTTCCCCTGGCGCTGACGATGATCGTCCTGCGCGGCGGCACGGTGACCAGCACCGCCGGCCTCTCGACGCTGGTTCAGAGCGTCGGGTACCTGCTGTCCGCGGCGGTCCCGTTCGCACTGGGGGCGCTCCACGACGCCACCGGCTCGTGGACCGCGCCGGTGATCGTGCTGCTGGCGCTGGTGGTCCCGCAGGTCCTGACCGGCCTGGCCGCCGGCCGCCGGGTGGAGGTGGTCCCGAGGCAGGCCGCCGTCGCCGGGGCGGATCAGCCGCGGCGCCGGCCGGTGTAGTCGATCCGGGTGGCGCGGATCCGCCCGGCGCCGATCGCCTCGAGCTCATCGGCCTCGGTGGTGCCCGCCAGATCCGGGAAGAAGTAGGCGCCGGTGTCGTAGGCCAGGCGCTCGAAGCGGCGGTCGAGCTGATCGACCACGGAGCCGCCGCTGTGGACGTGTTCGCGCTCGGCCCAGCTGTGGAGGTACTCCTCCCACGGTTGGCCCGAATCCGTCCAGCGCTCACGGTGGCGATGCAGCCACTGGCGGTCGGCCTCCGGGGCGAGCCGCGCGAAGCACCACTCGGCGGTGGCTCGGTCAAAGCGCGCCCAGTCCCACTCGATCACGACCACGACGCCGCCGGGTGCGAGCTGGTCCGCGATCGTGTCCACGACGGCGGCCGGATCGCCCACGTGGTGCAGCGACGTGCAGGCGACAATCGCGTGGACGCGTGGGGGAAGCTCGGCGCGCTCGAACTCGACGTGCAGGTAGTTCGCGCCTTCCGGAGCCGCCGGATCGATCCCGAGCGCCTTGAAGCCATCGTCCGTCAGCGCCGGTACAAAGCCCCCGTGGCGCCCGCACCCGAGCTCGACGACGACCGCTGGGGGCGGGGGTAGAGAACCCAACACCTTCGGCCACAGCGCCTCAAGCCAATCCTGTCGGGCGTCCACCGATGTGATCGTAGTCCGAAGGCAACGCGCGATTGGCGTAGAACTTGGCGCTATGCCGGCGACGGCCGAGACGACGGTGAACGCGGGGGGACGGGACCTGCGCGTCTCGAACCCTGGCCGCGTGATCTTCCCGGCGACCGAGAGCACGGCGCCGGTGACCAAGCTCGACATCGTCAACTATTACCTGGCGGTGGAGGACGGGATCATGCGGGCGCTGTGCCGGCGGCCGACGACGCTCGAGCGCTGGCCGAAGGGCGTTCATCCGGGAATCGTGCTCTCCACTCGGGAGAAGGGCGGTGGCGATGCCTTCTTCCAAAAGCGGGTTCCGCGCGGCGCGCCGGACTACGTGCAGACGGCGCGGATCCAGTTCCCCTCAGGCCGGGCGGCGGACGAGATCTGTCCCACCGAGATCGCCGTCGTCGGCTGGGCGGCGCAGATGGGGACGATCACCTTCCACCCCTGGCCGGTGCGCAGCGACGACGTCGACCATCCCGACGAGCTGCGGATCGACCTGGATCCCCAGCCCGGACGCGATTTCGCCGATGCCGTCCGCGTAGCCGCCGAGGCCCGGGTGCTGCTCGGGGAGCTGGGATTCACCGGCTTTCCGAAGACGTCCGGGGGGCGCGGGATCCACATCTACGTGCGGATCGAGCCGCGCTGGACGTTCACCGACGTGCGCCACGCGGCGATCGCCTTCGGGCGCGAGCTCGAGCGTCGCCTGCCCGGCGAGGTGACCACGAGATGGTGGAAGGAGGAGCGCGGCGAGCGCATCTTCGTCGACTACAACCAGAACGCGCGCGACCGGACGATCGCCTCCGCGTACAGCGTGCGGCCCAAGCCGGGGGCGCCGGTGTCGGCGCCGGTCGGCTGGGAGGAGTTGCCGGCGGTCTCGCCCGAGCAGTTCACGGTGGCGACGATGCCGGCGCGGTTCGCGCAGCTCGGCGACCTGCACGCGGCCATCGACGACCAGGCGTTTTCGCTCGAGCCGCTGCTCGCCATGTACGAGCGCGACGAGGCCGAGGGTGAGGGTGACATGCCCTACCCGCCCGACTACCCGAAGATGCCGGGCGAGCCAAAGCGAGTCCAGCCCTCGCGGGACCGCGATCGACCTCGGTGAGGGCGTAGGTGCGAGCGCGGCTGCGGCTAGGTCCCGGACGGGGTGATCGCAGACTGCGGGATCTTCTTCCTGGTCGTGCGCGGCGCCGGTCGTGAAGGAGGCGGCACCACCGGCCCGATGTCGCCGTCGGGCGCCTGGTCGAGGTCCATGATCACCGGCGCGTGGTCGCTCGGGCCGCTGCCCTTGCGCGCCTGGCGGTCGACCCACGCCGCCTTGACGCGGGCGGCTACGGGATCGCCGGCGAGGATCAGGTCGATGCGCATCCCCAGGTCCTGGTGGAACATGCCGGCGCGGTAGTCCCAGTAGGTGAACACGCGCTGGTCGGGCCAGCGCTCGCGCACCACGTCGTGCAGGCCCAGCTTCTGGAGCTCGGCCAGCGCGGCGCGCTCGGGCTCGGTCACGTGCGTGTGCCCGACGTAGGCGTCGGGGTTGAAGACGTCCTCGTCGGTGGGGGCGATGTTCATGTCGCCGCACACCACGGTCGCCTCGGGGCCGCCCGCAAGCATGTCGCGGAGCGCCGCCAGCCACGCCAGCTTGTAGCGGTAATGGTCGGACTC
>DAIQND010000133.1:0-6807 GCA_036788555.1 Solirubrobacteraceae bacterium | reverse complement strand
GGTGCAACGAGGCCGGCGCGTCGGTCCGGTGCATCGTCGGGCCCGACTGGGCCACGCCGGCGCCCGCTGCGGCCGACGACGAGCTGCTGGCGGTGGTCTGATGCTGGCGGACTACTTCCGACGCAGCGCCGTCGCGGCGGCGCAAGTGCTTGCCGGCTTCGATGAAGACGCCTTCCGCGAGCGCCTCGAGCAGATCGCCGTCGGATTGTCCGTCAATGCTGAGGCGACCGTCGAACCCGGGGGCGCGGCCCTCGCCGATCTCGCCGTTCGTCTGATGGCGCGGCTGTACCCGACGATCGCGCTGGTCGGGCCGTCCGACACCATCGAACCGCTGGCGACGCTCGCCCGGTCAGTCAATCCTGAGATCGAGATCTGCCAGGCCGCAGAAATCGGCATCGTGATCGGTGGCGGGTTGCCGTTTGCGCGATCCATCTACGCCGGCTACGACGGATCCGACGCCTTGGTCAGCGGCACAACCCCACAACCCGCCGGCGAGGGAGCGTTCGTATTCGGGGCAGCGGGGAGTGCGTGCGTCGCTGCCGGGGAGCTGTTCCGACTGCTGTTCCTCGGCGGCGACGGCGATGCCCCGCCGGACGATGTCCGCTTTTCCGTCGGACACGGGGTTCGCGAGAAAGAGCTTGGACCCGAGGTGGAGCTCGCCGAACGCTGCGCGCTCATCGGTGCGGGCGCGGTCGGCGAGGCAGCGCTGTGGACCCTGAGTCGCACACCAATCCGTGGCCGGCTGCACGTCGTCGATCTCGAACTCGTCGAGCTCAGCAACATGCAGCGCTACGTCCTGACCCAGCGATCCGACGAGCATCGGCCCAAGGTCGACATCGCCGCCAAGATCGACGGCAGCCTCGAGGTGGTCCCGCACCTCAACGACCTCGCAGCGTTCGTGGGAGAGCAGGGCCGCTTGTGGGACGTCATGCTCCTGGCGCTCGACAGTGCACCCGACCGCGTCGCCGCGCAGGCATCACTTCCGCGCCAGATAGTCAATGCCTGGACGCAGCCGGACGATCTCGGCGTCTCGGTCCACTCTCGCTTCGGAGGGCCGGGAGCCTGCGTGGCCTGCCTGTACCTCCCGACAGGCCCGCGGAAGAACGAGGACCAGCTCGTCGCCGAGACCCTCGGCGTGCCCGAGCTCCAACAGCAGGTGCGAACCCTCCTGGCCACGGGGCAGCCGGTCGATCAGGGGTTCCTGGTGGCGGTGGCGCAGGCCACCGGTCTCCCCCAGGAAGACGTCCTGCGGTTCGCCGGACGAGGCGTTCGGGAACTCTACGTGGAGGGCTTCTGCGGAGGTGGACTCGTCCCGCTCAGCGGAATCGGGCGCCCCCAAGACGGCGCACAAGAGATCCACGTCCCGCTCGCCCACCAGTCGGCGCTAGCGGGCGTGCTTCTGGCCGCCGCCCTCGTCGAGCTGGCTGCGTCCGGGCCCCCCGAAGTCACGTACGCCGTCCGCACCGATGTCCTGAATAACCCAGGCCGCCAGACACGCCAGCCCCTCAAGGCGGCACGCGACGGCCGCTGCATCTGCGACGACCCAGACTTCGTGGAGATCCACACCCTCAAATACGGGCTCGAGCCCCTCTTGCCCGCAACCATGTCCGACGGGTTAGTCGACGCCGCCGACGCCGCCGTCTGACTTCCCCCGCCTCGCTGGGCGGTGGCGTTGGCAAGAGACCACCCACCAGCCGCCACCACCAGACTCCGCCTCGCCACCCGCCCTGGCCCGGAACGGATCCAGGAACAGGTTCCACCGGTAGAGGGCTCACTTCCTCGCGAGGGCAAGCGCATCATCACCTAGCCAACGTGGCTGCTCCCTTCCACGCAGAGCAGCCGCTCCATATTGCGGCCCCTTCGCGTGAAGGGAGGCCGCGGCGGCATCCCACCCTTTTTGCTCCCGGAGCCAGATCCGAACCGGCGAGCGCTTGGCGGCAACCCACCTCTGAGGCTCGCGGGCGTCCGTACGATTGGATTGCCACTCAGTGGCGCTCGCCGCGCCTCGTCGGCGAGCCGCACGAGCGCAACGGCGACAAGAGTTCGTTTGATGCTGCGCTCCCGAGGCGTGCAGATTCCCGGAGGGTCGGCGGCGCACTCAGTCCGCCGCGCTGGTGTCTTGGACGCGTAGGTAGCCCTGGCCGAGCTTGAAGGTCCCGAGACCGTGGGCCTCTGCGCGGAGCGTCATCCCGGTATCGCCGGTCACGAGCGTCACGGTGCGCCGGGAGAATTGCTGAAGATCGCGGCACACGGTCAGCACCTCTTCATCGGCATCGTCAGGTCGTTCTCGCCGCCCGGTGTCGACCGGCACAAGGACCGTCACGCCCGCGGCGACCTGGCGGCCGACGCCTGCGAGCAGGTGCTCCAGGTCGGGCAAGAGCTTCCGTGCCCGTTTCGCGAGTCCGGCGTTCTTAGCGTACTTCTTGAGGTCGATCTCCTCGATTACCCGCAGCGGAATCACGAGACGGATGTGCGTGCTGCCGAGGAGATCCACCCACGGGATCTGGGTAACGGGCTGGTAGTGGAGCAGGACGTTGGTATCCAGCACGGCGATGGTCCCGTCCGGGAGGCTCAGTCGGCGGCAGCGTTCCTCAAGATCATCGACGAGCCGTTCCAGTCGGCTGGCCTGGTATGCGGCCTCCGAGTAGAAGAGCGGGAACGGACGCGGATCGTTGAGGCCGCCCGCGTCGTTCCACTCCAGTCCGCGGATCCGCCAATAGTGGGATGTGTAGAGCTTGGCGATCTGCTCGCGATCATGCGTGAGACTCGCGAGGCACGACTCAGCCTGTTCGATCCACTGGAGGTACGCGTCGCGCGCCACGATGATCGCCTTGGGACCTCCCGCGACGCTTGTGACGTTGCCGGCCTCGACGGCCAGCGCGCGCAGCCGTCGGACGGCCTCCGCGGGATCGACACCGACCTTGAGTCGCAATCTCTCGCTGAGTCGTTCGCGCATGACCGGATGGTTGCGCTCGACTCGGATGGCGTGAGCGGCAGATAGGCCGAGTCCCTCGTCCGTCGACTACGCGCAGAAATGGCGAGGCTCTGCAGATCTTGCCTGTGCCGGCGCCGGGTGATGACCATGGGATGGTTGCGGTTCTCGGCGAGGGCGCGCAGCAGCGCTGGGCGCGAAGTAGATCGACGGAGCCAGCGCCACGGGTTCGTCGGCACGGCGAAGCGACCTCCATGGCGGGAGGCGCCGCCCCAGCCTCGGGCGGCCTGGTCCGTTGAGGGGGCGATTGCATTCGACGGGCGCGACGAGCCCAAGCCGGCTTCTCCTCTGGCGACTAACGGGCTCCGCTCGTGCCGACCTCGGACGCCTCCTGTGCCACTCGCGCGGTGGCGCCGACCGTGTGGCTGCGAAGACCGCCTACCCTTCTCGCCGTTGAGCACGGGACACCGCTCGCGCGGCGTCTCCTGCGGCCACCTTCCAGTCACAACAGCCTCGTGACAGCTCGGCCGGCGGAAGTGCGTGTTCGGAGGGGCCGTCGGAAGCGACGGGCCTACCGCCGCTCCGTGCCGGTCTGGTCCTCGCCTTTCTGAATCCAGTCAGTGCTGCTGACGATTGCCTGCTGGATTTCGGCCTCGGACAGGCCGCCGCCCCCCTGACCGGGAGGAGTGGCTGCCGGAGTCTGCTCCGGTTGCCCCTCGGGCTGCTGGGTTGGTTCGTCGAGCATTCGAGGTCTTTTAGCAGTCGCCGAGGACGATTGTCCAGCGGCTGGCGCTGGATGGACCTGAGAGCGCGCCAACATCAGTCCGACCGCTGCGGCGACGATCGCAGCTGCCAGCAGGCTGGTGCCTCCCCTGATCCATAGTGCCTTACACCGCGCGCGCCTGTTGTTGTGGTACCACGCAGCTTCAAAAGCCGCGGCGAGGATGCGCTCCATGTCGTGCTGTGACCTCCCGCTCCACTTGCGGAGGTCCTTCGCGGCGGGCTTGACCGCCCAATCCCGGACCCACAGGGACCACGCAAGGGCGGCGGCGCTGAGCGCCAAGAGCACGACCGCCGCCGTCATCCAGTAGTTCCAGTGCGACGTCAGTCCGGTGTTCGCGAACAGCAGGCTCAGCAGCACGCCTGTGAACCCGAGCAGAGCCGCCGCCTTCGTGTCGAGACCGTCGACCTGAGTGAGCTGCGTCGCGACGCGCTCGCGCAGCACGTCGCAGACGATCGCGGCGCTGTCATTCGGCTCCTGGTCCGCGTTACTGATGATGCAACGCTCGCGGATGGCCCGGACGAACACGCTGGTCCGAGCTAGCCGAGGCTCGCGCCGCCTGCCCGGCGGGGCCGCTACGACACTTCAGAGTTCGGACCCTGAGGGATACGCAGCCCGAGGTCGAGGACGGTCGGGGAGCGGCTCACCGCCCGATGCTGGGGCCGCCAGGCTTCGGCGGGATCAGTCGTGGCGCGACCGGCCCGGCCGGGCGTGCACGCGGCCGAGAGCGGTGCTTTTCGGGCTCCTGGGCGCTCGGCGCCGGGTGTGAGTGGCCGCCCTGCACTGCATTGGCTCTCTGGGCCTCCCGCTCCCACCGCTCGCGAGCGATCCGCTCCTGGGGTCGAGGCCCGAGCTTCTGGGCGAGCCAGTCCGGCAAGCCGGCCCGCTCGGAAGACTGAGGATGGTCCGCAGCGGCTGCGCGCGAGGTGTTGCGCTCTGTCGGGGCAGCGGACCCCGAGGACGTGTGGCTCGATGTCGTCGTCCTCGGCGGCTGCGTGGTGCGCGGCCGGGAGCTGGCCAGGCTGGGGATCGGCTGCGGGGCGGGAAGGTCTGCGGCGAGCTTGAGGGTCGGGTCGAGTGCGGAGCGGATGCTCGCGACTCGATGGCGGTTCTCGGCGATTCGCTGCGCGTAGCGCGTGATGCGGTCCTCGTCGGTGCCGTCGACGCCGAGATCCTCGCGGGCGACGTGCACCGTCTGCCGGTAGATGGCGCGGGTGTCGCCGACGTAGGTCTCGCGCTTGGCTTGGGACCAGTGGCCGGCGAGCGTGGCGGTGCCCTGCACGGTTGCGCCTTGCGCCGGGAAGCTGTGCATCGCGTAGGCCAGCCGCACGGCCGCGGCGCGTTTGCCGGCGGCGTGCTCGGCCCGCAGCCGCGCTTGGTCGATCTCGACGAGTCGCGGTTCGGCGCCGGGCTCACGGACGAGCAGCCTGACGGTGTCCTTCTCGACGTCGACGGCGTCGACGACCGCGGTCTGACCGTTCTCGACGCGCTTGGGTCGCGTGCCGTGGGTGCGTGGCGGGAATGTGTAGGCGGCGTCGCGGATCGCCACCAGGTCGCCGGGTCGCAGTAGGTAGTTGCGGTCGACGGCGGGCACCGCCTGCTCGCCGAGCTCGCCGGCCTCGAGCCGCCGCTGCTGCGCCAGCTCGTTGACGAGATCGACATCGCTGTTGGGGCCGTGGACGATTAGCGCCGATTGGCGGGGGTCGCTGCGATCGCGCCACGAGTCCCACTCCGCGACCATGCCGCCCATCGCCTGCGCGCGCGTGTCGTACAGCCGCAGCGCATCGTGCTCCTGGAGCAGCGCGACGGCATCGGCGCCGCGGCCCTGGTCGACGGCAACCTGGTAGTCGCGCAGCCATGGATGCACGCGTGAGGGATCGTCGGGGTCGCGGTGCCGGCGGATCTGCCGCAGCTCCGCGGTCGGGATCTGAGGATCGCGCAGCATCTCCGCGAACAGGCCGGGGAGCTTGATCGCTTCGTGCTGCCCGTCGTGCCCGACCGCCCGGACCCGCACCCCGTGTTGCTCGACGACGTTGGCGATCTCGCCCCAGTGACCGCTGTCGAGCTTGGAGGCCTCGTCGACGAAGATCACCGTCCGGCGGTCGAGCGTGATCGCGCCCGCCTGGGCGCGCACCTTCAGCTGCTCGACGGTCAGCGCTGGCGCCGAGCCGCCGAGCTGCTCGGCCATCCGGCGGGCGGTGGTGCCGTCCATCGCGACCGCCAGCACCTGCCAGCCCCGATTGCGATACGCCTCCGCGGCCGCGTGCAGCGTTGGCCCCTTCCCGGTCCCTGCCCGCCCGGTCAGACATACCCAGCCGGCGTCGCTGCACAGTAGCTCGAACGCGCTGCGCTGCTCAGGGTCGAGCTGCCTGCCATCCCCGAGCGCCTGCTCGGCCGCCTGGAGTCCGGCCTCGCGATCCGCCGCGCCCAGCGCCTGGCCTGCTCCTTCCTTCCCCGCCGCCCCGGCGGCGATGGCGATGACGCGCCGCTCGAGCTCGCGGATCTCCCGGGAGGTGACTCGCCCCTGGGGCATTCCATCCGTGCCAGCAGTCGCGTTGCCTCCTCGGCCGATAGCCGGCCGGCTGCGGCCTCGAACACGAGCGCGCGGGCGCGCGCGAGGGTGACCGTCGGGCCCTGCTCGCGCAGCTGCTGGAGCACGACATCCCGCACCAGTACCAGCCGATCCTCGGGCCCGCGGGAGTGGCCGCCGTGGCGGCGAAGGCGGCTGCCCGCGCCGGGCCCGAACTCATGCTCCTGCGCGAGCGCGTCCCACACCTCACGCAACCTGCTTGGGTCGAGGTCGTGGTCTTTGGCCTGCCGGGTCTCCTTCGCCAGCACCGCCAGCGCGCCGCCGTGCAGCCGCACCCCCAGCTCGCGCTCGACCCGGGCGCGAGCGTCGGCGACCTCCCGCGACCGCGGGGAGAACACCTCACACAGCGATTCGGGCACGCCTTGCACCTCGAAATAGCGCCGCCGGTCGCCGGTCCCGGAGCGGACAGCCCAGCCGGCCTGCACGAGCGCGTCGGCGACCTGGACGCGAAACAAGGCGCCGCCCTCCAAGGCGGCGTCGTGGCGAAACCACTCCCACGAGTCC
>DAIQND010000132.1:0-6931 GCA_036788555.1 Solirubrobacteraceae bacterium | reverse complement strand
CCGGGCGTAGCCCGTCGGCGCGGGCCGCCCGGCGGCGTCGGTCGCGGTCAGCGCGATCCGCTCGAAGCCGGCCGCCGCGAACGCGTCCAGGAAACCCTCGCCCCCGTCGGCGACCGGGACCGAGATCACGTCGGCTTGCGGTCGCCGGCTGCGGATGCCCTGCTCGAGCGACGCTGCCACCTCGCCGGCGGTGAGCGTTCCCTTGAACTTGTCCGGGGCCAGCAGCACCGATCCCATCAGTCGAGATTGGCATACGCCGCCGTGGGCGCATCGGCGCCCGTGACCGCCAGTTCCTCGAACTCGGTGACGTTGTCGATCTCGGTGCCCATCGCGACGTTCGTCACCCGTTCGAGGATCGCCTCGACGACCACGGGCACCCGGAACTCGTCCATCAGCTCCCTGGCCCGCTCGAGCGCCGGCAGGATCTCGTCGGGCTCGAACACCCGCAGCGCCTTGCAGCCCAGTCCCTCGGCGACCTTGACGTGATCGACGCCGTAGGCGCCGAGGCCGGGGGCGTTGACATTCTCGAAGGACAGCTGGACGCAGTAGTCCATGTCGAACGCGCGCTGGGACTGGCGGATCAGGCCCAGGTAGGCGTTGTTGACCACGACGTGGATGTAGGGGATGTGGAACTGCGCGCCGACGGCCAGCTCCTCGATCATGAACTGGAAGTCGTAATCGCCGGAGAGGGCGACGACCGTCGCCTCCGGGTCCGCGGTGGCGACGCCGAGCGCGGCGGGCACGGTCCAGCCCAGCGGCCCGGCCTGCCCGGCGTTGATCCAGTGACGCGGGCGGTGGACGTGCAGCAGCTGGGCGGCCTGGATCTGGGAGAGGCCGATCGTGCTCACGTACCGCACGTCCTCGCCGAAGGCGCGGTTCATCTCCTCGTAGACGCGCTGGGGCTTGAGCGGCACGTTGTCGAAGTTCGTCTTGCGCAGCATCGTGCGCTTGCGCTCGCGGCACTCCTGCGCCCACGCGGAGCGATCGGGCAGTTCGCGCTCGCGCGCTGCCGCCACGAACAGCTCGAGCGCCGCGCCGGCGTCGGAGACGATCCCGTAGTCGGGCGCGAACACCCGCCCGATCTGGGTCGGCTCGATGTCGACGTGCACGAAGGTGCGACCCGCGGTGTAGGTGGCCAGGCCGCCGGTGTGGCGGTTGGCCCAGCGGTTGCCGATGCCCAGCACGAAGTCGGCGGCGAGCATCGAGGCGTTGCCGTAGCGATGGGCCGTCTGCAGGCCGACCATTCCCGCGTTGAGCGGGTGATCGTCGGCGATCGTGCCCCAGCCCATCAGCGTGGGCACCACCGGCGTGCCGGTCTCCTCGGCGAAGCGGACGAGCAGCTCCGCCGCGTCGGCGTTCACGATGCCGCCCCCCGCGACGATCAGCGGTCGCTGCGCCGCGGCCAGCAGGTCGAGCGCGCGCTCGACCTGCGCGCGGCTGGCCCGCGGCTTGTACACCCCCAGCGGCTCATACGTCCCCGGATCGAACTCGATCTCGGCCAGCTGCACGTCGATCGGCAGGTCGATCAGCACCGGGCCCGGGCGCCCCGAGCGCATGAGGTGAAATGCCTGCTGGAAGGTTCCGGGAACCTGCGCCGCCTCGAGCACCGTCACCGCCATCTTGCACAGCGGGGCCGCGATCCGGGCGATGTCGACCGCCTGGAAATCCTCCTTGTGCAGCTTGGCCACCGGCGCCTGCCCGGTGATGCACAGGATCGGGATCGAGTCCGCCGCGGCCGAGTACAGCCCGGTGATCATGTCGGTTCCGGCCGGCCCGGAGGTGCCGATGCAGACGCCGATGTTGCCGGGCGCGGCGCGCGTGTACCCCTCGGCCATGTGCGAGGCGCCCTCGACGTGGCGGGCGAGGGTATGTCGCAACCCGCCGTCCAGCTCCATCGCCTTGTAGAACGGGTTGATCGCCGCCCCCGGGAGGCCGAAGAGCTGGGTCGCGCCCTCCGCCCTCAGGATGTTCACAGCGGCCTGCGCCGCGCTCATGCGTGCCATCTCACCTCATCACTTTCGTTCGTCCGGGTCGCGACCGGCCAGCCGCTGCACTCCGCGCAGCAGGCCCGAGTGGTCCAGATCGCCGTCGCCGCACGCGCGCGCGGAGACCATCAACTGGGCGACGATCGCCCCGATCGGCAACGTCACACCCACCTCACGCGCGGCCGAGGTGACGATCCCCATGTCCTTGTGGTGCAGGTCGATGCGGAACCCCGGCTCGAACGAGCGGGTGAGCATGTTCTGACGCTTCTGCTCCAGCACCTTGGAGCCGGCCAGGCCGCCGCCGAGCACGTCGAGTGCGGCCTCGGTGTCCACTCCGTAGGCCTCCAGGAACACGAGCGCCTCCGAGAGCGCCTCGATGTTGGCGCCGACGATCAGCTGATTGGCCGCCTTCACCGTCTGGCCCGAGCCGCTCGGCCCGACGTGCACGATTGTGCTGCCGACCGCATCGAAGATCTCCCGGGCCGCCGCGAAGTCCTCCGCCGCGCCCCCGACCATGATCGACAGCGCGGCGTTCCTGGCGCCGGCCTCCCCGCCGGACACCGGCGCGTCGAGCAGGCGCAGACCACGCCGCCCCGCCTCCTGTGCGAGCTCGACCGTGACGTCGGGGCGGATGCTCGAGAAGTCGATCACGAGCGTCCCGGGGGCTGCGTGCTCGAACACGCCGCCGGGGCCGGCCAGGACCTCCTGGACATCGGGGGAGTCCGGGACCATGACCGCCACCACGTCGGCGTCGCCGACCGCGTCCGCTATGTCCGCCGCCCGGCGACCGCCCGCCTCGACCAACGGGCCGCTGCGATCACGGCGCTTGTTGTAGCCGCTCACCTCGTGCCCGGCCTGCTGCAGATGGACGGCCATCGGGCTGCCCATGATCCCCAGACCGATGAAGGCGACCTTGCTCATGTTCGTTCCTTTCCGTGGTGGGTGGTGGTCATGGGCTTATCACGCCATGACGCGCGGACCGTCGCTCGCGCGCCAGCCAGTCGAGGCTGGTCTCGGTATCCACCGTCGGCGTGTACTCCAGACCGACCCAGCCGTCGTAGCCACGGCCGGCGAGCGCGCGGAGGTGGCGATCGAGCGCCAGCGTGCCGCTACCTGGTTCGCCGCGGCCGGGCCAGTCGGCGATCTGGACGTGACTGGTGAGCGCGGCGTGCCGCTCGATCGCGCCGGCGAGGTCCCCTCCGTTGTTGGCCAGGTGGAACAGGTCGCAGAGGAGGCCGACGTTGGGGTGCCCGGCCTCTCTCAGGTCGCCCACGACGGCGACCGCGTCCTCCGCGGTGCGCAGCGGATAGGGCTTGGGTCCGCTCACGGGCTCCACGAGCACCGTGGCGCCGATGCGCGCCGCCGCAGCGGCCGCGGCGGCCAGGCTCTCGCGGGCCAGGGAGTCCTGCTCCTGCGGGGTGGCGCCCTCAACCCGATTGCCGTACAGCGCGTTGAAGGCGGCGACCCCGAGCTGCTCGCCGATGGCGAGCGCGACCGGAAGATTCTCCAGGAACTGCCGGGCGCGGCCGGGGATCGACAGCACCCCGGCGTCCGGCCCGGTCAGCTGGCCGGCGAAGAAGTTCAGGCCGACCAGCTGCACGCCGGCGTCCCGGACCGCGCGCACGAACGCGTCCACCTCCGCGTCGTCCGGCACCGGCTGCTCGGGCCACGGCCACCAGAACTCGATCGCATCGAAGCCGGCGGCCTTCGCGGCCGCGGGACGCTCCAGCAGCGGCCGCTCCCCGAACAGCATCGAGCAGTTGACCAGATAGTCCAGTCCGTGATCGTGCATGACAGCGCTCCGCTCAGGTGAACGCCGGGACGGCGAGCCAGGCGTCGCCCGGGTCGGGGGCGCCATCGCGCAACACCGTCGCCTCGATCAGGCCGTAGGGGCGGTCGGCGGCGATGAACACCTCGCCGTCGTTCTCGATCCCGAACGGCGAGAGGTCGACCAGGAAGTGGTGCTTGTTCGGCGCCGAGAACCGGATCTCGGCGACCGAGTCATGGGTCTCGAGCACGCGCGTGCCCATCCGGTAGAGCGTCTCCTGCAGCGCGCGGCTGTAGGTGGTGGCGAACACCTCGAGCAGGGTGGCCCGGATCGAGTCATGGCTCGTGTTCCAGTCGAGGTCGGTGCCGGCATAGCGCCACCGGGCGACGAGCGAGGTCGCCATCACGCGGTCGTCGGCCTCCCGCAGCGTCGTGTACTCGTCCTTGAGGAAGCCCTTGAACTCCGAGCCGGTGGACTTCAGGAGCACGAGATCCGACAGGCCGGAGATGACCGACACACCGCCCTCGGCTCCGTGGTCGCCCACGGTGACGACCACCGTCCGCGTCGCGTCGCCGCGGCGGACGAACGCGTGGTCGTGACCGCCCTCCCCGACCGGGATGCGGTCCCAGGGGTACTGCTCGACCCGGATCTGTGCGCTCTTGGCCCTCGGCGTCGCCTCGAGCAGGCGCCGGCCGAGCGCGATCGCGTAATCCTCGGGCGAGCTCACCCCGTGCTGCTTGGCATAGGCGAACGCGGTGTTCTTCTGCGTGTCGGTCGGCAGAACGTCCGCCTGGTCGCCGCTCACGTGGGAGGCGGCGAAGTCGCCGCGCAGCGAGGTCGACACGTTGAGGTCGACGAGTGCATGGCGAGCGGTGTCGCGGTAGATGCGCACGACACGGTTCTCCGCCTTGCCGTACTGATTTGCGCCGAGGGAGATGCCCATGTCCTCGCAGGCTCCTGTGTCGCGGTTCGAGTGGGGTGACCTCTATTCCGATTTGCGGAAAAGAGTTATCGGATGTCGGAATCCTATCCGCGAGCGGCGCGCGTTGTCAACGCGCGGGACGCGCCAGCTGCGTGAGCCGGGGAGCGTCGAGGCCCGTGCCGGCCTCCAGCTCGTCCGCCGCCGCGGCACCGCACTGCAGCGCTCGGAGCGCGTAGTCGGCGAGCGCGCGAACGGTTGCGGGCTCGTCAAGGACCGAGGAGTCGGCGTGCGTGAGGTAGTCGCGCAGCCGGCGCATCGCCTCCGGAAGATCCTCGCGGTAGAAGGCGAACGTGGCCGCAAAGCGGGTCGGCAGCTGGGCGGGATGCAGGTCCCACCCCTGGTAGTAGCCGCGCTCCAGCGAGCGGCGCACCAGCTGCAGATGCTCCGCCCATCCGCGTCGCACCGCGGCGGCATCCCCCACGGGAAGCCGGTTGGTCGAGCCGTCCGAGAGGCGGACGCCGGTACCGGCCGCGGCGGCCTGCATCACGAGCTTCGCGTGATCGGCGACGGGATGGGCGAGGCTCTGGTAGGGAGCGGCGATGCCGCAGAACGCCGAGTAGTCGTAGGTCCCGTAGTGCAGTCCGGTGCACCGGCCCTCGGACGCCTGGATCATGCGGGCCACCAGCGCGGTTCCCTCGGGGCTGAGGATCGACTGCGGCGTCTCCACCTGGATCTCGAACCCCAGACGGCCCGTGTCGAGCGCTCGCTCGACGCGCTCGCAGAGATGGACCATCGCCTCGACCTGCTCGACGCCCGTGACCTTGGGGAGGGTGACGACGAGCTCGTCGAGGCTGGGCCCGCCCTCGCGGGCCGCCGCGAGGAACCTCAGGCAGGTGCGGACCGCGCGGCGCCGGGTGGCGGCCTCAAGGCTCTTGATGCGGATGCCCGCAAACGGAGATGCGGTGCCCGCCGCCCGGCTGCTCGCCAGCGCGGCCCCGGCGGCTGACGCGTGGGCGTCCTCCTCCTCGTCGGGGCGCTGGCCATACCCGTCCTCGAAGTCGATGCGCAGATCCTCGATCGGTTCCTCGGAGAGCTTGCGCTGCACCCGCGCTGCGATCGCCGCGTCGCCGACCAGCTCGCCGAACAGCTCGGCGTGCGCCCCGAGCGCCTCCCGCGACGCCCGGCCCCATTGCGGCACGAGCCCGGCGTGGTAGCGGTCACCCGGGACGTACACGGTGTGGACCGGCTGACGGGCGGCTCGCTCACCGGGATACTGCCGCGCGAAGGTCGCGTCGAACGCTCCCAGCCGCGCGTCGAGCTCGCCGCTGAGCTCCGCGGCGAGCGCGTCCGTGTCGCCCGGCGACATCACCGACCCTGTTTCCGCATGCCGGGGGGTTTATACCGCAGAAGGAAATGCGCGTCCTCACTCCCAGAGGAACTTCACGGCACTCCCAAAGCCGGTGCCGAGCCGGTCCTGCAGGCTGATGTGCAGGAACCCGAGCTGCTCGAGCTGCCGTGCCCGGCGCAGTGGGCCCACGTCGATCGGCCTCAACCCGCCGCCCTTCACCAGCTCCGAGACCGTCGCCTTGGCCTCCTCGTCATCGCCGGCGATCAGCACGTCGAGCTCGTGCCCCGCCACCCTGCCGGCCACCAGGGTGTTCCCGAACGTGGTGTTGAACGCCTTGACGACGGGGGTGCCGGCCGGCACCAGCCTGGCCGTCTCCTCCGCGCTCGAGGTATCGGGCGGGGTGGTGAGGCCATCCATCGTGTTGAAGTCGACGGGGTTGGCGATGTCGATCACGATCCGGCCGGCGAGCTGCTCGGCATATTGGCGCACGACCTCGGAGACGATCGGGTAGTAGACGGCCAGCACCACCACCTCCCCGCCGAGGCTCCCGCCGGGATCCATCACCGTCGCGCTGCCCCCGCCGTGGTCCGCGAGCTCTCGCGCGAGCGTCTCCGCCTGCTCGCGATCGGTGTCGACCAGCTCGACATCGTTGCCGCCCGCGACCAGGCGCGTCCCGATCCCGCGTCCCATCAATCCCGCGCCGATGATGCTGACTCTCACCGTGACTCTCCTCTGCTGTGAACCATCGCTCCACGACGCCCGTCACAGACCCCGGCGCCACCAAACGCACACGTGTCAGAACCTGACCGCGGCCTGGCCCGACACGCGTGAACAGTGAATGGGTGACCGGCTCTCTCCTCCGACCTCCGGGCCGGCGATCGATCGATCCTACCCCTCTCGCGCCGGCT
>DAIQND010000131.1:0-6948 GCA_036788555.1 Solirubrobacteraceae bacterium | reverse complement strand
ACGAGCTCGCCGACCTGTGCGCCGACCAGCCCGGCGGAACCCCCCAGTGGGTGAACAACTACATCCGCAAGGGCCGCGCGCACGGGCTCGGGCTGCTCTCCGGTTCCCAGCGGCCGCGGAACATCCCGCGGGCGGCGCGGACCGAGAGCCAGCACGTATTCAGCTTCGCCGGCGGGTTCGACCCCGAGGACATGCCGATCATGGCGGCGCTGCACCGGATGACCGTCCCCCAGTACGAGGCGGCGCTCGCGCAGGCCGCCCAGCTCGGCGAGCACGCCTACGTGTGGGGAGACCGGCGAGCACGCAGCAACGTGATCCGGCCGCCTCTCCCGCAGACGCTCCGGGAGCACACGCTCGCCGACGGGATCGACCCGTCCCGGCACCAGTCTCCGGGAGAACTCCCGGAAAACGAGGGGGGTTTCCGGGAGAACTCCGGGAAAGCTCCGGGAGAACTCCCGGAAAACGGGCTAGAGTCCCCGCTGGAATGAGCCTCAAGGACAGGTTGAGGCTGGACCCCCGGCACCGACAGGGCCTCACGCTCGCCGCGCTCATCTACCTCGTCGGCTACGTCGTCGGCAAATCCAACGGTCTGGAGCGCGCCGTCGACGCTCTCACCCATGGCAGCCCCGACCAAAGCGCGTAGACTGGCCACGCTCGCCGCCCCGCTCCGGCCCGAGCGCGCCCCCTGGTACGTGCGGCTGCCGGTCAGCCCCGGCCTCGAGGAGACGTTCCCCGCGCCCGGCTGGTACTGGATCCCGCACGACCATCCCGTCGCCGTTTACCTCGGCGCCACGTTCGAGCTCGCCGCCGTCAGCCTGCACCGCCAGATCGCCGCCGAACAGGACCGCGCCGCATGACCACCCCACCCGCGCAGCGCCGCCGCGAGCTCACCCTCGGCCCGATCGCCCCGTGGCACGCCACGATCGCCGTCGACGCCGTCTCCACCCACCACGGACGCCGCAGCAGCCTGCCGCACGACTGGCTCTTCGAGGTGACCGCCGAGTGGACCGGGCCGCCGGCGAAAGGGTTCCCGCCGTCCCGCGACGGGCCCGTGTCCGCGCGGGACGTCGTCGCGGTCAGCTCGCTCGAGGAGGCCCGCCAGGTCGCGCACCAGGCCGCCGAGGCGTTCGCCCACGGAGGCGAGTGGGCGCCCGATCTGCGAGCCTTCCTCTCCCGCCGATCAGGCGCCTGGCTCAGCCGCAGCTAACCCCCGTATCACGGCGCTTTTGACCAGGCGCCCGAGGGCGGGGCTATACCGTGGCGCTTTTCGCCAAACCCGCCGGAATCACCCCTTGATCGCCCACCACAGCACGGCCGTCAGGGTGATCACCACGGACAGCCCCTCCTCGAGGCCAAGAACACGTCGGTCGAACTCGTAGAGCCCGGCCGCCCTGAGCGTCGCCGCCAGCCGAAGGGCCAGGTGCTCAGCCACGCTGTAGCTCTGTCGCGATTCCGTCATACCGGCTCCCCGAGCTGCCGGCCTATCTCGGCGACGCGCGGCCCCCAGTGAGAGGGGAGCGTGCCGCCGCGCTCGTCGCGCCACGCGCGGAGCTGGTCGCGCTGGATGCGCGCCAGCTCCAGGCAGCCCCGCCCATGCGTGTGGTTCGTGGTGCCGCACTCAGTGCAGGCGCTTTCGTCTCTACTCGCCATCGTCGGCCCCCAGCAGCGCGCGCAGCGTCTCGGCAAAGCCGTCACTGAGCTGCTTGACGCGGTTGACGAACGGGTTGGGGTCGTGCAGTAGCCGCACCAGCTCTATCGCGGCGTTGGCCAACTCCTGCAGCCGCGCTCCAGCATCGCCGTTGAGCTTGATCGAAAGGGACAGCCAGCTGTCGCTACTGCCTGAAGGCGTCATCGGTCGGCCTCGATCTGAGTGACGGTTTCCCACGCGCTGCTGACGCGCTCCGGGTCCACGCGGCGCAGGGCCGTGATGAGCTTCTGGATCGTGCCCCAGTCCGGTCGCTCGATTGGCGCGGTCTCGTTGATCGCGTGCAGCAGGTCACCGAGGTCTTTCTCGCTCATCATCACCGGAACGCGGCTATCGGAACGACTCATGAGCGCCTGCCTTCGATCGCAGCCCTGAGTCGCCAGATAGCGGCGCGGAGGTTCGCCTCGACCTCCTTGAGATGGTTCGGGACGTGGCCCCGGTCGGCGTGGTGATCGTTGACGGCCTTGCTCACGGTGGCCAGCGCGGTCCGCGCGTTCGTCATCGCTCCGTCGAGCAGGCTGTCGCCTTGCTCAGGTCTGGCCTGCTGCTCGCTCATCAGTACGCGCTCTCCTCGGCCGTGTCGCTACGTCCCGCACATGCGCGTGGGCGATCGCCCTCCGCGTCTAGGCGGGTTAGGTCAGTCTCGCCACGCGCCGCGATCTCCCAAGGCAATGCAACGTAGTAGCCGTGAACCTGCCCGTGAGAAATCGCCTTCCTTATCGCTGCCTCACCGTCCTCTGCTCTCTCAATCGATACCCAACTCCACCTCCCGATCTCGCGCTTATAGCGTCCCAGCACGCAGTAGCTCTTCTCGGGATTCGTCATCGGTGGTTCTCCTCCTGGTGGGATGGGGCGTCAGTCGCGGTTGATCGGGCGGGCAATCTGAAACGCGTGCCAGGCGGCCTCCCGCTTGACGCCGGTCCGGCGTAGATGGCGGTACACGCTCCATCGGAACTTCAGCGAGCCGCGTCCGGCGCGCCGGCCGTCGAGCGGGAGGGCGAAGCTCGGCATCAGCGCCGCCCCCTCGCTTTCTCGTCGGCGCGCCGGAGGTATGGGCCGATCAGCAGCCCGAACGCGATCCCGACCGTGAGCCAGAGGCCGCAGGCGGCGAGGAGCCATGGCCAGGAGATCATGGGCGAGAGTACGCGGCAGCGAACCGCCGGCGGATCGCGTGATGGCTCATCCCGCTCGCGAATCCGATCTTCATCGCCGGGATGCCCATGTCCCAGCAGCGCTTGAGGTGCCGCTCGAAGGTCGCTTCGACCTCGGCGCGCGCCAGGTCGGCCCGTCGAAGCTCAACGAGAGCGTCCAGCTGATCCGGGGTGAGTCGCATCTGACTCCTCCTCTATGTTGAGGCGGTCGCACGAGACTGAGCCTCGCGCGACCGGGGCCGGGCGGGTGCAACCGCGCCGGCCCCACTTTTTTGTACGATGCCGCCTATTGGGGGCGTCGGCCACTGCACTGGCCGAACGTCTGAACATCGAGACATGGGGGCTCAGTCCATGCTCAAGAGAGTCCGGCGCGGGCGCGCGAGTGCCGCTGCTCGCCGTCCCGTGAGTCCGTTCGATCGGCGCGGCTACGTGCGCTCGCCGATCACCTATCCGTCGTACCGCCGCGGCGTCTCGCCCCCGAACAAGGGGCTCCGGTTCCCGCCTGAGGTGCTGACGCCTGAGGAGGTGTTTCGGCTCCTGGCGGCGTGCGACTTCGGCCGCTACGCCGCAACCCGGAACCGCGCGCTCGTGATCGTCGGCGCCCGGGCGGGGCTCCGCTGTTCGGAAGCGCTCTCGCTGTACCCGAAGGATGTCGATCTCGATCGAGGGCGGATCAACGTGCTCCGAGCGAAGGGGCGGAAGCATCGGGTCGTGGCCATCGATCCGGGCGCCGCGGCCGTGATCCGGCAGTGGATGGATGAGCGGAGCCAGCTCGGGTTCGACGGACGCCACCCGGTGTTCTGCGTCATGAGAGGCCCGAGCGCCGGGCTGACGCTCAACTACCCCTACGTGCGGGCGCTCATGAAGCGACTCGGGCAGGAGGCGGGGATAGAGAAGCGGGTGCACTACCACGGCCTCCGGCACACCTATGCGAGCTACCTGCTCGACAAGGGCGCCCCGATCCACTTCATCAAGCGGATGTTGGGGCACAGCTCGATCGCGATCACGGAGCACTACGCCGACCACATCGGCGATGCCTCGGTTTTGAACTTCCTGCTCAGAGAGGTGGAGTGGCCCGCGCTTGATCATGCGGCGTTCCTCCACAGCTCGCAGAGCGAGGAGACGGCCTGATCGACGTCGACCCGCACCGGGCGGTCCGTGACGATCAGGCCCATGTCGCGGATCTCCCGGGCGCGGCGCTCTCGCTGCTTGGCGTTCCACGCCGGCCAGCTATTGCCGTAGGCGTCGAGCACGGCGAGGGTGCCGAGGATCCGCTCCACGCGGCTGGGGGACCAGAGCGTGACGTAGAGGCCCTGCCAGCCGCGGCCCTGGCGGGCCCTGCCCCGGTCTGAATTCGTCCCGGTGGCCCAGCAGGCCCCAGAGGCCCAGTAGGTGGGCCAGATCACGGCCGCGTCGGTGAGCAACCGCATCAGCTCTGCCGCCGTGCCCGCGGCTACACCGCCGTGGAGCCATGACCGGACGGGGCTCGTGTAGAGGCCCGCCAGGTCCGCGGTCAGCCATTGGTTCAATGTCGGGCGGCGGCCGCCGCGGTAGCGGAGCTGGCGCTCGATGCGGATCCGCTCGCCGACAGGCCGGGTCCCGGACTCGATGCCCTTGTCGTAGGCGCGGAGCACGGCGACCGACTTGCGGGGGGTGCGCCAGTAGACGGTCTCCAGCCGACGGCCGCCCTTCTGCGAGATCGAGTGGAGCTTGTGGAGCGGCGAGTGGAGCTCGTGCACCAGCTCGAGCAGCTGCGAGCCGTCCTCACCGCGGTCGAACTCCAGCTCGCCGGTGAGGTCGGCCCTTCGGAGCTGCGCAACCCCGCTGGGCGCCGCGCCGAGAAGGTCCCCCAGAGCGTCCGTGACGCCGTCCTGGACAACCGGGAGGTGTCGGACGGCTGCGAGGCCATGGTCAGTCTCGTCGCGGCGCTGGAGCGCCCGGGCGCGCCCCTCCACGAAGAGGAGCGAGGCGGACGGGAAGGCGCCGACGGTCCCGAGCCCGCTGAGGCGCTGATTCACGCGCACCGCCCCCCCGGGTGCAGGGAGGATCCGGAGGGGGCGATACGCGCCTGACGGGACCATCCCATCAAGGCGGAGAAGCCGGTCCACGGCCCCCGGATCGGACCATCCCCAAGAGATCGTGTCGACGCCGATCCGAGGAACGGGCGGAGGACAAATTTCGTCCCCAAACACGCTGTTAGAGGGATGCGTGTTTGGCCTGTCAGATATCTGACCGTTTGCCCACCGCTCGGCGGCGCGCTGCGAGGCCGGTTTAGCCGGTCGGTCATCGGCCATTCGTGGTGCGTCCGTAGGCGGGTGTACGGTCGCTCTCCCCACAGAGGGAACGGGCCGTGCCGGTTGCGCCGGCCGGTCCTTTCCCCCGGGGGGTGTGGTGGCTGCTCTCGAGCGCGAGCGGCGTTGCAAGGGGGCGGAGCAGGATGCCGGGGCGGGGGAGGCCGGAGCGGTGGGCGAGGTCGGCGAGGTATGCCTCGAGGAGCGTGCTGACGGGGCGGAGCTCGTGGACGCTCACGGCCGGCGTGCCTTGAGGTCGCCGCGGAGCGTGTAGGCCGCTGGCGGGTGGCAGACGGGGTCGGGGAGGCCGACGTAGGTGTGCGTGCCGGCGGCGTGGTGGCAGTCGGCGCTAGACTCGCCGGCGCGCGGCTGTAGCTCAGTTGGCTGAAGCGACTGCTCGGGGCTGTCGCTTACCTTCCGTAAGCTTGCGCCGGACCGGTCGTGCAGAGGCAGCTGCATGGCCGGTCATCCTCGCACCGGGGGCGGCCGGAAAGCGAGCGCCATGTGCGCACATTGCGCGTAGAAACCGCGATTTGGGTCAGCTTTCTGACGGTCGGTGTGCGGTTCTCGGAAGGTTCCGCGATGCTGCCGCGTTGTGGAAGCGGTGAGACGAGTCGGTGGCAGTCTTGTCGTCGCGCTCGCGTTGGCGGGGTGCGGCGGGTCTTCCGCGGGTAGCGCATCCGCGCCAGTGATAGTGCCGGCGGCCGTAGCGACGACAAGCGCTCCGCAGCCAGCAGATCCGACGATGGACGCTCAGTGCACGCCGGAGCCGAACGGGATCCCGCTGCAGTGCGTGCAGGGGAGCTACCAAGTGACGCTGACGATCGGGGCGAGCTGCGACGACCCCGCGTACGAGCAGCCAGAGACCTGGCAGTGGACGTACAGCGGCAGCACGACCGCTCGGTGCATGACCGTTCGCTAGCGCTTTGTTGGGAGAGCTCCAGCCCCTCTTTCAGCGACGCGGCCGGCGTTTCGGGGTGAGATAGCCGGGCGGGGCGGCCCAGCCGGCGAGGATGCTCACGATGGCGGTGATCGCGTCGGACTCGGGCGGGGTGAGGTGCACGAGCCCGAACGCGCGCAGGGCGACGAGGATGCCGACGGTGAGCGATCCGCCGCCGCCGCCGGCGAGCACCTTCTTATGAACGGCCGGCCGGTGCTTGGGCTTCCGCGGCGCGGCGGGGAAGAACCCGTCGGCGAGCAGGCTCTCGTCGAGGTTGCGTCCCTGCGCGCGGTCGGTCCACTGGGTGGCGTCGGCGGTGAACCCGGCGCCGCACCCGCGCGGCGAGCAGATGTGCGGGCCCATCGTGTAGTGGGCGGACCAGAGCCGCACCTGGCTGCGGCGCAGCCCGTCGCGCTCGAGCTCGGCGAGGATCTGCGGCATCGTGTCACGGCTGGCGTAGATGACCGGCCGGGAGCGCGGGTCGCGGTGCAGCTGCCGGCGCACCCAGGCCGGAGCTTGGCTGGGGGTGGCGTCGCCGGTCTCGACGTCCAGGGCGGCGGCGTCGTGCTCGGGGAACACGGCGATGCTGAGGTGGTTGGCGTGCTTGGCGTGGTCCACGCCGGCGCGCCAGTTGGCGTAGCGGCCGTCGATGTAGAGGGCGACCGCGCCGGCGTCCGTGGGGATCTCCCCCACGGACACCGAGTCATACATGACGCGGGTCATCTCAGCCGGCCGGATGTCCGGGCGTCCACTGCGGCGCGTCGGTCTTCGGGGTGACGCTCGCCGGCTCCACCGCGGCGTAGAGCCGCTCGTGCACGGAGGTGAACCCGTGTTCCCACAGCGGCCAAATCCAGTCCTCGG
>DAIQND010000130.1:0-6982 GCA_036788555.1 Solirubrobacteraceae bacterium | reverse complement strand
GGGTGGAGTCCGAGGTCCGGGGGCCGATTACCTCCAGCCCTACCGGCTGCTGCTGGAGCGCCTCGCGCCGCGCCGTGAACACCGACAGCAACAGATCCGCCAACGGCCCGTCCTCGAACAGCAGCGGCCGCAGCCGCTCGCGATCGACCGCGATGTACCGCAGGGGCCGGGTTGCGACCGCAGACAGATAGACCGTCTGACCCGACAGCAGGTTCATCTCGCCCAAGAACCCCGAGGGACCCTGCCGGGTTATCTCTCGGCCCGTGGCATCGAGCACCGCCGCCTCTCCCTCGAGAATGGCGATCAACGGATAGTGCCGATCGCCGATCCGGTAGAGAACGTCGCCCGCCGCCGCCGAGCGCTCCTCACCGACGCTGCGCAGTGTCGATAACTGCGAGGGCGAGAGGACGGCGCGCGGCGGGCTTTGCACCGACGAAGCGTACCCGCGCCAAGAAAGCCCCCGTGAGCCGGCGCCGCCGGTCCGGCTGCCAACCTCAAGGGACATGCTCACCGGCGGTTCGGCTATACGGGGCTTGCTGGCTGTGGTCGCGCTGGGGGCGGCGGGGCTGGTCGGCCCGCCGAGCGCTGCGGCAGCGACCCTGAGAGTCGACACCACCACTGATGAGCTCCGCGCCCACGACGGAAGGTGCTCGTTACGTGAGGCCATCGAGGCGGTCGACCTTCCGTTCCGGCGGACGGACTGCGGGAGTGTGGGGGCTCGATCGAACCTGATCGTGCTCGGGCCAGGACGGTACGCGCTTTCGATTCGCCCGAGGGGTCGCGACGACAACACGAGCGGTGATCTCAACGTGACAAGTCGGGTGCCGCTCACCGTCACCGGAGCAGGCGTAGGACTGACAGTGCTCGATGCCGACGGACTCGGTGACCGTGTCCTGTCAGTGGGCCACGGGGCGAACGTCACCCTGGTTGCGATGACGGTCACCGGCGGACATGCCCCGGATGCTCCGCGACAGCCGAGCATTGGATGTACCCCGGGCGCTGCGCGAGTTGGCCACGATGTCGTAGCCAGCCTCGACGGCGGCGGAATCCTCAACCGCGGCACGCTGGTGCTGGACACGGTCGCGATCCGCGGGAACACCGCCGGCGGTGGGGGTGGGGGTGGTGGAACTTCCGGCTGTGGCGGAGGTAGCGGCGGGGGCGTGTACAGCCGGGGCACCCTGACGCTAAGAGACTCGGCGGTTTGGGGGAATGTCGCGGGCGCCGGTGGGGCGGAGGGTGCTGCCAGCATCGATGCGCCAGGCGGAAGCGGGGGATCGGGCGGGGACGGCGGGGGGATCTACAGCGAGGGCGCGCTCTTCCTATTCGCGTCGGCGATCTACGACGACCGTGCCGGAGCCGGTGGGCCGGGCGGCCCCTCAGGCGGCAACGGAGGCGTCGGGGGCTCGGGAGGGGGCGTGTTCAGCGCAGCGGGAAGGCTGAGCGTCATCAACAGCACCTTGTCCGGCAATCTCGGCGGCGATGGCGGGTCGGGGGCAGGCGGGTCGGGGGAAGGCGGCGCCGGCGGCAATGGCGGCGCGATCGCAGCTGCGGGCACGAGCGGCGCGCTTCGCAACGCGACCGTGGCTGATAACCGGGCGGGCAGCGGCGGCAGTCAGAGCGCCGCGGCGGGCGCACCTGGCTTGGGCGATGGTCTATTCGTGCAGGGGTCGACCGCGGCCGCGCACCTGTATATCGCGAACACGATCGTCGCCTCCAACGCAGGTTCCGGCTGCGCCGCTAGCCCCAGGTCAGCGATCGTCAACGGGGGGCACGACCTGAGCTACGGCGATAGCACGTGTCCGGGTGGGCATGGCAATCCGCAACTGGGGGCTCTGCGCGACAACGGGGGCCCAACCAGGACGTTGGCCTTGGGGGCTGACAGTGCGGCGCTCGACGAGATACCCGCTCGCGACTGCCCATCCACCGATCAACGCGGCGTGCGTCGACCCCGCGGCCAAAGCTGCGATATCGGCGCCTACGAGTTTGCGAAGCCCAGCATCACGATCGTGCTGCCAGCCGAGGATGCGTCGTACGCGCTCCGGTCATGGATCGTCGCGCGCTTTCACTGCGCCGAGGGAGGCCTCGCCAGCGCCATCGCCAGCTGCCACGGCAGCACCGCGCCTGGGCACCCGATCAGGACCACACGACCCGGCAGCGCGCGCTTCACGGTGACTGCCGTCGATAAGAGCGGCAACCGGACGACCACCACCATCGACTACACGGTCCTCGACTACGTCAACCCGCTCGAGGAGGTGAGCGGGCTGACGCCCCGCCGGATCGACCTGGGCGCGGACTATGCGGGCTCGGGGCCGCTGCTGGCGCTCGGGCGGGGCCGGGTGACGACGGCCAGCAACAGTGACTCGGGACCGCCGAGCTGCTGGGCGATCAGCTGCTGGCCCGGAGGCGGGATCGTTGTCTATCGGCTCCTGGACGGTCCTTTCGCCGGCAAGTACGTGTACGTCGCGGAGCACATCTCGGTCAGCGTCCGAGTCGGGCAGATCGTCGGCGCCGGTGAGCGAATCGCCACGCTGCACGCCGGATACCCGTGGTCAGAATGGGGATGGGCGGCTGGACCTGGGCCCGAGGCGCTGGCGATGACCGATGGGCATCGGTGCCCATGCAGCGATCCGGGGGGATGGTCGACGATCGACGGACGGACCATGAACCAGCTGCTCGTGATGTTGGGGGCGCCATCGGCTTACCTGCAGCCGGGCACCCCCATTCAGGCGATGCCGCGCGGCTGGCCCCGCTGGCCGCGATAGGTTCGACGTGCGGCGGGCCTCAGTCGCCCAGGTTCTCGATGATCTCGTTGGCGCGTGACCAGTGCTCGGCGGGAACGACGAGAAAGATCTCTCCCCGGCCATAGGCATCGAGCGGGTGATCGGCCACGCAGTTGACGTCGACGCCCAGGCCACGAAGCTGGTCACGCCACGCCACTGCCGTCGCCTGGTCTTCGAAGACGCTCACCGTTTCCCAATCCCCGAAGCGCGGGTCAGCGACCGACACCGGCGGCTCCTTGTGCACACCGCGCTTGAAGAAACGTGAGATCGGCACGCGTACAAGCCTACGCGCCCGCCGCGCAACCCTAGTGCCGGCAGGCCTTGAGCACAGCTTCGGGGCCACTCGCGAGCTGAGCGTGCATGTTTGATTCCATCATCCGCAGCGCGGCCTGCGCCAGTTCCTCGTCGATGTGAGCCACCGCATCGGTGGGGACGACCACGTCGAAGTGACGGACGTAGCCATCGAGCGCCGAGTAGAGGATGCATTGCTCGGTGACCTGGCCCGCGAGCACGATGCGATCGATTTCCTCACGCTGGAGGAAGTACTCGAGCAGCGTCTCGTAGAAGATCGAGTGACGCGCCTTGACGATGAACGGCGTGTCCTCGGGCGGTAGCACCGGCTCGACCAGATCAGGCGCTGAGCCCTCCAGCGCTTGCCGCGCAATCTCCTTCGGGCCCGCGGTCCAGTCGCCCTGGTTGTCATTCACGTACAGGATGCGAAGATCGTTCTCCCGCGCAGCGCTGATCAGCTCCCCCAGGTTCCCGACCATCTGCCGCACCGAAGCCTTGAGCGGCTCGGCGTCCTCATGCTCGTAGGGGTTGAGCATGTCGATGACGATCAGCCCGGCGGACATCCGCGGTCGCTACCCGGCATCCGCGCCGCGCAAGCCCCGCTCCGCCGTGACCGGCAGGACACCATGAGCGACGAGCAGCTGCTTGATCTCTCCGGCGATCTCCGATGAGGAGCGTCCGGCGATCGGCACGATCACGTCGATGCCGTCAAGAGAGGGGATCTGCTCGGCCAGCTGCGCTGCGTGCTTCACCAGCTCAGGCTTGCCAGGCCATGCGTCCGGCTCCCGGCTGGCCACGCGCGCCGAGACCAGCTCGGCTGGGGCGCTGAGACAGATCACGCTCACCCGGTCCACCGCGATCGCCTCGATCACGGCCTGCAGCTCCTGGCCGCTTTCGACGGTGGCGACGACGAGGAGGGTCGTGCGTCCGGCTCGTTTTTGCAAGTCGGCCACCGCAGCCAGCTGCGGCAGCCACTCCGGAAGCGAAAGCCACGGCCAGCCACGGGAGAAGGTCTCTGACTCGATCGCGCCGAACGCGACGCCGTCGATTTCGAGCGCGGTACACAGCTCGTCGAGGACCGAGCTCTTACCCGACCCCGGCGCTCCGGTCAGGATCATCGCGCTGGTCACCTCGACATTGTCGCCTCCGGCACGATGCACCGGATCCCGGCCCGAGTAGGTTGTGATCGTGAAGCGATCCGATCGGCGGGACGAGGCGTGACGGCGCTTGCGGCGCTGGCAATCTTCGCCGCGGGGGTCGCCGCGGGAACGATCAACACCGTCGTGGGCAGTGGCACATTGATCACCTTCCCGGTGCTGCTGGCGTTCGGGTATGCGCCGGTCACGGCGAACGTTTCGAATACGGTTGGGCTCGTTCCCGGCTCGGTCGCGGGCGCGGTTGGGTATCGAGAAGAGCTGCGCGGCCAGCAGCGGCGCGCGATCCCGCTGGGTGCCGCGTCGATCCTCGGCGGCGTGGTTGGTGCGGTGGCGCTGCTTGTCCTGCCGGCGTCGGCGTTCAAGCGAATCGTGCCGGCGTTCATCGGGATCGCGCTGGTCCTGATCGTCGTCCAGCCGCGCCTGGCCCGCGCCCTCGGTTCGCGGCGAAGGACGGCAAACCAACCGGTCAGCCTGGCGGCGGCCGTGGGGGTGCTGATCAGCGGCGTGTATGGCGGCTACTTCGGGGCTGCCCAGGGGATTCTGCTGCTGGCGATTCTCGGCGTGACCGTCGACGACCAGCTGCAGCGGATCAACGCTCTCAAGGTGGTGCTGGCCGGAGCGGTCAATCTGGTGGCGGGCGTGATCTTCGTGATGGCGGCTCATGTCGATTGGGCGCCCGCGGGTCTGATCGCCGCGGGGTCGATCCTCGGGGGGGTCATCGGCGCGTGGCAGGGACGGCGGCTTTCGCCCGGCGTGCTGCGGGCGGTCATCATCGCCGTGGGGGTGATCGCGATCGTTCGGCTGGTCTAGCCGGGCGCGCGGTCAGGCAGCGCCTGAATCGGGTCTCCGACCCGCAAGGTGCCGTCGGTGAGGATGTCGGCCCGGAGGCCACCGCGATGCACGAGCGCACGCAGCACCAGGCGGCCGGCATATCGCTGCACGACCGCGCACGGCTCGCACAGGCGCATGCCACGGCACACGACCTCGCCGATCGTGAACTCCCGGCCCACCAGGCGGTTCAGATCGATGCCGCGAGTGACCAGGTTCCGGCGGTGGTGGTTCGGTTCAAGCGGCGGGTCGAAGGACTCGCACACCTCGGCCGCGATCAGCGTGAGCGCGCTACCTGCCATGCCCGAGGGGAAGGTTCCGGTCCCGACTGTGTGCCGGTCGCCGTCCACGCCGCGGCCGGCGATCGCACGCGCACCCTGCACCAGCTGCACCTGCTCGCCGGCCGAGGCCGCGAGGCCGATCGTCTCGAGCGTCCCGGTGCCGATGGGTGCCGTAGGAGGCGGGGGCAGCGCCAGAGCGACGTCGGTCGCGGCGATCAGGAAGCCCTCGGCCGGAGTCCTCCCGGGCGTTTCGCCTGGCCGCGCGGGATCCCAGACGACGCCCGAGGGGACCCCGTA
Organism: Solirubrobacteraceae bacterium; assembly: GCA_036788555.1. GTDB lineage: Bacteria > Actinomycetota > Thermoleophilia > Solirubrobacterales > Solirubrobacteraceae > Palsa-465. The sequence goes on along the minus strand of DAIQND010000130.1, from coordinate 1,348 downwards.
CATCACGACAAAGCGGGATCCCGGTTCCTGCTCGCCTCCGGGCCGGGCCGGCCCCGGCTCGACGATGCGGGCGATCCACGGTCCCGGCCACGAGAACGACTCCGGATCGGCGAGGCGCGCCACGCTCAGCCCCAGCTGGCCGAGCCAACGCGTCACCGTCCCGCCGGTGGCGGGATCCTCGCCGGCCGCGGGGCGCGGCAGCTGGTCCGGCGGCAGCTCGAGGATCGTCGCGACGCAGGCCAGGAACGACGCCGCCGCCAGCGGCAGTTCGCCATCGTCTAACCGGACCTCGCGGATGGCCGTCTCCTACTGGCGCGCCATCAGCCGTTTGCTCACCGGCAGCACCAGCCAGCGCGGCAGCTTGCGGTTCGGGCCAAAGGCGACCCGCACCTGCGGGCCGCCGGGAATGATCGAGATCTGTCCGCGCGCAGCGGCACGCAGCCCGTCACGCGCCACTCGCTCCGGTGTCACGAACGTGAACTTCGGGAGCCGCTCGGCGAAGTACTGAGCGTCGTTCGAGGCCTGGAAGTTGCTCGGAACCGGACCCGGCGCGACCGCGGTAACGGTGACCCCCTTGTCCTTGACCTCGGCGTGCAGGGCTTCGGAGAGGAGCAAGGTGTGGGCTTTGGCGGCGGAGTACCCGGCGTTGTAGGGAAGGGCTTGAAAGCCGGCCGTCGATGACATGTTGATGATCGCGCCGCGACGGCGCTGGATCATCCCGGGCAGGTAGCGCGCCATCAGGTCCACCGGAGCCTCGACCAACACCCGGACCTGTTGCAGCTCAGCATCGCGGCCGGTCTCGGCGAACGCCCGGTAGATCCCGAAGCCGGCGTTGTTGACCAGGATCTCAACCTGCGCGCCCAGCTGCTCGAGGCGCGCGGCCAGACGGTCGCGCTGCTCGGGGATGCCGAGATCGGTCTCGATCGCGACGGCTCGCTCCTCGCCGCCAAGCTCCTCGGCGAGCTGCATGAGGCGGTCGCGGCTGCGGGCCACCAGCGCCACCCGGTGGCCCATCGAGGAGAGCTGGCGAGCGAACTGCTCGCCGATGCCTGAGGAGGCGCCGGTCACGAGGGCGATCGAATCGGGCGAGGGTTCTGGCAGGCTCATCGCTACTCCTCTGGTTTTGAGCTGTTCACGCAGGGATCCACGTGCATCCTTGTGCGCCGCCGCACTGCGGTCAAGCGGCAACCATGAAGCGCGCCGCGATATCGCCGGCACGCCCCGCTCCGGCGCGGCCTCGATGCTAGATTCAGTGCCCCGCGGTGGGCGTAGCTCAGCTGGTAGAGCTCCTGGTTGTGGTCCAGGCGGTCGTGGGTTCGAGTCCCATCGCTCACCCCTCCAAGAGGGC
>DAIQND010000129.1:6767-7069 GCA_036788555.1 Solirubrobacteraceae bacterium | reverse complement strand
CTGCTGGAGCTCCTCGTCGCCGTCGATCTCGATGTCCGCCCGCTCCCAGAACTGATCCAGGTACTCACGCTGCTCGGCGAGCAACCCGTCCCAGCCGGAGCGCCGCGCGCCGGCCAGAGCAGCCGAGACCTGGTCTCGCAGGGCCGGGACCGAGCGCTGGCCGGACCACCCGTAGGCAAGGAACTTGACCAGCCGCAGCGGTACCCCCCGCTTCGTATCCGCGGTCACCGTCAGCCGCGCCACATCGACGAAGCTCTCAACCGAGCAGTCGCAGTCGACCGGCTCGGCGACCACGTGGTCCA
>DAIQND010000129.1:0-6757 GCA_036788555.1 Solirubrobacteraceae bacterium | reverse complement strand
CGACGGTCAGGCCGCTTGCCTTGGTGCGGTGGATCAGGATGCCGCGCTTGCCCTCGGCGGCGTGAAGCTCCGATTCGAGCGGGGCGGCCAGCGCGGTCGCCGCCCGGGGGTCGCCGTCCTGGGTCGGCTGGGCCTCGTTGGCTACGAGCTCGGACTGCGCGACCAGCCGGGCCGGCCCGTCGAGCGGCTCGACCTCGTAGAGGATCGCGGCCACCGCCCGCTGGTTGAACGACACCAGCCGTGTGGAGGTGAGGCGCACGACGCGGTCGGTGGGTGAGACCCACTCGGCCGTCCGGGTCAGCGTGCCGGCGCGCAGGTCGAGCACCCGCTCGTGGCTGCGCAGCTCGCCGTAGCGGAGATCCAGCGGCTCATCCTCGACCAGCAGCCGGATGATCTTTCCGTTGGTGACGTTGACGACGGTCTGTCCGGACTCCGGGTTGCCGTAGGCCGACTCCGCATACGGCAGCGGGCGGAGTTCGTAGAAGCCACCGAGGTAGGTGCCGGGGATCCCGTACGGCTCGCCCTCGTCGAGGTTGGCCCGCAGCCCGAGGTGTCCGTTGGCCAGCGCGAACACAGACTCGGTCTGGGCCAGGCGGGCGAAGTCGAGCTCGGTCTCCCGAACCGCCCACGGCTCCACCGGGAAGGCCGGGTGCTGGATCACTTCGCGTCTACCAGCTCGCCCAGGTCCTTGACCACCACGTCGGCCCCGTGCTCGCGCAGCGCCTGCGCCTGACCCACACGGTCCACCCCCACCACGAACCCGAAATTCCCCGCCCGGCCGGCCTGGACGCCGGCCAGCGCGTCCTCGAACACGACCGCCGCCTTCGGCTCCACGCCGAGCTTCCGCGCCCCGGCCAGGAACGTGTCCGGCGCCGGCTTGCCCTGGAGATGCTCGCGGTCGGCCACCACCCCGTCGACGATCTCCTCGAACAGGTGATCGATCCCGGCGGCGCGGAGCACGTCCTTGCAGTTCGTGCTCGAGGACACCACGGCGCGCCGCAGCCCAGCGTCGATCGCCGCGTGCACGTAGCGCACCGACCCCTCGTAGGCATCCACGCCGTGGTCGTGGATCAGCTTGAGCACGAGCTCGTTCTTGCGATTGCCCAGGCCGTCGATCGTCTGGGCGTCGGGTGGGTCGTCGGGGGTTCCCTGCGGGAGCGTGATCCCGCGCGAGTCCAGAAACGACTTCACCCCCTCGTAGCGAGGCTTGCCGTCGACGTACTGGTCGTAGTCGCTGACCTTGTCGAAGGCGACGAACTCCTGGCCGTGAGCCGCCGACCATCCGCGCAGGAACTCGTCGAACATCGTCTTCCACGCGTCGGCGTGCACCTTTGCGGTCTGGGTCAGCACCCCGTCGAGGTCGAAGAGGCAGGCTGTGACCCCGTCGGGTAGGCCCAGCATCGGCGCACAGCATACGGGGCGCGGCCCCAGGGGATACGGTGCCTACAGGCAAAGTTCGAGACACGGAGCGTGAGCAGATGGCAACGGACAGACCGATGCAGCTGGGGATGGTGGGGTTGGGGCGGATGGGGGCCGGGATCGTCAGGCGCCTGATGGCCGACGGCCACCGCTGCGTCGGCTACGACGTCAGCGCCGACGCCGTGCGGGCGCTCGAAGGCGACGGGATGACCGGCGCCACCTCGCTTGAGGAGTTCGCCGCCAAGCTCCAGAAGCCCCGCACCGCCTGGATCATGGTTCCGGCCGGGGAGATCACCGACCAGACGATCCGCCAGGTGGCCGAGGTGTTCGAGGCCGGTGACGTGATCATCGATGGCGGAAACTCGCACTACCGCGACGACATCCGCCACGCCGCCGAACTGCGCGAGCGCGGCATTCACCACGTCGATTGCGGAACCAGCGGCGGCGTCTGGGGCCTGCGGCGTGGCTTTTGCCTGATGATCGGGGGCGAGGATGACGTGGTGGAGCGGCTCTATCCGCTGTTCGGCTCGATCGCCCCCGGAGTCGACGCCGCGCCGCGCACCCCCGGAAGGTCCGGCGAGCCGAGCCCTTCGGAGACCGGGTTTCTGCACTGCGGTCCCAACGGCGCGGGTCACTTCGTCAAGATGGTCCCAACGGCGCGGGTCATTTCGTCAAGATGGTCCACAACGGGATCGAGTACGGCGTGATGGCGGCCTACGCCGAGGGGCTCAACATCCTGCGCAACGCCGACATCGGCACGCGCCAGCTCGAGTCCGACGCCGAGACCGCACCGCTCGAGCACCCGGAGTTCTACCGCTACACGATCGACACGACGGAAGTGACCGAGGTGTGGCGGCGGGGCAGCGTGATCGGCTCATGGCTGCTCGACCTGACGGCGCAGGCGCTGCTGGAGTCCCCGAACCTCGACGACTTCTCCGGCCGCGTTTCGGACTCCGGCGAGGGCCGGTGGACTTCGACCGCGGCGATTGAGGAGGGCGTGCCGGCCCCGGTGCTGACCTCCGCCCTGTATTCGCGCTTCGGCTCGCGCGGGCTCGACGACTTCGCCGACAAGGTGCTCTCGGCGATGCGGAAGCAGTTCGGCGGCCACGACGAGCGTCCGGCCGGCGGCGGATAAGCCTCCGCGCGTCTAGTACGGCCCGCGGCGGCCGCGCTGAAACCGCGGCCCGTAGCCCGCCGTGTGGGTTCGGCGGTAGATCCACACGACCAGCATCGAGAACAACACCGACAGCACGAGGCCGCCGCCGTGGCGGTGAAGCACATACCACGAGAACAGCCCGGCGCTGAACGTTCCGCAGATGCCGATCAGCGCGGTCATGCCGAGGCTCATCGGATCAGGTCCGGGGAGCAGCAGCCGCGCCAGCGCGCCGACGAACAGGCCGATGAAGAGCAGAATGATGAGGTAGGCAACCAATCCCATGTCCGAGATCTTACCCCGGGGTCTCCGGCGCCACACCCGGCTCCGGCGCCCGCCGCAGGCGCGCCGAGTAGATCGAGCGGCGCTCGATCAGGCGGGCGACCAGCATCGCCCCGGCGAGGGCCAGGATCATCGCCAGGATCACCGAGTTGACCGAGTTCGTGAGCTCGATCGAGAACGCGATGGCGGCGACCGGGGTGCGCATCCCCGCCCCGAGCATCGCCGCCGAGCCCACCACCGCGTACGCCGCCAGCGGGGCGTGCGGCCAGACGTGGCCCCACGCGCCGCCGAGGAAGGCGCCGAGCACCGCGCCGGTGCTCATCGTCGGGGTAAACAGGCCGCCGATCGCTCCACTGCGCAGGCACATCGCGGTCACCAGCGGCTTGAGTGCCGCCAGCGCCGCCAGGGTTCCGAGCGCACCCGCGCCGGTGAACGCGAACTGAGCCAGATCCCGGCCGTTGCCGAGCAGGAGCGGATATTGGAACGAGATCAACCCTAGGATCGTGAACGCGATCACCGGCAGGACCGCCAGCGCGTTGCCGCGGGGACGGCGGTCACTGGCCCACGCGACGAGCTTCACCCAACCGGCGGCCGCCACCCCGATCAGCGGACCCGCGAGCAGTGCCCACACGAGCAGCGAGGCGGACGGGTAGGCGAGCTCGGGCACGTGGTAGATGGGGCGGATCGGCAGCGTGATCCACCCGATCGCGGTGGCGATCGCCGCGGCCAGCAGCGCCGGCACCACGCTGCGCAGGGTCACCGACCCGAGGTAGAGCTCGGCGGCGAACAGGGCGCCGGCGAAGGGGACGTTGTAGACGGCGCCGACGCCCGCCCCTGCCCCGCACGCGATCAGCAGCATCCGCTGGGGCTCGGGGATGCGCCAGCGCTCGCCGACCCAGGACCCGAAGGCGGCTCCGAAATGCTGGGGCGCGTTCTCGCGCCCGATCGATCCTCCGAGACCGATCGACACCTCCGACAGCGCGCCGCTCAGCGTGGTCAGAACCAGCGACAGGCGACCGCGCCCCGACCAGACGACCGCCGTCGGCTGGCCTCCGGTCCCGCCCAAGAACCGCGCCATCACCCACAGCCCGACACCGGTGATGACGCCGCCGACGGCCAGCACGATCAGCCGCCGCAGGTCGCTGTGGTGCGCGGCGGCGGTGGAGTACGGGCCCGAGTGGTAGCTGAAGGCGGCGTGCTGGACCGTGCGCAGGACGGCCATCATGGCGATCGCGCCGAATCCGGCCGCGATCCCCGTCGCCACCGTGAGCAGCCAGAAGCGTGGCGGCAGCTCCCGCAGCGTGCCCGTGTTGGCCTGCTGGTGAGCGCGGGGGTCGGACCCTGCCATGCCTCCAGTCACCCCGCCTTCAGACGCCCGCCGCCAGGCGAGCCCGCGCGGCGCGGACCTCGGCTGAGAGGGTCCCCACGTCGTAGGCGCCGTAATGACGGCGGCCATTGATGAAGAAGCTCGGCGTGCCGGAAACGTTGCTGAGGTCCGCGGACTCCACGTCCTCGGCGATCCGGGCCGCGCCCTTGCGCTTGCGCAGATGCTCGCGGAAACGCCCGGCATCGAGCCCCAGCTCCTCCGCATACCGGACCAGGTCACGGACGCCGAGGGCGTCCTGGTTGGCCAGCAGCTTGTCATACATGTCCCAGAAGCGCTCCTGGTCGGCTGCCGCTTCGCTGGCCTCGGCCGCGAGCTGGGCCCGGGGGTGGACGTCGCTGAGGGGCAGGTGACGCCAGACGTATCGAAGATCGCCGAAGTCGGCGAGCAGCTCGCGGACGATCGGCTCGGCCTGCCCGCAATACGGACACTCGAAGTCCCCGTATTCGACCAGGGTAACCGGAGCGTCGAGCGGACCGCGGAGGTGGTCGCGCTCGGGATCCACCGGCACCGCGAGGTCGACGAGCGACCCGGCGACACCGACCAGCGCCCGTAGCCTCGCTCGCTGCGGCAGCATCGTCGTCAGTCTGAAAACCAGCGCCGTGAGGAGCGACGCGCATACGGCGGCGGTCAAGACTCCGAGCTTGGCCTCCTGGAGCTCGACGCCCTTGAAGGCCAGCGACGAGATCAGGATCGAGACTGTGAAGCCGATCCCCGCGATCGTCCCGCCGCCGAGGACCGAGGCCCACCCCACCGGGGCCCGGATCCGCCCGCGACTCAGCTTGGTCACCAGCGCCGTGGTGCCCGAGATCCCGATCGGCTTGCCGAGAAGGTAGCCGACGATGATCCCGAGCGCGATTGGCGATCCGTATGCCTTGGCCAGGAACTTGCCGGTGATCGGGATCCCGGCGTTGGCCAGGGCGAACAGCGGCACGATCAGGTAGCTCGATAACGGGTGGTAGATCTGCTGCAGCCGCTCGTTGGGCGAAAGCGCGGTGCGGACTCCCTCGCGCACCGACTGTGCCAGCTCGCCGGTGGGCTGCTCGCGAAACAGCCGGAACAGGTCGGTCGCGCGCTCCAGGTCCGCGCGCGCCGCGGGATAGGCGATCGACAGCAGCCCCATCACCACCCCGACCAGCACCGGATCGATTCCCGATTTGAGCAGTCCCACCCAGGCGATCAGGCCGAGGATGAAGTACACGGGCCCGTTGCGCACCCGTCGCAGCCGCACCACGAATGCGCCGGCGAGCGCGGCGATCCCCACGATCAGGCCGGCGAGTCGCAGCGTCTGGCTGTAGTTGACGCCGATCACCACGAACGAGGCGAGGTCGTCGGCCACCGCCACCGTCAGGATGTACGCGCGCAGGCTCTGGGGAAAGCGCCGACCGACGAGTGCCAGCATCCCCAGCGCGAACGCGGTGTCGGTCGACATCGCCGCGCCCCACCCATGGGCCGAGCTCCTGCCCGCGTTGAAGGCCAGGAAGATGGCGATCGGCCACACCATCCCGCCGATCGCCGCGAGGGCAGGCAGGATGAGCCGCCGCCGGTCGCGCAGCTCGCCGAGATCGAACTCCCATCGCGCCTCGAGCCCCACGACCAGGAAGAAGAACGTCATCAGGCCCTCGTTGACCCACTGGCGGAGGGGGAGGCTGACGCTTCCGCCTCCCAGCCGCACTGACAGCATCGTGTCCCACACCCGCGCGTAGGAGCCGCCGTCGAGGTTGACCCAGACCAGCGCCACCACGCTGGCGGCCAGCAGGATCGCCGCGCCACCGGTTTCGGTCGCCAGGAACTGCCGTATCGGCGCCTCGAGGTTGCGCGCCCAGGCGGTGCGGCCGGTGAACGAGGCCGAGCTCTCCATCCCCGGCATCCTCGCGGATGACGCATTCAGGCGTCAGGCGACCGTCCCCGCTACCTAGGATTTAGCTGTGCCCCAAGCCTCGCGTCCGCCGATGCCCGAAGAACTGAGCCCCCACCATCTGCGGACCAGGCTGATCCAGCTCACGGGCGTGGTGATCCTCGTCGTCCTGGTCGTGGTCCTCGGTCCGGGCCTGGGGTCGGTGCGCGACCAGCTGAAAGCCGCCTCGCCGGCCTGGTTTGCCGCCGCCGCGGCGGTCGAGGTGCTCTCGACCCTGTCCTACGTCGTGATCTTCCGCGCCGTCTTCTGCGCGCGCATGTCATGGCGCACCTCCTACGAGATCGGCATGGCGGAGCAGGCCGCGAACTCGCTGCTTCCCGCGGGAGGCGCCGGAGGGCTGGCGCTCGGCGCGTGGGCACTCAACCGGATCGGCTTGTCGGCCGAGCACATCGCGCGGCGCACCGTGGCGTTCTTTCTGCTCACCAGCCTGGCCAACGTCGGCGCGGTGGCGCTGTTTGCGGCTCTGTTCGCTGTCGGGGTCTTCGGACGCGTGAGTGCGGGGAAATCGTCGCTGATTGACGCGCTGCTCGGGAGCGACTGACGTGGCCGCGAGCGACCCGACCGTCACGGGCCGCCCGGCCAGCGTCTCGGTCAGATAATG
>DAIQND010000128.1:0-7132 GCA_036788555.1 Solirubrobacteraceae bacterium | reverse complement strand
CCCAGCGCAACCGTGAGCGCCTGCTTGCGGCCGCCCAGACGCTGTTTCGCCAGCGCGGCCTCGACGTAGGCGTGGCCGAGATTGCCGAGGCCGCCGGCGTCGGACGCGGGACCCTGTTTCGCAACTTCGCCTGCAAGGAGGACCTGATCGCGGCGATCGTGGCCGAGCGGATGCATGACGCGGCAGCACGGGGCGAGGCGCTGCTGACCGCCGGGGCGCCAGGCGATGCCCTGTTCGAGTTCCTCGGCGAGATGCTGGGGCGCCAGCAGCTCGACCGCGCGCTGTTCGAGGCGCTCGAGGAGAGCTGGCTGTGCAACGAGGTGATCCGCTCAGCGCACGCCCGGATCTACGAGCTGCTCGAACGCTTGCTGGCGCAGGCCCAGGAGTCCGGCGCCGTGCGGCTCGACGTGGGCGCGATGGACCTGATGATGATGTTCAAGGGGGCGTGCAGCGCGGCCAGCGCATTTGGTCACGGCGATCCGGCGTTCATCGACCGCCACCTCGACCTGATCCGCGCCAGCGTCGCCGTCGTTCCCGGGGCCCCTCCGCTGCGCGGACGTGCCCCGACGCTCGAGGATGTGGGGCTCGGGCGCTCACCCGCGGTCAGCTGACCGCCAGCAGCTCAGGATCGAACCGCCCGCTGTACACGCCGCCGGCGGCAAACACCGTGGGGGTGGTGACGACCCCGGCGCGGACCCCTGAGTCGAAGTCGCGCTTTACCCGGGCGCGCACCGCCTCGCTGCGACGGTCGGCCTCGAAGCGCTCGAGGTTGAGCCCGAGGGTCCGGGCACGCTCCCACAGGTGCGGATCCTCGAGGCGCCCCTGGTCGGAGAACAGGAGGTCGTGCATCTCCCAGAAGCGACCCTGGAGCCCGGCAGCCTCGGCAGCGCAGGCCGCCGCCCAGGCGCGGGGGTGGCTGGAGCGGACGGGGAAATGGCGTAGGGCGAGGCGCAGCTTCAGCCGCTCGAGCCGCAGGCTGAGCGCGGCACAGTGCGGGCATTCGAAGTCGGCGTATTCGATCGCCGGCGGAGCCTCCGCGGGCCCTCGCACGTGATCATCGGGGCCCAGCGGCGGGACTGGCGCCGAACGGAGGTCGCTCAAGCCGCCCCGGTGGGCGGCGGTGCCGCAGCCGGCGCCTCCGCGAGCCCATCGAAGATCAGGTTGGCGCCCGGCAGCTCGCCAGGTGAGGCTGCCTCATAGCTCCAGCGCACGACGGCGTCGGGCCCGATGATCACCAGCGCGCGCTGGGGAAACCCGCCCGGGTGGTAGACGCCGAAGGCCCGGCAGGTGGCGCCCTTGGGCTCGAAGTCCGACAGCTGCTCGATCCGCACGCCGAGCTGCTCGCGGAACGCGGTCTGCGTGTAGGTGGCGTCGCAGGAGACGCCGTACAGCGTCGCTCCGGCAGCCGCGAACTCGTCCAGTACCTCGTCGTAGAGGTTCAGCTGATCGGTGCAGACCGGGCTGAAGGCGAATGGGTAGAACACGAGCACTGTCGTCGAGCCCGCGAGGTCAGCCTGGGTGAACTCGCCGCCGTCAGCCCGCCGCAGGCGGAATTCGGGGACCCGGGTCCCCGGGGCGATGATCACTTGCGCAGGCCGAGCTCGCGGACGAGTGCCCGGTAACGGTCGAGGTCGGCGCGCTGCAGATAGTTGAGCAGCCGGCGGCGGCGCCCCACAAGCATCAGCAGCCCGCGGCGCGAATGGTGGTCCTTGCGGTGCGTGCGCAGGTGCTCGGTGAGCTGGTTGATCCGCTCGGTGAGCAGCGCCACCTGGACCTCGGCGCGGCCGGTGTCGCCGGCGGCATCGCCGAACCTCTCGACCAGCTCCTGTTTTCTCTCGGCGGTAAGTGCCATCGCAGCCTGAGGCTAGCAACCGCAGAGCTCGCGGGTGCGGCGCACATCGTCGTGCATCTGCTCAACCAGCTCCTGGGCGGAGGCAAACCGCCGCTCTCCCCTCAGCCGCCTCACGAACTCCACCCGCAGCACGCGGCCGTAGAGGTCGAGCTCACGGTCGAGCACGTACGCCTCCACCAGCACGCCGCGGCCGGTGCCGAACGTCGGGCGCACCCCGACGTTGACCGCGGCGCACATGCCGTCGGCGTGCGCAACGTACACACCGTGGCCGGGGTAGACGAGCGCATCGTCGGGGACGATGTTGGCGGTCGGAAAGCCGAGCTGGCGGCCGCGCCGGTCACCCGATACCACCTCGCCGCGCAACTCGAACGCAGCGCCCAGCATCCGGGCCGCCGGCTCCACCTCCCCGGCCTGGACGAGCGCGCGGATGTGGCTGGAGGAGACGATCTCCCCCTCGACCTCGACCAGCGGCACCACACGCGTCTGAAAGCGGGCATCGGCCTTCAGCGTCTCGCTGTCTCCGGCCGCGCGGTGGCCGAAGCGAAAGTTCTCGCCCACGGAGACGTGCGTCGCCTGTAGACGGCCCACCAGCACGTCCTCGACGAACTCCTGCGGAGTCTGGGATGCGAAGCGCTGATCGAACGGGATCACCACCAGCTCGTCCACCCCCAGGCCCTCGATCAGCTCACGCTTGCGGTCAAAGCCCGTCAGCAGCTTGGGCGCCGCCTCGGGGCGGATCACCGCCAGCGGGTGGGGCTCGAAGGTGAGCACGGTGTCGTTGCCGGCGATCACCTCACGATGGCCGAGGTGCACGCCGTCGAACTCGCCGACCGCGACCCGGCGCGGACGCCGCTCGACGTCTGCCAGCTTGCTCACGCGCATCGCGCCGGAAGCCTAGTCGGGCGCCCGCAGCCCGACCACGGGCTTCAGCTCGCCATCGCGGGGTTGCGCCAGCGCGATCAGTCCGCGGTCGTCGACCAGGCGGACCGCAGCCGCCGGGGCGAGCGGCTCTGTACCCGCGTGCGGACCGGCGCGCACCGCCGCCCCGTGCGAGACTCGCCGCGCCTCGTCGGCATCGAGGCGCACCGCGGGCAAAAACGACAGCGCCTGATCGAGTGGGATCACCCGCTCGGGGTCGGCATCCTGGACCCGGAAGCCGCCGACCGCCGTGCGCCGCAGCTGCACGCAATACGCGTCGCCCAGCGCCGAGATCAGCGAGCGGACATACGTCCCCGCGGAGCACTCGATCACGAAGCCGCGTCGGTCTCCGGTCCGCCAGGTCTCGATGAACCGGTGGACCTGCACCTCGCGCTCGGGCAGCTCGACCTCGGCCCCGGCCCGGGCCAGCGCGTACGCGCGGCGCCCCCCCACCTTGACCGCCGAATAGGCCGGCGGGCGCTGGCGCAACCGGCCCACCGGAAGCTCGAGCTCACCGTCCGGGACAACCCCGGTCTGGACGATCTCCCCCTCCGGATCGCCGGTACTCGACACCGCGCCGAACCGCGCCACCACCTCGTAGCGCTTGGGCAGCGCCATCAGGAACCGCTGCACGCGGGTTGCGCGCCCCACCAGCACGAGCAAGAGCCCGGTGGCGAACGGATCGAGCGTTCCCGCATGGCCGACCCTGACACCGCGGCGCAGATGCCGGCGCACCCCCGCCACGACGTCGTGGGACGTTCGCCCGGCCGGCTTGTCGTAGAGGATGACCCCCGCGGGGTCGCTCACGCCGCGGTCAGCTGCTCGGACAGCGCCTCGCGCAGGAAATCGACCAGCTCGTCCCACGCCATCGACGTGGTGAAGCCAGCCGCTCCGCGATGGCCGCCGCCGCCCTGCAGGCGGGCGATTCGCGAGACGTCGACCCGCTCGTCGCTGGCGCGCAGCGAGACCTTGCGGTCGCCGTCGCCGGCCGTGATGCGATCGCGCACCAGCGCCGCCATCGCGGTGCCCTCGACGGCGCGCAGGTGGTCGATCACGCCCTCCGAGTAGCTCTCCTCGGCGTCTGAGTCGGCGAAGTCGCAGGCGTCAAGCTCGGTCATCGTCAGGCGACCGTCGTCGTAGCGGCGGGTCTTGGCCAGCCCGCGAGCCAGCAGCGCGAGCTTGCCGTATGGCACGCCCTCGTAGACCCGTCGGTACATGTCCGCCACGCCCACCCCGGCCTCGATCAGCTCGGCCGCCATGCGATGAGCTCGCGCCGTGGTGTTCTCGTACATGAAGCGCCCCGTGTCGGTGATCAGCCCGACGTACAGCGCCTCGGCGATCTCCAGGGTCGGCTCGACCTTCAGCCCGTGCATCAAGTCCCACACGATCTCCGCTGTGCAGGACGCGCCGGGGTCGACGAGATCGACCGTGCCGAAACCGGTGTTGTCGTGGTGGTGGTCGATGTTGAGGATGTGCGTGCCCTCGCGCCGGAAGGCCACGGCGGGATTGCGCTCGAGGCTCCCGCAGTCCACGAACACGACCGTCCGCTCGGCCAGGTCGGCCGGCGGGTCATGCAGCGCGTCGTCGAGGCCGAGGAACCGGTACTCCTGAGGCAGCGGCAGTTCGCGCGCATCGATGAAGGCGTCCGCCTGCTTGCCGAGCGCCCGCAGGATCTCCCGCATCGCCAGCAGCGACCCCAGCGCGTCGCCATCGGGGTTCTCGTGGGTGACCACGATCAGCCTCTCCGCCGCGCGCAGCTCCTCCAGCGCCCGGTCGCGGCTCGAGCGATCAGCTCGGTCAACCGGGCCGCGCGCTCGACCGTCTCGTCGTACTCAAAGGTCAGCGCCGGGGTGTGCTTCAGCGTCAGCTCCGACGCGAGCACGCCCTGCAGATAGCCGTGGGCCGAGCGCAGCCCGTCGAGCGTCGCCTGGCGCGTGCGCTCATCGCCGAGCACGCTGACGTACACGCGCGCATGGCGGAGATCTCGGCTGGTGTTGACCGCGGTCACGGTTACGAATCCAATCCGGGGGTCCTTCAGGTCCTTGGAGATTGCGTCGCTGAGCACCTCCCGCACCGCCTCGTCGACACGACGCATGCGTCCGCCGGCCATCCTATTCAACCCCGCCTAAAGAAAACCGAAACGCACCGCCGTGCAAGCCGCATGTCACTCGCGCAGCTCCTCCACCGAGGCCAGCAGGCGCTCGACCCGGACCTGCTCGGGCCACCGCGCCTCGAGCCAGCGCTCGACCTTTTCAGCGGCGGCGGTCAGCGTCGGGAGCGAGCCGCCGGTCATCGCGGCGGTGAGCCGCGCCCGCTGCCAGAGATCATGATGGTCGACCTCCGCGACGGACACCCCGAGGCGGCCACGCAGCTGCGCCTTGATCGAGGCGAGCTCCTGTCGCTTGGCCTTCAGGCTTCCGGCGTCGGGAAAGTGCAGATCGATCACGAGCACGGCGACGAAGCCGCTTTCGGACATGGCCGCTAGGCCAGTTCGCGCTCGACCTGACGCGTGGCGTAGGCCTCCAGCACGTCGCCTTCCTTGATGTCGGCGAAGTCCCGGAGCACGACACCGCAGTCAAACCCGGCCGCGACCTCGCGCGCGTCCTCGTTGAAGCGCCGCAGGCTGGCGATCTCGCCGTCGTAGACGACGGTGCCGTCGCGCACCAGTCGCACCCGCGAGCCGCGCGTGATCCTTCCGTCGGTCACGTGCGAGCCGGCGATCGTGCCGACCCGGGAGGCGCGGAAGATCTGGCGGACCTCGGCGGTGCCGAGCGTCTCCTCGACCTCCTCGGGCGCGAGCATGCCCTGCATGGCGTCGCGCAGCTCCTCGATCGCGCGATAGATCACCGCGTAGTGGCGGATCTCCACGCCCTCGCGCTCGGCCACCGCGCGTGCATCGCCCACCGGGCGAACGTTGAAGGCCAGGATCACCGCGTCGGACGCCGCGGCGAGCATCACGTCGCTCTCGGTCACCGCGCCGACCGCGCTGCGGATCACGTTCACGGACACCTCGTCCTGGGGCAGCTTCGCGATCTCGTCCTCGATCGCCTCAAGCGATCCGGCGACGTCGGCCTTGAGCACCAGACCCAGCTCCTGGACGCCGCTCTTGAAGATGTCCTCGAGCGACACCCGCTTGCCCGAACGCCGGGCCAGCGCTTCGGCCTTCAGGCGCGTGGCGCGCTCGGTCGCCAGCTGGCGGGCGCGGCGCTCGTTCTCCACCCCCCTGACCAGCTCGCCGGCCTCGGGGACGCCGTCGAACCCGAGCAGCTCGACCGGCTCGCCGGGGAGCGCCTGGGGGACGCGGTTGCCCAGGAAGTCGTTCATCGCCCGTACGCGCCCCCAGTGGGCGCCGGCCACCACCGAGTCACCGACCCGGAGGGTGCCGCGCGAGATCAGCACGGTCACCACCGGACCACGCCCGGGGTCGAGCTTTGACTCGATCACCGTGCCGGACGCGGGCGCGTCGGGGTTGGCGCGGAGCTCCTCGAGCTCGGCCATCACCAGGATCGTGTCGAGCAGATCGTCGAGGCCCTCCTTGGTGCGGGCCGAGACGTCGACGAACTCGGTCTCGCCGCCCCACTGGACCGGCTGCAGACCGAGCTGTGTCATCTCCGTGCGCACGCGCGTCGGGTCGGCGCCTTCCTTGTCGATCTTGTTGACCGCCACCAGCATCGGGACGCCGGCCTGATTGGCGTGATCGACCGCCTCCTGGGTCTGAGGCTTGACGCCGTCGTCGGCGGCGACCACGATCACCGCGATATCGGTGACCCGCGCGCCCCGCGCGCGCATCGCCGTGAACGCCTCGTGGCCCGGCGTGTCTAAGAAGGTGATCGTCTTCTCGCCGTGGTGGACCTGGTAGGCGCCGATGTGCTGCGTGATGCCGCCCGCCTCGCCCGCCGCGACCTCGGTCTCCCGGATCGCGTCGAGCAACGAGGTCTTTCCGTGGTCGACGTGACCCATGATCGTGACCACCGGTGGGCGCTCGACAAGCGAATCCTCATCATCCTCGAACACCGGCTCCTCGATCGCCTCGTCCTCGGTGTGGACGATCTCCACGTCCTTGCCGAGCTCGGCCGCGAGGACGCCGATCTCCTCGTCGGACAGCGTCTGGGTCAGCGTCTTCATCTCTCCGAGCGACATCAGCTTCTTGATGATCTCCGCCTGCGAGACGTCGAGGTACTCGGCCACGTCCTTGACCGTGGACCCGGAGTTGATCCGGATCGCCGGACGCTCCACGACCGCTGTCTGCGACGGCCGCGACTCGGCCTCTTCGTCGTAGACGCCACGGCGGCGTCGTCCGCGGCGCTGCCGGCGGGGAGGCTGGTTGGATATCGGCCCACCCCCCGCGCCACCCGAGGCGCG
>DAIQND010000127.1:0-7141 GCA_036788555.1 Solirubrobacteraceae bacterium | reverse complement strand
TCATCTAAATCGATCTCAATTTGTTTAGAAGGAGCTTCTGATGATCCTGAGCGCGGTTTCCGCCCACCCCACCCTCACCGCCCTGCCGGGGAGCAACGTCTTGCAGCAGCTGGTCAATGGCGCCGAAGCGTGGGCGCTGGCCATCGCCCTGCTTGGCGCGTTCGTCGGCGCGGCGATCTGGGCGGTGGCGTCGCACACTCACAACCACCACTACGCGGCACGAGGCCGGATGGCCGCGCTCATCTCCGGCGCATCTGCGCTGGTGGTTGGCGCGGCTCCCGGACTGGTGAACTTCTTCGAGCGGCTGGGGACCACCGCGCGGTGATCCGCCGACGTGGACTCGCCTTGGCCGCCGCGGCGGCGCTCGGAATCGGGGCGGTGAGCATCGCTGCGCCACCGCCGGCGCGCGCATTGAACGTGATCAAGCCGGTGTGCACGGTCGCGGGGCTGATCAACCAGCTCGCCAGCAAGGCGTGCTCGCTGCTGGGCGGCGGCGGCGGGGTTGCGTCGACGGCGACCACCGCGCTGACCTTGGCCGCGGTCGTCGCCTGGGCCGTCGGAGGTGCCAAGTTCGTTCTCCATCAGACCGGCCACGTCCTGGCAGCAACCACTTCGCCTCAGCTGACCAGCACCTGGTTCTCCTCCACCTACTGGCGCGTGGCCGCGATCGCCGCCGTCCTGACCCTGCCGTTCCTGTTTGCCGCCGCAGTCCAGGCACTCGTGCGCTCCGACCTCACCCTGCTCCTCCGCGCGGCTCTCGGCTACCTCCCACTGGCGCTGCTCGCGGTGGCGATCGCCGCGCCGCTGACGATGCTGCTGTTGGCGGCCTCCGACCAGCTCTCGGCGATCGTCACGTCCGCCGCCGGGAATCAGAGCGGGCGCTTCCTGGCCCGCTCCGGCGCGCTGCTCACCGCGGTCACCGGCTTCATCGCCTCGCCGTTTGTCGTCTTGCTGGTCGGGCTGTTGACGGTCGCCGGAGCGCTCGTGCTTTGGATGGAGCTGCTCGTGCGGGAGGCCGCGGTGTACGTGGTCGTGCTGATGCTGCCGCTGGCGTTCGCCGCATTCGTGTGGCCCGCCCGGCGGATGTGGGCGATCCGCTCGGTTGAGCTGCTCGTGGCGCTGATCCTGTCGAAATTCGCCATCGTCGCCGTGCTGGCGCTCGGCGGCGCGGCACTTGACCAAAGCATCACGCGGAGCGTGACCGGCCTGCTCGCCGGAGCGGTACTGCTGGCGCTGGCGACGTTCGCGCCGTGGGCGCTGCTGCGCCTGATCCCGCTGGCCGAGATCGCCAGCAGCGCGACCGCCTCGATCCACGAGGGCTCGCAAGCAGCCCGCAGCCGCCTCGTGCAATCCGACGAGGCGGCGGCACGCGTCGACGACTGGGGCACCGAGACAGCGCAGATGCGGCGCTGGGCCGAGGACGTGGCTGGCGCTAACGACGCAGTGACCCGCGACAGGCCTGCCACCGTCGGTTTGGCGGAGGATCACCCGGCTGGCTCTGCCCCGACACCCGGCGAACAAGCCGTCGGGGCGCGGGACACGCTCAACGAGCATCCGGGGTTGGACTGGGCGGCGGGCGCAGCGAGCAACGGCAGCTTGGCGCCTTCTGGCCAGCCCGTGATGAGCGTCACCTCCGACCCGTCCGCCACTGACGCCGCGCCGCCCGTCCGGGCGAATGGCGCCTCCGCACGGGCTCCGGCCGCACTGGGCTTCCCTGCCGCCGCCGACGGCGAACCCCGCTCATCGGGCACCCGCCAGAGCGACTGGGGGGGCTGGCAGAGACCGCCCTTTGACCTCGAGCCACCCGCCGGACAGCCGATGGCGCCCGAGCCGCCCGGTCACACCGCCGACGACCACGACGCGACGCCGCCCTCTCAACCGTCCGAGCCGCAGGACGCGTGAACTCCGAGCGCCTCACCTATCGGTTCGGCCCGCTGGAGCGACGGGGGCTGCTGGGGCCGGTGCGGGCTGGCCAGGCCGCCGTACTGCTGACGGGCGTGATCATCGCGATCGCGCTCCTCGACCAGTCGCCGGATGCCGGCGGCGCCGTGGCCGCCACGCTGGCCTTCGGCGCAGCCGTCACGCTTGCCGTTGCTCCGATCGGCCGGCGAACCGCCGAGGAGTGGGTGCCGATCGTGGTGGCGTTCTCGGTGCGCCGGCTCACGCGACGCACCCGGTTTCGCTCAGCTTCACCGACCAGCGGCAGCCTTGCGAGGGGGCGCCGCGGGATCGATCCACCCGCCGCACACCGCCCACGCTCGCTGCGCGACGTGCGGATCCTCGAAGTGCCATACCGCGAGCGAGCGATGGGGCTGCTGGCATGCCAGAACGGCCGCCGGCTGGTCGCGGTTCTGGCGTGCCGGGTGATCGCCTTTACGCTGCTGGACCCCGACGCCCAGGAGCGGCGGCTCGCTCGATGGGGGTTGGTGCTGGCTGGCGCCGCGGGTACGGCGATCCGGCGGCTGCAGTGGATCGAGCGCACGGCGCCGGCGCAGGGAGACGAACTCGCGCGATGGGTGGCCGCCGAGCGCGATCCCGCGATCCCGCTCCGCGGAACGGCGATGATCGACTCCTACCTCGAACTGATCGGCACGAGCGCCAGGGTCAGCCAGGAGCACGAGATCCTGGTCGCGATCGAGGTCGACAGCCGGCGGGTTCGCGATCGCGGGCGTGAGGCGCCGGTGCGCGCGCTGATCGAGCAGTCGGAGAGGGTGGCCCAGGGACTCGAGGCATGCGACGTCAAGGTGCTCGGCGCGCTGAACGCCGGGCAACTCGCGCGAGCGCTGCGCACCGCCTTCGATCCCTACGCCCGAAGCGAGCTGGCGGCGCTGGAGACCGCCGACCCGGGCTGGCCCGGGCTGGGGGAGCCGGGCGCCTGGCCGCTCGGCGCGGCCGAAGCCTGGGATCACTACCGCACGGACGGCGCCCTCCATACGACCTTCTGGATCGGCGGGTGGCCGCGGGTCGACGTCTCTCCGATGTTCATGGATGCGCTGCTCGGCCGCTCGAGCATCGTTCGCACCGTCGCCGTCACGTTCGAGCCGATCCCACCCGAGCGTTCCACGCGAGAGGTCGAGGCGGCAATGACCCGCGATCGCGCGGACGGCGAGCTGCGCCGGCGCTTCGGTCAGTCGCAGACCGCTCGCCAGCGTCAGGCCGAGGAGGCGACGGCGCGTCGCGAGGCCGAACTCGCCGCCGGCCACGCCGAGGTTCGCCTGGCCGGGTTCGTCACGGTGACCGGGCGGGATCCTGACGAGCTCCGGCGCGCCTGCTCGGAGGTGCACGACCACGCCGCTCGGGCACGGCTTGAGCTGCATCGCATGTACGGCCAGCAGCGGGAGGCGTTCACGTTCACGCTGCCTCTCTGCCGGGGGCTCCGATGACCGCGGCGGTCGGGTTCGTGACCTACCTATGGCATTACCTGATCGCGCGACTGCTCTACGACCAGCTCGTGCGGCCACTGATCCACGGCCGCGCCTCCGCGTTGCTGTTCGTCGTGTTTGTGGGGCTGGTCGCGTTCCTGATCGGCCGCCTCACGCGCCGAGGCGAAGCCGCGGGCGCGCGCTCAGGAACCGGGAGACGGCGATGAGGCTGCTGAGCGCCGAACGTCCTGGGCACCGGAACACCACCCGGCACGCGCAGGCGGTCTACCCGTTCATGGCCCCCGGCGGGTTGGGCGGTCGCGGCGTGTTCATCGGCCGGGACTCGAGCGGCGGGGCGTTCTGCTTCGACCCGTGGGTGCTCTACGGCGAGGGGCTGCTCGACGACCCCAACGTGATCGTGCTCGGCAAGCTCGGCCAGGGCAAGAGCGCGCTGGTCAAGACGCTCCTCTGGCGGATGCTCCTGTTCGGCCGGCGCGCCTTCGTGCTCGATATCAAGCGCGAGTACGGGCCGTTATGCGCAGCGGTCGGGGTCAGCCCGATCTCGCTGGTGCCCGGCGGGCGCGTGCGCCTGAACCCGCTCGCCTCCCGGCCCGAGGAACACGCCCAGCTGGAGCTGCTGCGGGCGGTCAGCATCACCGCGATCGGCGGCCCGCTGACCCAGCTCGAGAGCGGCGCTCTGCGGGAGGCTCTGCGCACGGTGCGCGACAGCGGCGTGGCCGAGCCGACGATCCCGGACATCGCCCAGGCGCTGTTTCACCCCGGAGTCGCGATGGCCGAGCGGCTGCGAACCACACCGGCGAGCCTCGCGGCCGAGGCGCGCCGCGCCGCGCTTGCGCTTCAAGACCTGTGCGAGGGTCCGCTGCGGGGGATGTTCGACGGTCCCACGACTCCGGGACTCGAACTGGACGGCAGGCTCGTCGTCCTCGACCTCCACGCGGTCCGAGACTCGCCCGCGGTCGGGATCCTGATGGCCTGCGCCACCGCGTGGATGAGCGCATTGCTGGCGCGCATGGCCGAACGGCCCGGGCGCGAGCGACTGATCAACGTCGCCGACGAATCGTGGAAGATCCTCCAGCACACCGGGCTCGGCGAGTGGTTTCAGGCCAACTTCAAGCTGGCGCGGCAGTTCGGCGTGATGAACCTGGTGGTGTTGCACAAGCTCGCCGACCTCCAGACGGCGGGCGACGCTGGGTCTCGCGCCGCGAGGATCGCCGAGGGGCTGGTGGCGGATGCCTCAACCCGCGTGATCTACCACCAGGACGAGAGCCAGGTTGAGGTCACTCGGAGTCTGCTCGGCCTCTCCGAAAGCGAGGCTCGCCTGATCGCGGTGCTGTCCCCGGGCCAGGCGCTGTGGCGGGTCGCCAGCCGGGCGTTCGTCGTGCAGCACTATCGCTCCAGCCTCGAAGCCGAACTGACCAACACCGATACCGGGATGCGCCTGAGCACGGCGAAGGTCGCGCGCGGGTGAAGCCGCTGTCGCCTCACCGCGCTCCGGACGCGCTCGTGACGCTGGTTTATGAGCTGCTCGACGCCCATCTCGACACGATCGAGCTGGCGGCCCATCGGCCCGAGCTGCCCTGGCGGGCGCACGTCGACTACCTCCGTGCGCTCCAGCGGGCCGGTCGCGCGCAACTGGCGCACGCCGCTGCCCATCCCAACGATGCGCGGGCGCGATGACCCGCAACGGCAGCACTCCCGTCTCCGACACCGCGGTGCTCGTGCTGCTCGGCTGTGCGGTATCGGCCTGTGGACTCGTGTGGCTGTGGGGCGGGCTCGCCGGCGCGGTGTTCGGGCGGGGCTGGCCGGCGACTGACGTCTCCCAGCTCCTCGGCGTGCTGATCAGGCTCCCTGCCCACCTCGGCCATCCCGCCGATGCGTGGCCGGCCCGGGCCCGCGCGCGCCTGCCCGGGACGGGACCGCTCTACCTCACCCTGGCGGGCGTGCTGGTGGCAGCACCGTCCGCCGCGCTCATCACGAGCCGAATGGGCGTCTTCGCCGCACTGGCAAACCGCGAGGAGGGTGCCCGCTGGGCGCGCGGACGGGAACTCCATCGACTCCGGCGCTACTCCCCGCGGCCACCTCGCAGCAGGCCCGCGCACCCGAGCGGCCGGCTCGTGCTCGGGCGCCACCTGGGCCGGCGGCTTTACGCGGAGGAGCGCCACGCGCTCGTGGCCTTCGGGCCGCCGCAATCGGGCAAGTCGGCGGGATTGGCGGTACCGGCGCTGCTCGAGTGGACCGGTCCGGCGGTCGCCTCATCGATCAAGACCGACCTACTCGGGGTCACCCTCAACCGGCGCCGAACGCTCGGGCCGGTGTTCGTGTTCGACCCGTTCGGGCTGTCGGGCGGGACCACCCACACATGGTCTCCGCTGCACTCGGCGCGAACCTGGGATGGCGCCCTCGAAGTTGCCTGGCGGCTGGCGGCGGCAGGCGAGGTCGACCAGCGTGGCGTCGAAGGTGGCGACTTCTGGGCGATCGCCGCCGAGCAGCGTCTGGCGCCCTTGCTGTATGCCGCGGCTCGTAGTGGCGCGGGAATCGCGGAGCTGGTGCGGTGGACCTACGGTCAGGGCGCACGAGAGCTCGACGAAGCCCTCGCTCGCATAACCGGCGAGGCTCAGGACGAGGCCGAGCTGGCCGATGCCCACGCCGCTTATGACGCGGTGCGGGCGTTTGAGGCTCAGGCGGATCGCACTCGGAGCTCGATCGAAGCCACAGCCCAGGCCCTCCTCCGCGCGTATCGCTTCAGCAAGGTCACCGATTCCGCACAGGGCTGCGAGATCACGGCCGATCGCCTGCTTGACCGAGCGGCGACGCTCTATCTGATCGGTGACGCCAAGGCATCGAAGCTGCTGCGGCCGATCTTCCTGGCGCTCCTCGGCGAGGTCGTCGACCGTGCCTACGAGCGCGCAACGCTGGCCGGCGGGCGGCTCGAGCCACCGCTGCTGCTGTGCCTGGATGAGGCCGGCAACGTGGCACCGCTCCCGAACCTCGCCGAAGTCGCCTCCACCGCGCCCAGCCACAACATCCAGCTCGTCTCCATCTTCCACGATCTCGCTCAGGCCCGAAGCCGGTACGGGCGGCAGGCCGAGACGGTTATCAACAGCCATCGCGCGCGGATGCTGCTGCCGGGAGTGGCCGACCTGGAGACGCTGCGCTACTTCGCCGGCCTGGTGGGCGAGGAGGAGGTTCGCGAGGTGACGCGCACGACGGGCGCCGGCGGGACCAGCCGCTCGACCGGCCGGCGGCGGCGGCCGCTGGTTTCCGCCGAGGCGCTGCGCCAGCTCCCCGAGCACCATGCCCTGCTGATCTACGGGCGAATCGCGCCCCTCGAGCTGCGGCTGCGGCTGTGGTTTGAGGATCGCCGCCTTCGCCGCCTGGCGGGTCGCGCATGAGCTGGCCGGAGTCCGGCGATCAGCGGTGGGATGAGTCCGACGGCTTCCGCGATGAGGCCCCGTCATCACGCTGGCCGCTGCACTGGCGCGGCCTGTACCCCCGCGAGCGATGGCTCTGGTTCGAGCAGCTTTGGAATGAGGTGTGCGACCTTCGCGAGCGCTACCGGCTGCCGATTCGATCTGGCTGGTGGGAGGACGAGATCCAGCTCGAGGCCCTGGCCGCGCTGGCCGCGTGGGTCGCGCGCTATGACTCGGGCGAGTGGGACGACCCGCCGGGAAAGCTCGCGCTGCTCTATGACCTCGAGCGCATCGCCGCGCTGCTCCGAGATGGGTCGGATCCCTTCCACCCCGAGCGCGACCGCCCAC
>DAIQND010000126.1:0-7145 GCA_036788555.1 Solirubrobacteraceae bacterium | reverse complement strand
ACTGGACGAGGACGACGAACACCAGGACGCCGACGAGCACGTCGAACAGCAGCAGCAGCCCCAGGATGATCGGCAGCCCGGGCGCGATGACGAGGCTGGCGACCGACACCGCGTTCTCCAGCGCGAGAAAGCCGAGCAGCTGAGAGGGCGCGTGGGGCCGGAGCACCATCAGCCAGAACGCGACGAGCATGCCGCCGACGGCGACCGGCAGCGCCGACAGCGGCAGCGCGCCCTCGGCGCCGATGTGGATGGGGCGCAGCACGATGAACGGCACCGAGCACAGGGCGATCGCGATGAGGATCGGGACGATCGCCTTGAGGATCCCGCTGGGCACGCCGAGCGCCGACGGCACCCGCGGGTCGGCCTCCAGCCGCCGCAGGACGAAGTGGATCCCGACGGGGAACAGCAGCGCCTTGAGCGCGATCGTCACCGCGGCCAGGATGTACAGCTCGCTGCTGCCGTGGCCGGTGGCGGCGGTCGCGACCGCCAGCGCCGCCACCGTCACCGACCCCAGCGCGTAGAGGCGAAGCTGCTCCCACACGTCCTGCGAGCGCAGCATTCCGAACTCCAGCAGGAGCACGAGGACGGCGCCGATCGTCGCGAACGCGCCGAACACGGTGAGGCTGCCCCTGTCGTAGCCGGGCTCGAACAGGAAGATGACGACGGCGAGCACCGAGAACATGAAGCTCGCCACCGTGAACTCCGGGATCTTGTAGAGCCGCAGCTTGGCAAAGCTCGACTCGATCACCACCACCGCGACCCCCACGCCCAGCGCCTTAACGAACAAGAGCGCGATGGCGAGCGCAACCTCGTCGAGCCGCCCGCTGGAGGCCATCCCCCACGGGACGACGAGGACGTTCATGAAGATCGTGTAGAAGAGCAGTTGCTTGATCGTCGAGCCCCAGCGCAGGAAGGCGAGGCCCGGCCCGGAGTGCTCGGCGATCCGCCCCTCCTCGATCTGTCCGAACTCGAGCGTCGAGCCGTGGTTCTGCACCGGAATGCGGCCGGTCTCGTTGAGCACCAGCATGAAGAACGCCGCGATCATCAGCAGGTGGCTGGGCCGCACCACCTCCACCACCGCCGAGCGGATGGCCGCGCCGAACGCGTAGGGCAGATCGGTGTGCGTGGTCAGCGCCAGCACGAAGGTGACGAAGATGACCGTCGGCTCGTTGAAGGCGCCGAAGGAGCGCAGCCGGCTTGAGCCGAGCTGAGCGTACGGGCTGCCGCTGTCGACGGCCGCGAGCGAGACCGAGAAGCTCGTCAGCGCGAAGATCATGCCGACGCCGAAGAAGTCGGCCTCGTAGCCGAGCGGCAGCCCGAACGTCGTCAGCACCGGGATGAGCAGCGGGATCGTCGCGTACCCGGCGAAGCTGACATACGGGGCGGCCCGGAACACGGGGCCCGCCGGCCCGGGGAGCACGGTCTGCTTGCGCAGCAGCTTGGCGATGTCGTAGTAGGGCTGCAGGACGCGGGGCCCGCGCCGCTGCTGCACGATCGCCTCGGCCTTGGCGATGATCCCGTTGACGAGCGGCGCGAGCGCCAGGATCGTCACAACCTGGAGAACCTGGATAGCCCAGTCGGGAAGGATCGGCACGGGTCCTGAAAAGCTCCTTTCGCTGACGATGTTTCGCGAAAGGAGCCATCAGCCCTTTTCCTGGTGGGCGGTTCGAGACACGCGCGGCGCGTCTCAGCAGGACTCCATCTGACCCGCGGAAAGATAGCGCAAGCCGTGGTCCGGCCGGCGAGGTCACCTACGGCGGATGGCGGCCTTCAGCCCATAGCACGCCGCCGTGAACGCTCCTCAGCGGGTCAGTTCCGCCCTGAGTTGCGAGAGCCTGCGAAAGGCAGCGTCGCGCATCTGAGCCGAAACCGAATGACGGCTGAAGCGCGCCTCTTCGAAGAGGCCGGTCAGAGCGTCGGCGTCATGGCGAGGCGCGCTGCCGGCGACAAGCGCACGCTGCAGGTATTCGCGCGGGGCTTCCGCTGGACCCCGCGGCATCCCCTCGGTCGCGAGCGTCTCCTGCATCGCCCCGTAGGCGGCGATCACGGCGGTCCGGGGATCTGAATGGGGATCTAGCGCGGTGATCGCCGCCTCCACTGCCCGGCGCGTGGCCATCCGCTCATCACCGGGTTGGGGCGTTCGGGAACGTCGCCGGTAAGCGAAGACCGCGGCGGCGAAGGCCGCCAGCACCAGGATGGCCAGCGCGGTCCACGGCAGCCATCCCGGCAGCACAAAGCTCCGCGGCGCCTGTGCGGGCGCAGTGCGGGGATGCGGGAGGGGGAGGGTCGGCGCAGCCAATCCGGATCCGCCCAGGGGCCGCCGGTGTCCGTGGAGCGCGTGCGTGCCGCCTACGACCGCCGCGATGAGCGCCGCCGCCAGCGCGAATGGCAGCAGGATCGCGATCACCTTCCAGATCCAGTGCACGGGGGGCGACTCGGAGACGTATTCGGGCTCGTCGTCCCCTTTGCGTCGGCGGCCGGGCCACATGACGATTGCCAGCCCGACGAGCGCGAGGAGCCCTGCCGCCGTGAGCACGATGAACAGCGCGCTGATAGGCGCCTGCGCCGACGCGGCATTGACCGGTGCGGACGCCGAGAGCGGGTATCGACCGGCGACGGCGACGATCGCGGCGGCGAGGACGAGACCGCAGGCCACCGCGGCGGCACGCCCCAGCGGTGACGACCTCCGCGGCATCTCAAGGATGTCCGCAGCTTCGCGGCGCTGTCGCCTGAATGCAGCGGTCGGGGGCCTCATCGCCTGCTGCACACGATATCCGCGGGCCGGCGGTCCGGTATGCTCTGAGGCGAGCGATGAGGCTCGCTCTGAGTGCGGCAGCGCCCGCTGATGGCCTCTACCGGTTCAGTCCACGTCGGAGGCCAAACCTGGTGGAGCAGCGAGCTTTTGAATCAGGTCGTTCAGCGCACGGCGGAGTCGGCTCCCGGCCCTGGACGCAGGGGGTCATCGACGAGTTGCTCTCCCGCACAGCGGGGCTGCTCGGCGAGGGTGCCCGTCGTCCCATAGTCGATGCGCAGGATCGACTGGCGGCCGAACGCTTCAACCTTGTGGTGCTCGGCGAGTTCAAGCGCGGCAAGAGCAGCCTCATCAACGCCCTTCTGGGCCGGGACGTCCTTCCCACCGGCGTCGTTCCCCTGACGTCGATCGTGACCGCGCTCGGGGGTGGCGGGCGGGATCGGCTGATAGTGGGGTTCGACGACGGGCGCGAGGAGGAGCACCCGCTGTCTGACCTCGGCGACTACGTGACCGAGGCAGGAAATCCCGGAAATCGGCGGGGGGTGAAGGCGGCACGCGTCGAGCTTGACCACGAGTTGCTCCGCGGCGGGCTTGAGGTGGTCGACACCCCGGGCGTTGGCTCGATCCACAGCCACAACACCCTGGCGGCGCGCCGCTTCCTTCCGCACGTCGATGCGGCGCTCTGCGTGCTCGACGCCGGGCAGCCCCTCTCGGAGGGCGAGCGCAGCCTGTTTGCAGAGGCGGCGCAGCGCGTCCCGCGGTTGCTGATGGTCGTCAACAAGGTCGACCAGCTGAGCGCGGGCGACCGCGACGCCGCGCTGCGCTTCATCGCCGGAGGTGTGGGTGATCTGTTCGGTGACGGCAGCGGTGAGCTGTTTGCCGTCAGCGCGCGGGAGGGGGATGGGATTGCGCCCCTGCTCGAGCGGCTGCGCCGCCTGGCAAGGCAGGAGCGCGATGACCTGCTGCTCAAGTCCGTCGCCGGCGTGGCCCGCCTGACGGCCAGCCAAGGCGCTCAGGCGGCGCGTTTCGAAGCCGCCGCGATCCGCATGCCACTGGACGAGCTCGATGCCCGCGTCGCAGCCTTCGAAGAGCGCATCGCCGAGCTCCGGGCGGCGTGTGCCGAGGCCGGCGACCTCCTCGACCGCGGAGTCGCCCGGGCGCTGGCGACGCTCGTCGATGAGCCGCTCATCGAATACGCCCGCCGCGAGGAGGGGCGCCTGCGTGTGGCGCTGGACGGCCACGTCGAAGCGCTGGGCCGGCGGCCGCCGCGCGAGCTCTCGGGGGAGCTGGAGCGCCGGATCACCGATGCCGTGCGGGCTGAGTTCGAGCGGCTGGTGCCGGCGTTCGAGACGGCGATCGCCGATGAGCTGAGCTCGCTCGAAGGTCGCTACGCCGGGCGGGTGGAGCGGATCCTGATCGAGGTGCAGGAGGCGGCGCACGACGCCGTTGGGGTCCGCGCGGCCGATGTCATGCCGGCAACCGGGCTTCGAAGCCCCTCGCGCTTCTCCTTCAAGCTCGTCGATGTGGAGCACGCGCTGGACATCCTCGTCGGCTTCGGCCGGACGGCTGCTCCGGGGGCGTTCGGGCGCCGGCTCGTTGTGCGCGATGCCCACCAGCGGCTCATCGATCTGACCGACCGCCACGCCGGCCGTCTACGATCAGAGCTGTCGGCGCGTGTCTCGGCCGCGGCTGATGACTATCGCCGTGAGCTCTCCGCGTCGGTCCGCGGAGCGATTGACGCCATCGGAGCCTCGATCGACCGCGCGGCCGAGGACCGGCGCCGCGGAGAGAGCCACGCCCGGATCCGGATCGAGCGGCTGGGGCAGGTCGAGCGCCGCTGCGAGGAGCTGGCAGGAGATCTCGATCTCGCCCTGGGTGACAGCAATGGCGGCAGGCCGCGGTCCCCGGACATTGTCGCGAGGGTGGGGCCAGCCGGTAGCTTTGACACGGGTGATGAAGCTCGCCCTCGATCGCGCGGGCACGCGCTGATGGCCTCTACCGCGGTCCCTCGCGAGGAGCGCCGATCCGGCGGGGAGGGAGACGACGATGCCGGCAGACACCCACGATTCCGGGATGGCTGGCCGTCCAATTAAGGCGGGCGTCCGCGTCCGTCCCGGCCAGAGGCCCGACGCGACGCAGCGGCTCCGCGGCGTGCTGAATTCACGCGGCCGTGACGACCTGATCAAAGCCATCGACGACCCCAGCCCGGAGGTCGCCCGGGCGGCGATCGGCCGCCTTGTTGAACTGGAGGGGCAGGGGGCTGCCCCGCTGCTGCGCGGCCGCCTGCTCGACGCCGAGGTCAGCCTCGTCCCTGACCTCGCCCGGACACTCCAGCGAGTCTCCGATGCGCACGCCGTCGACGCGGCGATCGCGGGGTTACGGGCCGAGGGCTACACCCGGCGGCTCGCCGCCGCCGTCGCTCTCGAGGTGTTCGCCGAGCCGCGCTCAGCAGACGCGCTGCGCCACGCCCTGACCGATGAGATCGCCGGAGTCCGGGCCGCCGCGCTGCGGGCGCTGGCGCGGCTGGGCGCAGCCGACCTCGCTCCCGAGTGCACAGCGCTTCTGTCCGATCGCGACGCACAGGTGCGCGTCGCAGCGATTCGCGCCGTCGCCGGCTTGTCGTCTGTGCCGGCGCCGGCGCTGGCCTCGACGGCACATGATGCCAACTGCCTCGTGCGCCTCGAGACGGCCCGTCACCTGCCCCGTCTTCCGGCCGACGCGGCCGCCGACCTGCTGACTGACACCGATGCACAGGTTCGCCAGGTCGCAGCGGGAGCGGCGGGCGTCGAACAAATTCGCCTGCTGGGAGACCTGCTCCGGCAAGACGCAGATGCCGGAGTGAGGCGGGCGGCCGCGCGCGCTCCGGCAACTTCTCTGGAGAGGAGGTGAACGCCGCCCTGCTCAACGGCATCTCCGACCAGGAGGCGCTCGTCCGGGCCGCAGTCCTGCATGCGCTGGAGCGGGCGGCTGGGCGCAAGGAGGCGGTCAGTCGGCTCGCCGCCGAGCTGGCTGCGCCTGATCGTCGTCGGCGCCGGGCCGCTCTGTACGCCCTCTCCCGCCTACGAGCGGCCGAGGTCGGAAACGAGGTGTGGAGACTCGCCGATGATCCAGACGCAGATGTCCGAATGGCTCTCCTGGATACGGCTGCCGTCCTGCTGGCCGACCCGGCACCGCTTCTGACCTACATGGCCACCGACCCGGATCCGGCCGTGCGCGGCAGCGCGGAGACCCGCCGCCTGTCCGTGGGCGCCGTCGAGCGGTCGTGACGCTGCTCGTTGAGATCGCGCTCGTGGCACTCGCCGCCATGGGCGCGGCCGTTTGCGTGGCGCGCCTCCCGCGTGCGGTCGGGGGGGCGCAGGCGTCCCGTTCCCCAGTGCCACCCACAGCCCCGCAGCAGCTGGTGGCGCTGGAGCGTCTCATAAGCACTGCGAGCGCAACGGCTCTGCACGCCCATGCGTATCTGCGGCCGGTACTCGCCGAGGTCGCCGCCGAGCGGCTGGCCGCCCACGGACATTCGCTGGGGCGGATGTCAGAACCGGCCGGCCGGCAGCTGCTCGGTGAGGATTTGTGGGAGATCGTTCGGCCGGACCGCCCCTTTCCGCCGGACCGCTACGGGCCCGGGGTGAGCCGGCCGGAGCTGGACGCGATGCTCGCCGGGCTGGAGCGGCTGTGAACCCGCCGGTCAGCGCCCGCGTTCCGGCCCTGCTCGCCCTGGCCGCCGCCGGCCTGTCGGCGGGCCTGGCCTCCGGTCATCCGGAGTTGGCGGTCCTGGTTGTCCCGTTCCTGCTGGTGGCGGGCGTGGGCCTGGCGCTCGCCGAGCCGCCGCAGCTCGCACTCGCCCTCGACATCGTGCGAGACCGGATCGTGGAGGGGGACAGCACGCCGGTCACGGTGACGCTGCACAACCGGGGACGGCAGGCGGTCGACGTGGCGGTGGAGGTACGCCACCCGGCGCAGGTCTCGCTGGAGCCCTCCGGGCGCATCGCCGTGCACCTGCGCGCGGGGAAGCAGCTTGAGCTGAGCTTCGCGGCCCGCGCCGAGCGCTGGGGCGCTCACACGATCGGCCCCGTCGTCATCGCCGGACGGGATCGGCTCGGTACCCGCGACTGGCGTCAGAGCGCGGGCCGTGCGACCGTGCGAGCGTTCCCACGCGAACAGCAGCTGCGTGAGCTCGTCTGGCCTCTGCAGACCCAGCCCTTCCTCGGGACACATGTGTCCCGGGGAAGGGGAGACGGGATCGAGTTCGCCGACGTGCGTCCGTTCGTCGCCGGGGACCGGGTCCGCCACGTCAACTGGCGGGTGACCGCTCGACGCGGATCGCTGTACGTGACCGAGCGCCATCCTGATCGCTCCAGTGACCTCGTGCTGCTGCTCGACACCTTCGCCGAGGCGC
>DAIQND010000125.1:0-7152 GCA_036788555.1 Solirubrobacteraceae bacterium | reverse complement strand
GGGGCTCGAGTTCGGGATCGTGTTCCTGATCGGCTGTGAGGAAGGCGTGTTCCCCCACTCGCGGGCACTCGACGAGGGCGGGCTGGAGGAGGAGCGGCGCCTGTGCTACGTCGGGATCACCCGCGCCGAGCGGGACCTCTTCCTCTGCTACGCCCGGACCCGCAGCGTGTTCGGCGCCCGCACGTGGGGTATTCCGAGCCGGTTCCTCGGCGAGATCCCGCCGGCGCTCACCGATGTCGAACAGCGACCGTCGGCAGCCGGGGTCAGAGCCCGGGCGACATCATGGGACGGCGGAGCGAGCGCCGGCTCCGGCACTCCGCGAAGTGCTTCCGGGGAACCGGCCTGGTCGCGGAGCGAGGCGCCGTCGGTCGCCTACCGTCTGGGCGACGACGTCGTCCATCCAACCTTCGGAGAAGGTGTCGTCACCGGCCTGCAGCCGGGCGGGATCGTGGTGATTCGCTTCAGCAAGGATCGCGCCGAGCGAAAGCTGGTGGCGGACCTGGCGCCGATCACCCGGAGATAGCCGGCGGCGGGGTGCTCCGCCATCCGTCGAACCTCGCCGTGGCGGCTAACCGCCGCAGCAGACACCGCCGATCCAATCCGGGATGGGCACCCGGGCAGGAGGGATACTCGTGGCGGCGGTGATCCTCCTGTCCACGGCGACCACGCCTCGGGCCCTGGCCGACGGACCGGTTGGAAGCGATCCGGCCGCGAACTTCCCCGCCGGCCCGCTGCCCTCCGCCTGCCAGAGCGCGCCGGACGGTGGCGCCTGCATCGCCGCGGGGGCCAGCTATCTGGATCAGGCTCGAGCCAGCCTGGGACAGCCGCCGTATGCGTTGCCCAGCGACTTCGCGTCACTGACCGGAGCGGAGCAGGCGCTGGTGCTCACCAACCTCGACCGGATCCTCTACGGGCTCGCACCGATCCCCGGGCTGACCAGCCAGCTTGACCAGGATGCCGCCGCCGGCGTGGCGAGCGACAGCGACCCGCGGCCGAGTCAGAGCGGCTGGCGCGGCTACACCGCCAACTGGGCCGAGGGCGAAGCCAACATGCCGTTGGCCTATCTCGACTGGATGTACAACGACGGTCCGGGCAGCTTCAATCTCGACTGCCCGAGCCCCGGCGCCGCAGGCTGCTGGGGGCATCGGCACGACGTCCTCTGGCAATTCGACGGCAGCGGCCCGCTGGCCATGGGCGCGGCCACCGGACCTGACCCAGGCGGGCATCCCAGCTATGCGCTGCTGCTCGAGCAGCAGCTGAGCGGCCCCGCGCCGGCCTACGTCTACACGTGGTCGCAGGCGGTCGCCGCGGGCGCGGGCGGCTCGGGCGCTTCCGGCGGCGGCCCCTCCGGCGGCTCGGGCTCTGCCGGCGGCCCCTCCGCCGGCTCTTCGGCTGGCGGCTCCCCAGCCGCCTCGCCGTCCCCGCCGCCGGGTGCGGCGGCGGCGCGCGACCTCGGGGTTCGGATCCGACGCCTGTGGGTCGCCGGCCACCGGGTCGGCGTCGCGATCGCTGGAGCGCGAACCTCAGCCGCCCGTTGCACGCTGATCGGTCGCACCGCTCGCGGCAGGAGGATCAGACGCTCGCGGCGCTGTGCCGCAGTCGTCAGGTTCGTCCACCTGCCGGGCGGCGACTATCGCCTGCGGGTGAGCTTTGCCGCCGGCGCCATCAGCCGCCGGGTGAGGGTCCCCTAGAGGCCTCCAGCCCGATGCGGTACTCGCACAGCATCAGCTGAAGCCCGTCGTTCCAGCGCTCCTCGCCGGCCCGCCAGCGGCGGCGCTCGTAGAACCGCCGCGCGCGCACGTGCTCGGAGGGAGTGGACAGCCGCGCGGAACTGAACCCGCGCCTGCGCATCTCCTCGATCGCCCGGTCGTGTAGGAGCGGCGCGACGCCGCGCCCCCACCACGCGGGGACGACGAACAGTTGCCAGAGA
Organism: Solirubrobacteraceae bacterium; assembly: GCA_036788555.1. GTDB lineage: Bacteria > Actinomycetota > Thermoleophilia > Solirubrobacterales > Solirubrobacteraceae > Palsa-465. The sequence continues at coordinate 5,222 of DAIQND010000125.1, read as the reverse complement.
TGCGCCAGGCCGCGGGGCGCGCGCGGGGGAGGGGAGCCGCTCGCGTGGGCGGGCGGCGACCACTCGCGCGCCGGAAGGAACGCCACGTGGCCGGCCGGAGCGCCGTCCACGAGCGCGAGCAGCGCCCAGGTGTCGGGCTGGCTGAGGAACTGGACCGTCCGCAGCCGGTCCAGGCGCGCCATCGGTGGCACCCACCCGGGCGGTGCGAACGCCGTGTAGGAGTCAAAGCCCGATTGAACGTGGCCGAGGATCGTCTCGACATCGTCCGCGGTGGCGCGCCGGGTGGTGATCGGTGGGGGCACGAGCCTGATCCCCCCCCCCCCACCCCGGGGGCTAGCTCAATACGGGCAGCCGTTCGACGGGCCCCAGTTCCCCGAGGGCTCGGACCACCCAAGCGGCAGCGCCACGTCCACCGTCCAGGTTCCGGAGAGACCGGTCCACCCGGACACTCCGCGCGGGTCGACGCCCACCCCGATGACGTCGTAGCTTGGCGAGAGCAGGATCTGACAGTGCGGCGGGCTCGCCAGCCAACCGTCCACCACGAGTCGCGGAGTCTGGTAGCCGGTCGAGATCGCTTCGCCGTAGGCGCCCCAGTCAAATCCGGCGGCGCTGATCCGCACCGCGGGGCTCGACGCCGGGATCCCGCCGTGGCCGAAGTAATCGGCGGCGACCATCTGGTCGCTATGACCCTGGGCCGCTTCGTCCAGCTGACCCTGCTGGCGAAGCCGGGGAAGGCCCCGGGCGGCACGGAAGTGGTTGATCAGGCACACCACGGCAGCGCGGAGCTGTCCGGTGGATGCGCGCCAAACGGATGCGTACTGGTTGGCGCAGGCCCGGCTTGCTACAGCCGTCGGCCCGTGCCCGCTTGACTTGGCGAGGGCCGATCCGGCGAAGCACAGAAACGTCGCCGCAGCCACTGCCGCTCCCACGCATCGCGTAGCCCGGCCAGCGAGGACTCGTGACACCTGACTATCCCTTCTCTTTTGCGCCTGCGGGGTTAGCTGTCGGGCTCGCGCTCAGAGATCGCGCTACGCCTAATCCTTCGGCGATTCGCCCCGTGGAGCCGGCGGTGGTGCCCCTGCCGCACACGCCATCCGCTCCAAATCGGGTTCCCCGCTCCCGGGCGCCGGAGCGCCTCGGGATTCGGCTGGGTTTATGTCGCGCGGCAATGTAGCGAACGCGGCGGCGGCATGTCCATGGCACCCGTCCGCATCGGAGGGATTCCCCAGCCGCGGCGTCAGATAGCGTCCCGCTGATGCCGGCCACGATCATCGATGGGGCCGCCGTGGCCGCCAGCATCCGCGAGCAGGTGGCGCGCGAGGTCGCCGAGCTCACCGTCCAGACCGGTCACACCCCCGGCCTGGCCACGATCCTGGTGGGTGACGACCCGGGCTCGGCGATCTACGTCGCGAACAAGCGCAGGGCGTCCGGCGAGGTGGGAATCGCCGACCACCACCAGCACCTGGCGGCGACGGCCGGTCAGGACGAGGTGAAGGCGGCCATCCAGGCGTGCAACGACGATCCGGCGATCAGCGGGATCCTCCTGCAGCTGCCGGTTCCCGCCGGGCTCGACGGCGCGGCGCTCACGGCCACGATCTCCCCGGAGAAGGATGTCGACGGCCTGACGCCGGTGAGCGCGGGGCGGCTGGTGCACGGATCGCCGGGGCTGCGGCCGTGCACGCCGCTGGGGGTGATCGAGTTGCTCGACCGCTACGACGTGCCGCTGGAGGGCGCCGAGGCGGTTGTGGTCGGACGCTCAGACCTGGTCGGCAAGCCGGTGGCGCAGCTGTTGCTCGAGCGCAATGCGACCGTGACCATCTGCCACTCCCGCACCCGGGGGCTGGCGGCCGTCTGCTCGCGCGCCGACGTGCTGGTGGCGGCGGTCGGCTCGCCCGGGCTGATCGGGCCCGAGCATGTCAAGCCCGGTGCCGCGGTGATCGACGTCGGGATCAACCGGACCGACGCCGGACTGCGGGGCGATGTGCAATTTGACGCCGTTGCGCCGCGCGCGGGATGGTTGACGCCGGTCCCCGGCGGGGTGGGCCCGATGACGATCGCGATGCTGCTCCGCAACACGCTGGCCGCGGCCCGGCTCCAGCGATAATCCTCACAATGGGCCTGCGATTCTCGAGACTGCGCCGGCCGGAGTGGCTGGTGGGCGTGGGCGGCGCCCTGCTGCTGGCGTCAATGCTGCTGCTGCCGTGGTACAGCCGCACGCTCAGCTCCGGACCGCCAGGGCCGCGCTACTTCGTCCCGGTTTCGCTCGACGGCTGGCACGGGCTGACCGGCGGTCGCTGGCTGATCCTGGTGACGGTGCTCGCGGCCTTTGCGGTCCTCCTCCTCCAGGCCCGCCACCGTGCGCCCGCCCTTCCGGTGGCGTTCACGCTCTGCACGGCGCTGCTCGGAGGGGTCACGCTGGCCTACCTGATCGTCAGGGTGTGGGTCCTACCGCCCGGGGGGCGTGAGATCGGCGGCTGGATCGGGTTGCTGGGAGCCGCCGTGATCGCCTACGCCGCCAACGCTTCGATTCGGCTCGAGGGGATCGCCCCCGCCGACGCTCCGGCGGAGATCCCGACGGTCCGGCTGGGAGGGCAGGGCGCGACCTAGAATCAGCCCGATGCTCGAGCGAGCCCAGGTCCTACACGTTGCGCGACTGTCGCGCCTTGAGCTGAGCGAGGGCGAGATCGAGCGGATGGCCGGCGAGCTGTCCAAGGTCCTTCACCACATCGAGAAGATTCGCGAGCTCGACCTGAGAGGGGTCGCACCCACCTCGCACGTGGTCGACGTGGCCGGGGTGATGCGCGCCGATGAGCCGGAGCCGTCGCTGCCGCTGAAGGTGGCGCTGGCGAGCGCGCCCGAGTCGGTCGAGGTCCAGATCCCGGGCAGCGACCGACCCGGTCTCGGATTCGGCGTTCCCAGCCCCGGGCAAGAGCCCGGTGAGTGAGATCCTCGAGCTGACCGCCGCGGCCGCCGCGGCCGCCGTGCGCGCCGGTCAGCTCGACCCGGGTGAGCTGTTCGCTGCCTACCGCGAACGCGCCGCCGCCGAGACGCTGAATGCCTTCACCTGGGTGGCCGAGGCAGCGCCGGCGCGGCCGCCCAGCCCCGACGCGCCGCTCGGCGGGGTGCCGGTCGCGGTCAAGGACCTGTTCTGCACAGCGGGGGTGCCGAGCCAGGCCGGCTCGCGGATCCTCGAGGGATACCGCCCGCCATACACCGCGACCGTGGTGCGCAAGCTCCACGACGGCGGCGCGCCGCTGCTCGGCAAGACCAATCAGGACGAATTCGCGATGGGCTCCTCGAACGAGAACTCGGCGTTCGGGCCGGTGCTGAACCCGTGGGACCGAACGCGGGTCCCGGGCGGATCCTCCGGAGGCAGCGCCGCCGCGGTGGCGGCCGGCCTCGTCCCCTGGGCGATCGGCACCGACACCGGCGGCTCGATCCGGCAGCCCGCGGCGCTGTGCGGGATCGTGGGACTCAAGCCGACCTACGGCGCCTGCTCGCGCTACGGGATGATCGCGTTTGCCTCCTCGCTGGACCAGGCGGGCCCGCTTACACGAGACGTCACCGACGCGGCGCTCCTGCTGCGCCAGATGGTCGGCCGGGATCGCCGCGACTCGACCTCGCTGGAGTTTCCCGAGCCGATTCCGCTGCCCACCGCCGAGGACCTGTCCGGGATCCGGCTCGGCGTGCCCGAGGAGCTGACCGGTGCCGAGGGGGGCGTCGAACCCGGCGTCCGGGAGCGCTTCGAGGCGACGCTCGAGCGCGCGCGTGAGCTCGGGGCCTCGGTGGAAACCTGCCGGCTGCCCCACGCGCCGCACGCACTGTCGGCCTACTACCTGATCGCGCCGGCTGAGGCGTCGGCCAACCTGGCGCGCTTTGACGGCGTCCGCTACGGGCTGCGGGTCGACGGCGAGGCGAACCTCATATCGATGTACGAGCGGACCCGCGGAGCCGGTTTTGGCGAGGAGGTCAAGCGGCGGATAATGCTCGGCACCTACGCGCTGTCGAGCGGCTACTACGACGCCTATTACGGCACGGCACAGAAGGTGCGGACGAAGATCTCCGAGGACTTCCGGGAGGCCTTCGGCCGCTTCGACCTGATCGCCACGCCGACCAGTCCCTGGACGGCGTTCGAGCTGGGCTCGAAGACCGCGGATCCGCTCGCCATGTACCTGAACGACTTCTGCACGGTGCCGATGTCGCTGGCCGGCATCCCCGCGGTGTCGATCCCGTGCGGCCTCAGCGACGGGCTGCCGGTGGGCTTCCAGCTGGCCGGCCCGGCGTTCAGTGAGGGGCGCATCCTGGACGCCGCGCACGCGCTGGAGCGCGCGATCGGCTTTGACGCCTCGCCCGCGCGGCAGGCGGAGGCGTCAGGTTGAGCGCTGCTAGCGAGTTGGAGCCGGTGATCGGCCTCGAGATCCACGTCCAGCTGAAGACGCGGACGAAGATGTTCTGCGGCTGCGAGGTGTCCTTCGGCGAGCCGCCGAATACCCACACCTGCCCCACCTGTCTGGGCCTGCCGGGAGCGCTGCCGGTGGTCAACGAGCGCGCGGTGCAGTTCGGGGTGATGATCGGCCTCGCGTTCGACTGCGAGATCGCCGAGCGCTCGCTGTTTCACCGCAAGAACTACTTCTATCCGGACAACCCGAAGGCCTACCAGATCTCCCAGTACGACATCCCGCTGTGCCGCGCGGGACGCCTGGGCGAGGTGCGGATCCACCGCGTGCACCTGGAGGAGGATGCCGCGAAGCTCAATCACCTCGGTCAGAGCGGCCGGATTCACGGCGCGGAGCGCAGCTGGGTCGACTTCAACCGCTGTGGCACGCCGCTGGTCGAGATCGTCAGCGAGCCCGACATCCACTCCGCCGAGCAGGCGCGCGAGTGGCTGATCGGGTTGCGTGAGACGCTCCGCCAGCTCGGCGTCTCCGACGTCGACATGTCGCAGGGCTCCCTGCGCTGCGACGCCAACGTTTCGGTGCGCCCGGCGGGGTCAGACCGGCTCGGCACCAAGACCGAGCTCAAGAACATGAACTCGTTCCGCTTCCTGCAACAGGGGATCGAGGCCGAGATCGAGCGCCAGGCCGGGCTGCTGCGCGCGGGCGAGTCCGTCGTCCAGGAGACCCTTCACTTCGATCCGCGCAGCGGTTCGCTCACCACGCTGCGGTCAAAGGAGGAGGCGCACGACTACCGCTACTTCCCCGAGCCCGACCTGGTGCCGCTGG
>DAIQND010000124.1:0-7179 GCA_036788555.1 Solirubrobacteraceae bacterium | reverse complement strand
GTCCATCGCCCGGCGAGTCTGCCAGCGCAACCGGCGGGGCTGGGCGATCGCGGATAGGTTCGGGGGGAAGCGGCTCTGCCGGCTTTCGCGCAGCACCAGGGAGTTAGACACAATGGTGGGGTCTTCGGCTCGGGAAGCCGAAGGCTGAGAACTACACGGTCCTGCAATACCGGGGAACTGCGCTTGCGCACGGTTCCGCGATACCCGTGGAACTTTCGTGGCACAGACGGCCCAAATCCCCTTTATTCATGGGGTTGAGGGCGATCTTCCCAAGCCGAAGGTCGCGGGTTCGAGACCCGTCGTCCGCTTGAAGGAAAGGGCTGGAAAGCTCGGGCTTTTACGTTCCTTGGGTCGAGGTGGGACGGTAGCGGGCAACTGTTGCGGGCAACGGTCCCGCGGGGGACTGTTGTTCAGGCTGCCGCTCTCGTAGGGCAGGCGTTCGCGTCGCGCCGGGAGCCGAACGTGGTCGCCGCAGCGCTGGAGGCGCGACGCGATAAATCACCGGCCGGACGAGCCAACGACAGCCGATCGCGGAAGGGGATCGCGGAGCGCAGAGGCTCGGAGACCGCGACGACCGGCACGTTGGAGCGCGGCGGGCTGGCTGCCGGTGGCACTGCTGGAGCCGACAGCCAGCAGGCGGCGAGTGCCCGACACGACACCGTACTTCGACAGGTGCCGCACCGACACCCAACGGTGCTACACTTGCTGGATGCCGACAACCCACCCGAGATATTCGGTGACCGACACCGGGAAAACCGCCGAGCTACTCGATCTCGCCCAGCGAGCCTGGCCCGAGGTTCGTGATCGCAAGGAACTGCTGTTGCGACTCGCGCAAGCCGGCGCTGGCGTTGTGGAGCAGACGCTTCGTGAGCAGGCATCGAGCCGAGCGCTTCGCCGGGAAGCGGTGATGCGTTCGCGCGAGATGCTGGACGTCGAGGTGTTGCTCTCGGATCAGGCGTGGGCCTGATCCTTATCGACAAGTCGGCCTGGGTTCGAGCTGACCCTGACGACATCGAGCGCCACGGCGAGCCGTGTCTATGCGCGATTACCCGTCTGGAGATCCTCTACAGCACGACCTCGCCATCCGACTATACGGCCCAGCAAGAAGCACTCGCGCTATTCCGCGATCTCCGCATCGACGCGCAGACGATCACCGCCGCCGAGAGCGGGCAGCGCGAACTGTCGGTCGCCGGTCAGCACAGGATCAGTGTGCCTGACCTGCTCCTCGGCGCGTGCGCGCAGCAGCACGGCGCTGACATTCTGCACGTCGACCGCCACTTCGACATCTTGGCCACCGTCTTTGGCTTTCGATCAGTGCGACTCCCCGCCTAGACCGGTCGCATCGCTCCTTGCCGCATCGGGCCTCCGTGCTGCCGTTCGATGCCCGTTGCGCGTGCAACAGCAAAGCGCTCACGATCTCGACCCAGCGTCGGCCGTGATGCGCGATGCGCCCCGCCGACCGGTCTGAGCGACGGACCGGCATCGGACCCACCTTCCTGCGTAGCCTCCGCTTTGACCTTGACCGGTCGACCGGCTCGTGACCGAGCTCAGGCATCGCCGGAGGCTCTCGGCGAGATCTCCGACCGCGGCCCGAGCTGGAGGGCAGCGATCTTCATTGCTTCTCGACGTCCTCCCGGTAGAGCTCATATGCCTTGGTGTACTCCATCACCCGCGCGACGTCGGCGACGAATTCCTCGTTGTAGCCGGCTCGACGGAGCAGATGAAAGCCCATCTCCATCCCGGAGGTGATGCCTCCCGCAGTCACGATCCGCCCGGCGTCGACGACGCGTGCGCGGCTGACTCGACAGGCCGGCGCGATGTCGGCGAGCCGGTCGATCGGCACCTTGCCCGACGGCGCGGACTCGACCTTGTCCGGCTCCTTGCGGTTGGTGGCCACCAGGCCATCGAGCAGGCCCATGCGCGCATACACCCACGATCCGGTGCAGACGCTCGTCAGCAGGCACTCCTGGGGCAGCGAGCGGACGAACTCGTGCAGGCGGCGGTTGTACATCTCCTGGCGAGTCCCGAACCCGCCCGGGATCAGGAACGCATCCATCGCCGGCCGATCGTCGAAGCAGTAGTTCGGGAGCACGGTGAAGCCCGCCTGGGCCTGGACCGGCCGCATTGCGTCGGCGATCAGGAATGCGTCGAGCTCGGGGTCATAACGGCGAGCCACCGAGAACACGCCGTGGGGTGCGGCGAAGTCGACGATCTCCGCGTCCTTGAAGACGTATGTTCCGAGCCGGAAGCCTGGCTGTGGCATGAACCTCCTCCTCTCTCTCGACATAGGACCGCGGCGGCGATCCCCCAGGCAAGTGCGATCCCCGACGTGGCACCCCAGGCGCACAGCGCGGGGATCGCACCGCGCGCCCGCGCCACCGATAAGGCGGCGATCGCCGCCAAGAACTCAGCCGCGGCGTCGGGCAGCTCGCCGCGCTCGGCGCAGCGCAGGTAGGCGAGGCTGAGCCCGGGTGAGCGTTCCGCGGCGAGTGCCGACACCGGCAGCCCGCTCGCTGCGGCGTACCCCGCCAGCACGTCGTCGCCGGCGGGAGTGAGCCCCTCGCCGACGCCGGCGAGCAACGCCACCGCCTGGCCGACCCGGCCGGTGCCGAGCGCCTCGATGCCTGCCACAAGCCCGGCGGTGACGGTGGGCAGCACCTCGGCGCAGACCGCGGCAGCGCCCGTCCCGCATGCCGGCGCCACCCGCACGCAGCGGCGCAGCCGCATCCGCTCCAGCGACAGCGAAAGACCTTCGGCCTCCAATCGCGCTCCCGCCACCCGGACCGGGGCGCCGGGCGCCAGCTCCAGCTCGCCAACGCCGTCGACCCCGAGCGTCAGCGGCCCGAACGGAGCGCTCGCGGCGGCGATCGCAACCCAGTCGGAACCGAAGCTCAGATACGCGCCGCCCCTGAGCACGAGTTCGACGAGGCCGTCGCGCTCGCCGGCCAGCGCTCGCGCGGCGCCAGGCCCTGCGAACAGCGCTTTCATCTCGAGGTCACGCTGTCGAGCTCCCGCGCCAGCGCCTGGACCGCCTCTCGGAACGGCGCGACCGGCTGGTGCGCGACCCCGGCGCCGATCTGGCCGGCGCCGCTCGAGGCGTGCAGAACGCCGGTGGTGATCTGGGGAGTGATGTCGAGCTGGGCCGCGAGCCGAGCGTCTATGCCGACAGGCGTGCCCGCGAAGTCGAGCGCCGGGATCGTGAAGCGCGTCGAACGCGCGACCGTGATCTGCCCCATCAGTTCGGTGCGGGCGATCGCGTCGGCGGCGCCGCCGCCGAAGAACGCCGCGACGGCCGGTGCCGCTGCCAGCGCCATCCCGCCGAGGCCGATGCACTCGATCACGGCCGAGTCGCCGATGTCGAGCGCGGCGTCGTCCTCGGTGTGGCCCTCGCGCAGGAGCGCGTCCTGGACGGGCGCGGCCGGGGCGCCGAACCAGCGGCCGGGGAGGCCGGCGAGCTGGAGCGCCATGTCGGTTCCGTTCCGGGTGATCACGTTGACGACGCTCGCCCCGCGCACGCCGCTGGCGGCCAGCGAGGCGCACTTGGCCGCGGCCATGGTCAGGGTCAGGTAGAAGTGGTGGTTTCCGGCGATGAATCGCGCCGCGCGCTCGCCGCCGAGCGCTGCGAAGCCCGCCAGCAGGTTGCGGATCAGGAGGTTGCCGGTGGCCTGGCTGCGCATGTGCAGCTCATCGCCCATGTGCAGCCCCTGCGCGGCGAGCGAGAAGATGTCGATCGGCCCCTCGCGCTCGAGCAGCCTCGCCATCAGCGGGCCGAGATCGTCACGGAAGAACCGCAGCCGCTGGATCGACTCGTCGTCGCCGACGCCGAACCACAGGGTCCGGCCCGGGCCCTCGTTGAACGTCGAGAACGCGCGCGCCCCCGAGTCGGAATCCTCGACCACCCACACCGGCATCGACGGGGAGCAGACGCCGGTCATCGGACCGACGTGGTTGTGCTCGTTCCCGGGCGCGAGCGCGACGTCCCCCCGCGTCAGCAGCTCGACGGCGTCACCGCGGTCGCGCGCCCACTCCTCGAACAGGCAGGCGGCAACCAGCGCGCGGCGCTGTGGATCGCAGACGCGCTCCCATTCAATCGCCGTCCCCGAGTGAATCAGCGTCCGGCCGGAGGACAGAACGGGGAGCACCGCGCGGGCCGGGGAGACCGTAACTGCCCGCGGAGTCGAGGCCTCGAGCCGTCTCACCGCTTCCGCGTTCGCGTCGGCGACGACCGCCGCGTGCGGGCCCCACAGGCGCTCCAGCGCCCTCACCGTGGCCAGGTCTCCGCCCGCCGGAGGACGCCACTCGACGTCGATCACGGGCGTGCCCTGGGCCTGCAGCGCGTCGGCGAAAGTTGACAGGCCGACGTTGACTGCGGCCACCCTTTCGAGAACGTCGGCGCGCATCGCCGCCTACACTCGCCCGCCGATGACCGCGCTGAAGGAGCTCGCCGACACGATCCGGGCCACGCCGGCGATGAAGGCCAAGCGCGAACTCGCGCTCGTCCACCGCCTCGGGACGCCGGTCGACGGTGACGACGGCGCCGCCATCCCGCACGGCGACGAATACCTGATCGTCTGCGGGGAGGCGATCCTGCCCGCGTTCGTGCGGGCCGACCCGCACGCCGCCGGGGCGGCCGCGGTGGTCACGAATGTATCCGACGTCCGGGCGATGGGTGGGCGTCCGGTCGGGCTCGTGGACATGCTCGTCAGCCCCGACCGGGCCCCTGCCGAGGCGGTGCTCGACGGAATCGCGTGGGCGGCGGACCTGCTCGGCGTCGAGGTCGTCGGGGGCCACCTGACGCTCGGCCCCGAACCCGCGCTGTCGGCGTCCTGCACGGGGATAGCCCGCCGTCCGCTGCTCGCCCGCAACGCGAAACCCGGGGACGAGCTGCTGGCGGCGTTCAGCCTCGACGGCCGGTACACAGAGGGCACACCGTACTTCAGCTCGCTGCGCGACCGCCCGCGTGAGTCGCTGCGTGAAGACGGCGAGGCGCTGGTGGAGGTGGCGGACACAGGCGCCGTGCACGCCGCCCGCGACGTGTCGATGCCCGGCATCGGCGGCTCGCTGCTGCAACTGCTCGAGCTCGCCGGCTGCGGTGCGACGCTCGACATTGAGCGAATCCCCCGCCCCGACGGCGTCTCCCTGGAACGCTGGATTCTGACGTTTCCGAGCTTCGGGTTCCTGCTCGTCGCGCCGGCCGGCGCCAGCGCAGACGCAGCGCAGCCGTTCTTGCGGCGCGGGCTTGCGTGCGCGGCGTGCGGCACGCTCGATGGCAGCGGCGTGCTGCGCTTGGCCGCCGGCACGCGGACCGCGCCCCTGTGGGACCTGAACCGCGAGCCGTTCACAAACCTCGGGCCGCTCCCCCAGCCTCGAGTGGCGTCCACATGAGCTGGTGATCGGCCCCGTGGAACGATCCCGGCGCGCCCTGCGCTCGCCACCCCAGGTGCTCGAAGAACCGCACGTTTGCGAGCTGCACGTGCGCGATCATCCGCTCGCCTCCGAGCTCGCCCGCCGTCGCGACTGCGAAGCGCACGAGCTCAGCGCCCAGATGATGGGACCGCAGTCCTCTGAGCACCGCGAGCCGGTCGCCCTTCCACTCGAGTCCGGCCGCGTCGAGCGGGTACAGGCGGACCGCGCCGCAGGGCTCGCCGTCGAGCAGGCCGACGGCGTGCAGCGTGTGCGGCCGGGCGTCATGCTCGTCACGATCGTCGAACGCGAATAGGCGCTGCTCGCGGACGAACACGGCCCGGCGCAGCTCGTGGTGGGCCTCCAGCTCCTCCGCGGAGGCGCACACGCGGCAGACGATCGCCGGGACGCTATGAGCGGCCGAAGACCGGGAGCTCACCGCGCGCACGTGCCTCCTCTCGCTTGAACACCCGCTCCCATGCCGACAGCCCCGAGCACGCCTGGCAGCGCGCGCAGCCGGCCGCGGCCTCCGCATGGCTGAGCCCGGACGACGCCAGCATTGCCGACACCGACCGGTATACCGAGGCCACGTAGTCGGAGTCCGGGGCAGGGGTCTCGGCCATCAGCGTGCCCGGGACCGGGCGCAGCGGCACCACGAACGGATACACGCCCATCTCGATGGCCCGGGAGCAGCCTTCCTCGATCAGCTCGCGCCGCTCACCCATCCCGAGGATGACGTATGTGGTAACCCGCCCGCGGCCGAAGACCTCGACCGCGCGCTCCCAGCAGCGGAAGTAGCCCTCGACGCCGCACTGAGCCTTACCCGGAGCGACGCGCGCCAGCACGGCGGGGTCGAACGTCTCGAGATGGATCCCGACCGCGTCGACGCCCGCGGCCCGGACGTCCTCCAGCACCGCCAGATCGTCCGGCGGCTCGAACTGGACCTGGATCGGCAATGCGGAGGCATCCTTGATCGCCGCGGCGCAGCGGCTGATGTAAAGCGCGCCGCGGTCACGCCGGTTGATCGAGCCAGTCGTGAGCGTCACGTCGACGGCGCCGTCGAGATCGCGGGCGGCGGTACACACCTCGGCCAGCTGCGTCGGGGTCTTCACGGGAATCGTCTGCTCGCCGCGCGTCAGCTCGATGCCGCAGAATCCGCACTGCTCCTCGGTGCCCCAGTAGATGCACTTCTGGACCACGGTCGAGGCGATCGAGTCCAGATGCAGCAGCGCGATCTTCCAATACGGGATCCCGTCCGCGGTCTGCATGTCGTAGATGCGGGGTCGGCGGGGCAACTTGACGGGCCCGATCAGCGACTCGCCGCGATACAGGTTCGTGCCGTCCTCGGTGACGTGGATCGTGTACGGCGAGCGCTTAACGAACCACGCCTGCCAGGGGACTGTCAGCGGCAAACCGCGCACCCAGAGGAACAGCGCATCCGAGGGGCCGGCGCCGCCGCGGCGGTGCCCAGGCCGGCCGGCGCCCCAACCGCCGTCGCGCGTGTCGTCCTGCACGTGCACGCCCAGCGACTGCAGCTCGACGAGCAAGCGCCGCTCGTCGAGATCAGGAAGCCTGAGCGCGCCGTCAGCCACGGCCGGCGAACAACTCCTCGTAGTTCTGCCAGAACACTCGGTCCTTGAGCTCCTGGGAGATGCCGCGGATGCCGTTGATCTTCCAGTACTCGCTGTCGAAGTCCGACCACGGCTCATCGGAGCCGAAGAACACGCGGTCGCCGCCGACCCCGGTCTTCTCGATCTCGGTCAGCAGCCACCGGGC
>DAIQND010000123.1:0-7217 GCA_036788555.1 Solirubrobacteraceae bacterium | reverse complement strand
CAAATGTCGTTGCCAACGCCCACAACGGCTCGATCGTGCTCCAGCACTTCGGGGGCGGCCCTCGCTACGAGACGCTGGCTGCCGTGCCCCGGGAGATCGCCACGCTGCGTGCCCGCCATTACAAGTTCGTGACCGTCGACCAGATGCTCGGCCTGCGGCTCGTGTACCGCTAGGCCGCGAGTCGCCGGTTCATAGAATCGGCGCTGTGAGCACGCTTCCCTCCCGGGTGCGCATCCGCGAGGTCGGACCCCGCGACGGGTTTCAGAACGAGCCCGAGGTGATCCCCACCTCGGAGAAGGTGCGCCTGGTCGAGCTGCTCGGCCGGTCGGGCCTCACGCGCATCGAGATCACGAGCTTCGTGCGGCCGGACGTGATCCCGCAGCTGGCCGATGCCGAGGAGCTGTTGGAGGCGATGCGGCTCCCGGCGTCGGTCGCAGTCAGCGTCCTGATCCCCAACGAGCGCGGTCTCGAGCGGGCGCTCGCCCACCGCGACCGCTTTCAGGAGATCAACGGTTTCCTGTCGGCATCGGAGACCCACAACCAGAAGAACGTGGGACGCTCGGTGGAGGACTCGCTGGCGGGCCTCCGTCGCACGTTTTCCCGCGCCCTGGCGGAGGGGCTGCGCTGCGAAGGCGTGATCTCCACCTCCTTCGGCTGCCCCTACGAGGGACACGTGCCGGTGGAGCGGATCCTGGCGATCGCGCTCGATCTGGCCGAGGCGGGGTGCGCGGAGATCGGGTTTGGCGACACCACAGGGATGGCCAACCCGCTCCAGGTGCGGGAGTTCTTCTCCGCGGCCGCGTCGGCGCTTCCGGGCGTCGAGCTGACCGCCCACTTCCATAACACTCGCGGGCAGGGGCTGGCCAACGCGCTGGCCGCCCTCGAGAGTGGGGTGCAGAGCTTTGAGTCCTCCTTCGGCGAGCTCGGAGGCTGCCCGGTGCCGCCCGGCGCCACCGGCAACATCGCCACCGAGGACCTGGTCTCGATGCTTCACGAGATGGGGATCGAGACCGGGGTCGACCTGGCGGCTCTGATCGAGGCTTCCCGGGCCGCCCAGGAGGTACTCGGCCGCCCGCTGGGCAGCCACGTCCTGGCCGCGGGTCCGGTGCAGTGGAGCTGATCACCGTGAGTGAGGTCCGGTGCACTGGAGCTGATCGTCTGTGACTGACGTCGAGCGCGGCGAGGAGCTGGCGGCGGCGGTCCAGCGCGCGCTGGCCGGCGGCCCCGAGCGTCATCGCGAGAAGGCGACCGAGCAGGGGAAGCTGCCGGTGCGCGACCGCGTGGCCCGGCTGGTCGATCCCGGGTCGTTCTCCGAGGAGGGGCTGCTGGCGAACTGGGAGCAGGACGGCCTCGGGGCTGACGGTGTCGTCACGGGACTCGGCACGATCGCGGGACGCCCGGTGGCGGTGATGGCCAACGACCCGACGGTCAAGGCCGGCTCGTGGGGACCGAAGACGGTGGAGAAGATCCTTCGGATCCAGGAGCGCGCGCTGTCGCTCCGGACGCCCCTCGTGTACCTGGTGGATTCGGCCGGCGCCCGGATCAACCAGCAGGTGCAGATGTTCCCGGGCCGCCGCCACGCGGGACGGATCTTCTTCAACCAGGTCCGCCTGTCCGGCGTCGTACCGCAGGTTTGCGTGCTGTTCGGGCCGAGCGCCGCCGGGGGTGCGTACATCCCAGCCTTCTGCGACGTCGTGATCATGCGTGACGGGAACGCCTCGATGTACCTCGGATCTCCGCGGATGGCCGAGATGGTGATCGGCGAGAAGGTCACGCTCGAGGAGATGGGCGGGGCGCGGATGCACACGACCCACAGCGGGGTGGGGCACGTGCTGGTTTCCGATGACGAGGAGGGAGTCGACTTCGCCAAGCGCTATCTGAGCTACTTTCCCACCTCGTTCGCCGAGGATCCGCCGCCCGCCCCGCCCGCCTCGCCCGCCTCGCCCGCCTCCGAACGCGCGATCGCCGAGCTGATCCCGGCCGATGAGAACAAGCCGTTCGACATGCGTGAGCTGATCGAGGCGCTGGTCGACGGCGGCTCGTTCCTGGAGATTCACCCGCGCTGGGCGCGTGAGGTGATCGTCGGCTACGCACGGCTGGACGGCCGGGTGATCGGGATCGTCGCCAACCAGCCGATGGTCAAGGGCGGCGTGCTGTTCGTCGACTCCTCCGACAAGTGCGCGCGGTTCATCTGGACCTGCAACGCGTTCAACATCCCGCTGCTGTTCCTGGCCGATGTCCCGGGCTTCATGATCGGCACCAAGGTTGAGCGTGAGGGGATCATCCGCCACGGCGCGAAGATGATCAGCGCGGTGTCCGAGGCCAACGTGCCGAAGCTGTCGGTGATCGTCCGAAAGGCCTATGGCGCCGGGCTGTACGCGATGGCGGGGCCCGCCTTCGATCCGGACTGCTGTCTGGCGCTGCCCAGCGCCTCGATCGCCGTGATGGGTCCGCAGGCGGCGATCAACGCCGTCTACTACAACCAGCTGCAGGCGATTTCCGACGATGGCGAACGCGCGGCGCGGACCGAGGAGCTCCGGGACGAATACGCCAAGGACATCGACATCCTCCACCTCGGCTCTGAGCTCGTGGTCGACGCGATCATCCAGCCCGAGGGGCTGCGGGGCGAGCTCATCCGCCGCTTCGCGCTGGCGGCGGGCAAGCGCCGCGAGTGGCCGGAGAAGCGAAATCCGGTCACGCCGGTGTAGCGGCGGACTGACGCCGCAGCTCTCCAACCGCCGCATCGATAGCGTCGACCATCTGCAGCCCGAACTGAAGCGCTGCGTCGAGCGCGGTGCGATCGATGGCGTCGATCGTGTCCGTCGGCTGGTGGGAGCCGGGCGCCAGGCCCAGGTCGTCGAGACACCCCAGCGCGATCGCCGGGATCCTTCTGACCCGCGCCGGCTCGGCCGGCGTCGCGCCGCGACCCGGATGGCGGCGCAGGTGGAGATGGGGCTCCTCGGCTGCGATCGCCCGCGCCAGATCTCGGAGCGGGCGGGCGTACCTGAGCGGGATCAGCGTACCGTCGGCCGTCCACCAGTGAGGTCGGCCGGCGGCGCACGCCGCGAGCCCGAGCACGACCGTGTTGGCTCGCCCGCACTCTGCACGATGGCGGCGCAGGTGGTGGCGCAGCCCGAGCTGAGACCCGTCGCCCGCACCACTCAGCACGAGCTCGACCTCCACGTGCTGGGGCGGCACCGTTTGCAGCGCCCGGCCGAGCGCGAGCGCCACCGCGACGCCGGTCGCGTTGTCACCCGCCGCCGGCGACCACCCGCTCGTTCCGAGCTCGAGCAGCAGCGCGAAGGCGAGGATCAGCATCGCGGTGGGGGGCACCTGGGCCACCGCGACCGCGTGTGAGCTGTGGCCGCTCAAGCGGATGGCCGCCGTGGCCAGCAGCCACACCAGCGCGAGCGAGAACCATCCAAGCCAGCCCGGAGTGAAGCCATTGAGGCGGCGGCGCAGCGCCGCCGACGGTCGTCTGAGCCACATGCGGTAGGCGGTCCCGGTGCGGCCGGCGTCGTAGTTGGCGCTCAGAATCAGCCTCACCCGATCAGCGTCGCGGCCCGTCGCTGGGTCGGTCGCCACGACATTCTGGCTGGCGTGCTCCCGGGTCAGGCGGCGACCGAGCGAGAGGCCCGACCGCCAGTCCACGAACACGGAGGCCAGCGCGATCGCCAGGATGGCGACGCCGGCGACCGGTGAGGCGAGCGACACGAGGCTCCCGATCACTCCAAACACGGCGTGCCACGCGTGGGCCAATGCCCAGTTCGGCCGACACCAGAAGGTTTCGACGCTCGTGTCGTGTCCGCCGGCGCCAAGCTCGTCGGCGAGCCAGCCGGCCGCCCGCCGCTCGGCGTCGGCGCCGGCGCCGCGCCCGGCGAACTCCGTCAGCCCCTCGACCACCTCGATCGCTTCCATCGCCGGCGATGATGGCAGCCGCGGCGGGGTGCTCCGGCGACAGCGACGCCGCCGACCGGCGATGCTCGCGACGGCGCGAGCCCCTGTCGCCGACGGCGGGATGGCCGCCGCCCGAGCCGCGATGCCGCGGACCCGCGACGCCGGCGACCCGTGCGATCAGATACAACGCCCGGATGGCCGCGCCGGACGAGCACGAGCTGCTGGAGGTCGCGTACGAGGCGGCGCGCACCGCGGCGGCCGAGGCGACGCGTCGCTTCGGCGGCGTCGCCGAGGGTGTACACACCAAGTCCACGCCGACTGATCCGGCCTCAGACGCCGACCTCGCGGCCGAGGCCGCGATCCGCGAGGTCCTGGCTCGCCGGCGCCCGGATGACACCGTCCTGGGCGAGGAGGGCGGCGAGACTGGGGAGGGGGAGCTGCGGTGGCTCGTGGACCCCCTCGACGGCACGGTCAACTTCCTCTACGGGATTCCGATGTTCGCGGTCAGCGTCGCCTGCGAGGACACGTCAGGGACGATCGCCGGCCTCGTGCTCGATCCGGTTCGCGAGGAGTGCTTCGCCGCGACCCGCTCCGGACAGGCGACGCTGAATGGCTGCCCCATCGCCGCCTCTGAATGCGCCGACCTGGCAACCGCCCTCGTGGCGACCGGATTCGGCTATGACGCCGAAGTACGGGCTCGGCAGGCCGAGGTGCTCACGCGCGTGCTGCCCCGCGCGCGCGACATCCGCCGCTTCGGCTCGGCGGCGCTTGACCTGGCGTGGTGTTCGTGCGGACGCTGGGACGCGTACTACGAACGCGGAGTCCACGCCTGGGACGTCGCCGCGGGCGCGTTGATCGCGGCGCGGGCCGGGCTCGAGGTGCGGGATCTGCCTGGGCGTGATGATGATCCGGCCGGACTGCTGGCCGCGCCGGCGGCATTTGCCGAGGAGCTGTTCGGGCTTGTAGCGCAATAGCTACAAAGCGTCCGGAAGAGCTCTTTAGGTCTGTCGCCGCGACTACAATGGCGGCTGCGCGGCGGTGGAGAAATCGGCAAACTCGATGCGCTCAAAACGCATTGTCCGAAAGGACTTGCGGGTTCGAATCCCGCCCGCCGCATGGCGGTGATGCAACCGCCGCCTCCGCCCTCACAAGCCGGCTTCAGTTGCCGGCGGCGAAGTCCGGCGTTCTCCAGACCCGCTGCGCGAGATTCGCCTTCACGTGTGCGATGTACTGCAGCGCACCGGCGTCGTGCCACCGGCCGGAGTACCACGCACCGACTGAGTCCCACAGGTCGCCACGGCGGTAGGTCGCACCGTTGCCGGAGACGGTGTTCAGCCACGTCTCGGCGCCGTCGTAGTAGGAGCGCAGGATCGCGCCGTAGTAGTCAGCGTTGAACGCGGCGTCGTCGCGGAACCAGTTGCAGACGACCCCCCGGCAGTGGTACGGACGACGGACCTGGAAGAGCCCAAAGCTGTCGCCGCTGTCGCCGTTGGTCGACATCCGCCACCAGGACTCCACCGACGCGACAGCTCGCAGGAGATTCGGATTGAAGCCCCACTTGTACGCGGCCCACTGGATGATCTCGTCGGTGGTGCCGGTGAAGTGGCCGGTGACCCAGCGCGCGTAGGGCATCGTGGACTGGGCCCAGAAGACGCGCAGCTGAGCTTTCGTCGGCCTCCGGTAACGCGTGGCGCCATTGTCGGTCCGAGGCTCCCAGGAGGAGTAGTGCACCAGTGCCGCCGCGGCGGCATCTGAGAGCGGCCGCCGCTCGTGCGGCCGGAGTACGAGCCCTTGGCTACGCGCGGCCGTGCCTACGGAGGCGACCGCGATCGCGGAGGATCCGCCGATGCTAACCGCGACCGCGATGAGCGCAAGCAGCCGGTGCTTCACCTGCGCATCATCGGCACAGCCGGCCAGCCGCTGAAGCCGCTGCCACGCCGCTGAGGTGCTGGTCGGTTTGGCTACGCCGTCGCGGGGCCAGCATGGCCGGCACCCTCGGGACGCGATTCGGCGATCGTGTAGCCACGCCGCTTGGCCTCGTCGATAGGGACCTCCAGCTCGACGTTCCATGCCTGCGCGAAGGCCATCATCGTGAAGAAGATCAGGAGGATCTGCACCGGGATCAGCAGCACCGTGATCAGCCCGAGAAAGTCCGCCGGCAGCCCGGCGGCGGCGAATCCGGAGTTGCTGCGGTCAAACCAGCTGGTGCCGGCGGCGCCCGTCGCCCCGATCACGACGATGATCAGCAGCAGCATCGCGAGCCCGGTGGTGATCGGGAGCAGTCCACGCGCCCAGCGCGTGGCGATGTAGAAGGCCAGGAGCGCGTAGGCGACGCACCAGACGAAGTCGACCGGCTTGAGCCCCTGGAGCTCTGACCATCCGCCGATCGTGACGATCAGCATCAGGGCCACCGAGATCAGCATGATCAGCACGACGATCGCCTTGGTCGTCTTGCTCGAGGCCTTCTCCCGGTTCGGATAGACGACCGCGTAGCCCGGTGTCAGCGTGCGGTGCTGAGGCACGTGGCGGAACATACAAACTTCTGAGGCGCGACGCTGCAGTTACCGCGGTTTGGCACTGCGGCCGCCGCGCTGCGCCATAGCTGCCTGAGCTGGGTTCTTGGCGGCATAGAATCGGCCCCCCAGCGGGCGTGGCGAAATTGGCAGACGCGCAAGGTTTAGGTCCTTGTGAGCGAGAGCTCGTGGGGGTTCGAGTCCCTCCGCCCGCACTTCAACGTTTCCAAGAACGATTCCAAGGAGTCGGGGTCCGAGAGGGCCCCGCTGGACGGGTCGATAGGGACGGGTGTGGCGCTGGAACGCAGGTGGGTGATGCATGCGTGCGCCGGGCCTGGCCTCATCGCACATGCTGGCGCCCGCAAGAGACCCCGCTTCGTGTCGGCCCGCTGCGGTCCCGGCTCGACGAAGGTCCAGCTTCTCATGCTGAAGCGCTGCCTGGCGGCAGATCTCGCCGCGCTCGCTCTGGCCGGCTGTGTGTCGGGAGTGTGAGCCAGTCATCCCGGCGAATCGCGGCGGCCCGTTCGCTGGTGAACCCTGGGCAAGGCGGGTCTAGCGTGATACGCAACGTCCAGAAGCGACCCGTTGCCGGCCAGCAATCCGTCTCCGAGATACATGCCGAGCCCCCACCGCACCGACGCGCGGCCGGCTCAGGCAAGACGGTGGACGGCCCGCCCGGCCGCGTCCACTCAAATCGAGTCAGGACGTACGTAGGACGCGGACGGAACGAAGGAAGGCAAAGGAAGGCAGGCGAGGTTTTCACGTTTGCGCTTTTGCAGGGTGATCTGGAGCGGTTTGGTGGCTTGA
>DAIQND010000122.1:0-7342 GCA_036788555.1 Solirubrobacteraceae bacterium | reverse complement strand
GTTCTGCCCGCGGACCCGGAGGCGCCCTCACACGCCCACCGGGCAACCTACCACCAGCATGATTCGCCTTCGCGGATTCGTCACGCTCGCGCCCGCGCGGCCGAGAACGCGGCCCGCGTCCTCTCCGGCGGCCTTCAGCGGTAGCAGTAGGAGTCGGATGAGGCGTCGCCGCCCTGCAGCCGAATCTGATGGACGCGTCGCCCGCGGAACTCATCGCCATGGGGGAAGAATGCCTCGTCGACGGTGATGCCGCCGTCTGGACCCGCGTCGAGCTTGGCCATCCACGCGCCGACGCCATCCGGGTAGAACTGGTCGTCCCATGCCCCGTACAGGGAGTTGGTGAAGTAGACGCGCCGGCCATCTCTGCTGACCTCGACCATCTGCGGGCCGCCGGCAAGGGGAACATCGGGAGCGCTCGGGTGCGGGGCCCGGCGGACGATCCCCCCGAGCCGGACGGATCCGGTCTCGGTGGGGTGGGCCGGGTCGCTGACGTCGAACTGCTTGATCTCGCCCGTGGCCCAGCAGGACACGTACAGGAACCGGTCGTCGACTGACAGATCGATGTCGGTGATGATCGGCGGGAGGGCTCCGAACGGCTTGAGCAACGGCGGCAGCTGGTCCGGATCCGCAGGCTCGGCCGGGATCGTGATCACCTTCTCCACCTTCCATTCGGTGCCGTCCCGGAACCAGCGCCACACCGACCCGGACAGGTCCTCCGTGCTGACCACGACGCCGAGGAACCCCCAGGTGGCGTCTGGATCATGCGCAGGCCGAACCTCCAGGGCCATCTGATGCTGGGCTCCCAGGTCCAGGCTCAGCACGTGTCTGCCCTCAGCGAGATCCCAGAAGTGCAGCGCGTGTCCGTACTTCTGGGAGAGCAGCAGCTCCGGGACCACGCCGTCCTCGATCATCGACGGCGTGCCCCACTCGCTGGAGATGAGCACGTTGGCGTTGAGATGCCACCACGCGTCATAGGAGAACCGCTGGGGACCATGATCGGTTTCCCACGCACGCACGACGTCGAACGTCTGATGGTCCAGAAGCGCGATCCCGGTCTGACCGTCCGGGTCGCCTGCCGGCCCGCCGAGGCACGTCAGGAAGACTCCGTCGGGACCACAATGCGAGGTATGCGGACGGGAGTACCCCGCCTTCTCAGACAGCTCCCTCGCATCGATGGTCTTCACGAGCACGGGGTTGCGGGGGTCCGGCTGGGTGTCGAGCACGTGAATCGCCGACGACCGGATCCCGGGTACCAGCAGGTAGCGACGGGCCAGCCCGGTCATGTCATGCCCCTCGTGCTTGAGGGCGCTGCTGCACGCGTTCCACCCGAAGTGATGCAGCTCATGGCCGCGCCCGACGTCGGTCCAGCCCACGACGTGCCCATAGCCCTCCGACGCCGGGTTCACGTCCACGACGGTCATCGCGTCGCTCCGGGTGCCCTCCGGGTCAAAGGCCACCACGTACGCGAGCTCCTCGGCAGGCGCCGCCGCCGCTTCCGCAGCATTGCGGTAGAAGGTCGGATCGATCGGCGTGGTACTCATGCTCTCTCCTCCAGGCAGCTCGAGACGATCAGGTCGGCACACGGCCCGGGTCAGGGGCCGTTGAGGACTCCGGCAGCGCAATCCATCTTCTCACGCTTCGCCGCTCCTCCATCACGGCACCAACGCTCGCCTGCCCCTGAGCCCTACCTGCCGGTCGGACGATGGGCCGCGCCGCGCGTGTGGCCCGAGCGCCGCTGGCCCCCGCTCGTCGCGCCTCGAGCGACGACGTGCGGCGGCGGCGTCCGGCGCACCAGCTGGCGCAGCAGTCGGTCGTCCGGGCCCTCCAGCTCGCGCCCCGACAATGCGCTGGGATTGACCGTGCGAAACAGCGGGCCGCGGGTGGGGTCGACCACCGCGACGATGACCTTGGAGCTGCTCGGCCGATCGAACACGAGCCCATCGAGCTCCGTGCCGCCGGCCGATACCTTCACGAGCTCGCCTGGGGTGTGCGTGTCCATGCCCGGGAGGTTAGGTGACCGCGGGATCACCCGAGCGCCAGCACCACCGCCGCGCCCGCGAGCGTCCGGTGGGGCGCGGCCAGCCGGCGGTCGGTCATTGCTCGGCGTACTCGCGGTAGGCGGCCAGGGCCCGGGGAGCCCAGACCGTCCCCGGTCCGCCGTTCATCATCACGACCACTCCCATCGCCTCGGCGACCTCGGCCTCGCTGGCGCCCTGGCGCGCGGCCCCACGCGCGTGGCTGGCGACGCAGCCGTCGCACTGGCGGGTGGCTCCGATCGCGAGCGCGATCAGCTCCTTGACCTTGGCGGGCAGCGCGCCGTCGACGATCACCGCCCGCTGCAGGTCGGCGTAGGCGCCGATCACCTCCGGCACGTCCTGGCGCAGCCGCCGGGCGGGCTCGGCGAGATCCTTCATCACCTCATGGGCGCTTTCCATCACGCCTCCTCGGGAGCCGGGGCCGGGGCCGGGGCTGGATCCGGGTCCGGGGCTGGCGCCGGTGCGGGAACTGCCGTGCCGGCGTCGGGCTCGGCCGCCGGCTCCCCTGCCGCGGTGAGGGTGGTGATCGCCGATCCGGCCGCGGCGGCGGCGAGGGCCGCGATGGCCCAGCCGGCGCCGGTGTCGTGGATCCCGAGCCTGCGGTCCACCGACAGCGGTCCCGGCCCGCCGTCGACGAGCGCCAGCAGCGCGACGATGAGCACCAGGTTGTACTCGTAGCCGCCCTCGGTGACCCACGGCCCGTTCTTGAGGTGGACGGTCCGGATGGCGGTGATCATCGAGCCCATCAGCGCGCTCGCCCCCAGCGGGGTCAGCGCGCCGAGAGCGACGGATGCGCCGCCCGCGGTCTCGGCGACCGAGCTCATCACGGCGTACCGCCGGCCCGGGCGCAGCGAGAGCGAGTCCATCATCTGCGTGGCGCCGTCGAGGCCGGGCCCGCCGAACCACCCGAACAGCTTCTGGGTTCCGTGGCCGATGAACAGGCCGCCGATCACGATTCGTGCGGCGAGACGTCCCAGTTTCATCACAAGCTCCCTTCGGTTGCGGATGGTGGTGGATGTGTCATGCCGGCCGCTCGCCGCTCCGAGCGCCGGTGCGACTCAGTCCGACGCGATCGTGAGCGCCAGGGCGTTGCCCGAGGGGTCATGGATGATCGGGTCGGCGCAGTCGTCATGCGGGGTGCGATCGTCGGCCCCGACACGTTCCAGCAGGCGGTCGCGCGCGGCCTCGTCGGGCAGCACGATCGTCGCGTGGCGCAGCGCGGCGCTTCCCGGCGGCGGGGGTGGGGCACCCTGGCTCTCCCACGTGTTCGTGCCGATGTGGTGGTGGTAGCCGCCGGCGCTGAGGAACGCGGCGTACGGGCCGAGCTGCGCCATCAGCGCGAAGCCCAGCGTGTCGCGGTAGAACGCGATCGTCTCCGGTATCCGCGCCACCTTGAGATGGACGTGCCCCATGACCGTGCCGGCCGGCAGGCCGTCGAACCGCTCCCGGGCGGGGTCGGCCAGTTCGCCGAGCAGGCCATCGACATCCAGCGGCAGGGTCGTCATGCGCTCGGCCACCTGGTTCTCCCACACCTCCCGGGGGCGATCCCAGTAGATCTCGATCCCGTGCTGGTCGGGGTCGCTCAGGTACAGCGCCTCGCTGACGAAGTGGTCCGAGAGCCCGACCAGGCCGACCCGATCCCGCGCGGCATGAGCCAGCCACCGCGCGAGATCCACGCGGGTCGGAAGCAGCAGGGCGAAGTGGTACAGGCCGGTGTGCCCGGTGGAGGGCTTCGCCCCCGCCTGCTGCACGAGACGCACCAGCTCACGCCCGCCGCTTCCCAGCGACACCGCGTCGTCATCGCGACTGACGACCTGCAGCCCCACCTCGCGCGTGTAGTAATCGATCGAGCGGCCGAGGTCGGCCACCGTCAGGTGGACCGCCCCGACCGTGGTCGAGGCCGGCATCTGCGCGCGGGTCGGCGCGCCTCTGGCCTCCAGCTCCTCGGGGTCCCGGGGCGCTTCGCCACCCATCGCGTCTGTTTGGCTGCTCATCGTCTCAGCTTTGCGGGTTTGCGACGATCCCGCAAGCCAGGCGCCGGGCGCGCAGCGCGAGGTGCAGGCCGAGGAGCTGATCCTCCTCGCCGAGGTCGACTCCGAGCACGCTCTCCAGCCTGGCCAGCCGCTTGTAGAGCGACTGGCGGGTGAGGTGCAGCGCGCGAGCGGTGTCGGCCTTGCGGCCCCCGTGGGCGCAGAGAGCCTCCAGCGTCTGCAGCAACTGGCCCCGCTGCGCGTCGGCCTCCTGGAGCGGGGTGAGCACGCTCTGCACGAACTCGACGAGCTTCGCGTCCTCCCGCAGGGCCCAGAGCAGCCTGCGCAGGTCCGGGCGGCTGACATCGTGCCACGCCCGGGGGGGCGCGTGACGCATGGCGGGAACGGCGCTGACGGTCTCCCGCAGCGCCGGGCCAAGCTCGCGCCAGGAGGCGGCGAGCGGACCGACGCAGAGCACGATCGTCGCATCCGAGCCGACCCGGCGCAGCGCCGAATCCAGCGCCTCGGCGAGGAGCTCCCCGGTGGTGGCCCGGTGCTCGGGGTTGGCCAGACCCGCGGCGAGCGCCAGGTGCTGATGACGCGTCGGCGTCCCGATCACCACGGGGATGCTGCGGGAGTTCAGCTCGCGGCGCACGTCGCGGGCCACCAGCGACCAGCGGCGCTCGTCCAGCCGGCCATGGCCGGCGGCGAGATCGGCAGCGGCCGGCAACAGCCAGGAGGAGCGCGTGGCGAACCCGACCGCGCCGGCCCGGCGATGGGCCCGGTGTTCGGCGAGGGGCGCGTCGGGGTCGATCAGCGCGTCGAGGAACTCCCCCCGCGTGCGGGCGGTGAGCAGGTGCTCCTCATCGGCACGCAGGAAGGCCAGCGCGAGCATCGGAACGGCCCGCTGGAGCGCGACGGCGTCGAGGTGATCGAGCGCTCGCTGGAGCCCGACCGCCGTGACGATTCCCCACTCGGCCCCTCCGGCGGCGGCCACCCGCGCGGTGAGGACGGCGGGTGCTCCGGGCAGCTCGCGCGTCGCGGACTCCCAGCCGGACGCCAGCACGTCGTCGTCCAGACCGCGGGCGGCGGCGTAGATGAGCTCGCCCTCGCGACTGAGCACGACCGGGTTCTCGATCATGTCGGCGAGCGCCTGGAGCACCTCAGCCACCCCGCCCCCGCCGGTGAGGATCGCCGCGAACCGGTCGTGCAGCTCCTGGCCGTGGGCGATCAGCGCGTCCTGGCGGCTGACGATCGTCCGGTGCACGATCTCTGTCACCTCGATCCAGGGGATCGGCCGGTGCAGCACGATGAGCGGGAGCTGCTGCCGTCGCGCCTCGTCGACGACCTCCACCGGGATCCGCCGGATGGGGCTGCCGAGCTCCAGGATGAGCCCCGCCAGCCCGGCCCGCGCCAGGTCGGCCACGTAGCGACGGCGGCGCGCCTGCTGGGTGTGGATGCTCATCCCGTGCGTGAGCAGCAGTTCCCCCCCCTTGAGCACCGCGGGCATGTCCGGGAACTCGCCCGAGTGGACCCAGCGGATCGGGCGGGAGAGCTGCTCCGCGCCGGCGAGCACCTCGGGAACGCCCTCGCGCATGATGGGAAGCTCGAGCGCGTCGGCGATGGTGAACACCGACTCGGGGGCCTGCGCGGTGATCGACGACATCGCGACGCGATCATCGCACAGCCCCGGGTGACGCAACGTCACCCCCGCGGGGGGATGAGTTGACGCCTGGGGCATGGTGGGCCGCGGTCGCGGAGCGCATTCTGGGCAAGCACTCGCACCGCGAAAGGAACGCCCGTGATCTCAGCCGTAACCGAGCGCCGCGCCGCGCTGCATGACCGCCCGCTGGCCGAGGTCGATCCAGAGGTCGCGCGCGCCGTGGATCTGGAGCTCGAGCGCCAGCGCACGACGCTGGAGATGATCGCCTCGGAGAACTTCGCTCCGGCCGCGGTCCTGGAGGCGCAGGGGTCGGTGCTCACCAACAAGTACGCCGAGGGGTACCCGGGCCGGCGCTACTACGGCGGTTGCGAGCACGTCGACGTCATCGAGCAGCTGGCGATCGACCGGGCGAAGGCGCTGTTCGGTGCCGAGCACGCCAACGTGCAGCCGCACTCGGGAGCGCAGGCGAACGCGGCCGTCATGCATGCGCTGCTCGATCCCGGCGACGTGATCCTGGGACTCGACCTCGCGCACGGGGGCCACCTCACCCATGGCATGCGCCTGAACTTCTCCGGGCGCCTGTACGAGGTGGCCGCCTATCACGTGCGGGAGTCCGACGGGCGCGTCGACATGGACGAGGTGCGACGACTCGCCCAGGAGCGCCGGCCCAGGCTGATCGTCGCCGGCTGGTCGGCGTACCCGCGCGAGCTGGACTTCGCGCGGTTCCGGGAGATCGCCGACGAGGTCGGCGCCTACCTCCTGGTCGACATGGCCCACTTCGCGGGTCTGGTGGCGGCGGGACTGCACGCCAACCCGGTGGAGCACGCGCACGTCGTGACCACGACCACCCACAAGACCCTCGGCGGTCCGCGCGGGGGCACGATCCTGTCCACCG
Source organism: Solirubrobacteraceae bacterium (assembly GCA_036788555.1). Classification (GTDB taxonomy): domain Bacteria; phylum Actinomycetota; class Thermoleophilia; order Solirubrobacterales; family Solirubrobacteraceae; genus Palsa-465. Next base: position 778 of record DAIQND010000122.1, on the reverse strand, counting down.
CCGAGCTGGCCAGGAAGCTGGACTCGGCGGTGTTCCCCGGACAGCAGGGAGGTCCGCTCGAGCATGTGATCGCCGCCAAGGCGGTCACGTTCGGGCTCGCGGCCGGTGAGGAGTTCCGCGACCGCCAGCAACGCACGCTCGACGGGGCGCGGGCGATCGCCGCCCGCCTGCTGCAGGACGACGTCGCCGCCGCGTCGGTGAGCGTGGTGAGCGGCGGCACCGATGTGCACCTGGTGCTCGTCGACCTGCGCGACTCAGAGCTCGACGGCCGCCAGGCCGAAGACCGCCTGCACGCGCTCGGCATCACCGTCAACCGCAACGCCGTCCCGTTCGACCCGCGCCCGCCGATGGTGACCTCGGGGCTGAGGATCGGAACCCCGGCGCTGGCCACCCGAGGCTTCGGCTCCACCGATTTCGCCGAGGTCGCCGATGTGCTCGCGCTCGCGCTGCAGCCGGCCCATGACGGCCCCCGTCTGGCCGCGCGCGTTCGGGCGCTCGCCGAGCGCCATCCGCTCTACGCCGCGCTGACCCGGTGAGCGCCTCCATGTCGCACTCCTCGGGCGGGAACGGTCGCGTGTCGCACCCCTCCAGCGGGATCGAGCCGCCCGTCCAGCCGCGCCACCTGTGGCGCAGCGCCGACCCGCGGGGCAGCTACGACGTGATCATCGTCGGCGGGGGCGGACATGGCCTGGCCGCCGCCTACTACCTCGCCGCCGAACACGGGATCACCAACGTCGCGGTGCTCGAGAAGGGCTGGCTGGCCGGCGGCAACATGGCC
>DAIQND010000121.1:0-7369 GCA_036788555.1 Solirubrobacteraceae bacterium | reverse complement strand
CGGTGCTGTGGTGCCGCCCCGCGGCCGCCGAGGCCAAGTTCTCGTTCGCCGGACTGGCGGATTTGCTCTCGCCGGTGCTGGACGATGCCGGGGGCAGCCTGGCGGGGCCCCAGCGCGACGCCCTCGAGCGCGCGCTCCTGCCTCCGCCGCCGAGCGGTCGAGCCTCGGACGCTCGCACCGTGGCCTCAGCGTTCCTGACCCTGGTCAGGGACCTGGCGCGGCGGCGACCACTGCTGCTGGCGATCGACGATCTGCAGTGGCTGGACACGGCCTCGCGCAGCACGATCGAGTTCGCGGTCCGCCGGCTCGACTCCGAGCCGGTCGGACTGCTGTACACGCGCCGGATCCCGGGGGACGCCCCCGGACTGGAGCGCGCCCTGTCGGAGGCGCGCGTCCGCCGCCTGCAGTTGCGGTCGCTCTCGCTCGCGGCGCTGGCCCGGATCGTCTCCGCCCAGCTGGGGGTATCGCTCCCCCGGCCGCTGCTGGTCCGGATTAGCGGGATCGCCGCCGGCAACCCGTTCTACGTGCTCGAGATCGCTCGGCTGCTCCTCGAGCGCGGGAGCTCGCAGTCGCCGGGGGCGGAGTTGCCCGTGCCCGATGATTTGAGGGCGCTGACCGCGCGGCGGATTCGCCGGCTTCCGGCCGCCGCCCAGGACGAGCTGCTGCTCGCCGCGGTGCTCTCGAATCCCGACCACGACACGGTCGACGTGGGCCGCCTTGGGCCCGCCGAGGAAGCTGGACTGGTCACGGTGGACGAGCGCGGACGACTGGAGTTCAACCACCCGCTGTTCGCCTCGGCGGCCTACGGCGCGGTGTCGAGCGCCAGGCGTCGCGAGCTGCACCGCCGAGCCGCTGAGCTGGTGGGCGACGCGGAGCAGCGCGCCCGGCACCTGGCGCTGGCGAGCCCCCGACCCGACCCCGAGATCGCGCGTCGGCTGGACGAGGCGGCGGTGCTGGCCCGGCGGCGGGGGGCCAACGACGCCGCCGCGGAGCTCGCGGAACTGGCGGCGGCGGCCACCCCGGCCGCCGACCCAGGCGACCGGGCGACGCGGCTGCTGAGCGCCGCTCACCTGCACATGGATGCTGGGGACCTGACGCGGAGCGAAGCTCTCGCCGAGCAGGTGCTCTCCACGGCTCTGAGCGACCATGCCCATGCCGAGGCGCTGCAGCTGGTCGCCCAGCTCCGCGGAAGGCGGACAAGCTTCGACGAGGCGGCAGCGCTGGGTGTCGCCGCACTGAGGAAGGCGGGGGACGATGACCGGCTGGCGGCGGAGATCGAGCTTGACCTGGGGTTCTTTCGGGTGAGCACGGGAGAGCTCGAAGCGGCCGCCGGGCACGCACGTGCAGCGGTGGCCCGAGCCGAGGCGAGCGGCGACGCGGCACTCCTCGCCGACGCCCTGGCCGGGCTTTCGGTGATGGAGTTCCTCGGCGGTGGCGGGCGCGATGCCGAGCGGATGAAACGGGCGTTGGCGCTCGAAGACCCAGTGCGGGTGCGAACCTTCGTGATGCGCCCGGCGGCGATCCACGGGATGCTCCAGCTGTGGACCGGTGAGCTCGCCGGCGCCAGCGAGACACTGGCGAATCTCCACGCCGAGGCCAGCGCTCTGGGTCAGGACGGTGGCGCGCCGCTGCTGGCGCTCTACCGAGTGTGGGCGTCGCTGTGGCAGGGGGAATTTGCCGCCGCCGCCGCGTGTGTCGAGGAGGCGCTGGCGGCCTGCGAGCTGCTCGAGGACCCGATGGTGGAGAGCGCTTCGCTGTCTGCCGCCGCACTGCTGCACGCCCACGTCGGCGACCTGGATCGCGCGCGAGAGCAGGGCCGGCGAGCAGTCGCGAGCTTTCAGCGGCTCGGGTGGCGCACCGGCGTGATCTGGCCCTGTTGGGCGCTGGGGCTGGCCGCGCTGGCAGCCTCGCGCCCGGCGGAGGCGGTTTCGATCCTCGGGCCGCTGGCCGAGCAGCTGACCGCGATGGGCGGCGATCCGGTGCTCGCAATGTTCCTGCCTGACGAGGTCGAGGCGCTGGTCGGCGTCGGCGAGCTCGCACGCGCCGAGCGCCACCTGGCTGCGTTTGAAGGGCTGGCGCTCCAGCATCGGCGCGCGTGGGCTATCGCGGCCGCGGCCAGGGCGCGCGGCGTCCTCGAGAGCGCCCGAGGCAGCCGCGAGGCCGCGTTCGCGGCGTTCGATGAGGCGCTGGGCATTCACGAGCGCATCGGCATGCCGTTCGAGCGAGCGCGAACGCTGATGCTCGCGGGCCAGGCCTACAGGCGCTTCAAGGCGCGGGGGCGGGCGGCGGCTGCGCTGCGAGAGGCCGCCGATCTCTTCGCCGGACTCGGCGCCGAGCCCTGGCTCCTCCGTGCGCGAGAAGAGCTCGCGCGTGTCGGCCGGCGCACCGGCTCACTTGAAGGGCTGACGGCGGGTGAGCGGCGGGTGGCCGATCTGGCGGCGAGCGGGCTTTCGAACCGAGAGATCGCCGAGCAGGCCTTCCTTTCGGTCAAGACGGTCGAGGCGACGCTAAGCCGTGTCTACAGGAAGCTGAGCGTGCGTTCCCGAGCCGGCTTGGCGCGCGCGCTGCAAGACGAGGGTCGGGTCGCTTAGGGCGAGGGTTTTCTCTCTTTCACGACGATCTCCGGCGCCATACGGTCGCCGCATGCCAGCAGAGGTCAGCTCTGACTACGTGGCGGAATGCTTCTGGCCGGGGGTGCGGGAAGGCGACTTGAACGCACTCGATGACCGCGCGGCTCGCTCGGCGGCGCGGCTGGCCGCCAGCGGGCGGATCGTGCGGTACCTGGGGTCGCTGCTGTTCTGCGAGGACGAGGTCGTGCTGTGCTTGTTCGCGGGCGATGCGGCGGCGATTCGCGAGGCCGCGCAGGCGGCGCGGATTCCGTTTGAGCGAATCGTCGCCTCGGCACGCTCACCGCGTGCAACTGCGATTGGGGGTGGGCAGTGAAACGCTGGATCGTGATGGCGCTGACGCTGATCGGCGCGGCGTTCGTGATTGCCACACCGGCCGACGCGACGTCGGCCACGGTCATCGGCTTTGACGACCAGGCGGCCGGAACGGTGGTCACCAGCCAGTACAAGGCGCAGGGAGTCGAGTTCGGCCACGCCTCGGACTTCGGGGTCGCCTCGCCGGGGCGCGGTGACTGCGGCTCGCCGAGCGTCACGGCGGGGACGGCGGCCACGCCGGCGTTCTCGGCGCCCAACTATGCCCAGCTCGCCACCTGCTCACCCCCCGGGGGCGCGGCCGTCTTCTACGCCGGCACCTTCGGGGCGTTCACCAACTATCCGCGCGGTTCGCTGTCGGTGCAGGTGCGCCTGACCTCGCGCTTCGTCAACACGGCCGTGACGGTGAACGGTTACAACGCGTCTGGAACCGTCGTGGCCACCGGGACCGGCACGGCGACCGACAGCGCCTGGACGAGGATCGACGCCGTGCAGAGCAGCGGCTCGCCGGTGCCGGCGCAGGTCAGCTACTTCGAGATCACCACCTCGAGTGCGTCGGCCAACACTCCCCCGCTCGCGATCGACGATTTCAGCTTCGATCAGGCCGGCGCACCGCTCAGCGCGAGCGGGACTCAGGTGAACGCCACAGCCGGCGCCCCGTTCTCCGGGAGCGTGGCCACCATCACCGACGGCGACGCGACCGCCACCGCCTCCGACTACGCCGCGACGATCGACTGGGGCGACGGCTCGAGCTCGAACGGCACGGTGAGCGCGGGATCACCTTCGGGGCAGTTCACCGTCTCCGGCTCGCACACGTGGTCGGCGGCCGGCACCTACCCGGTCCACGTCGCGATCACCAAGGTAAACGGACGGAGCACGGCGGCGGATACGACGGCGAACGTATCGGCCGCCGGCGGTGGCGGTGGGGGCTCCGGTGGCGGCTCCAGCTCGCCGTCGGCGGCGGTAGATGTCTTGACGCCCAACCCGCGGGCCGGCGGCCTGGTCAGCTTCACCGCTGCCCGTTCGACGCCGGGGAGCGGACGGATCATCGCCTACGACTGGGGCTTTGACAGTGACACGACAACCACGAGCACCGGCACCAACCCGGTCGCCAACTGGATGTTCAAGCCGGGGCTCCACACGGTGACATTGACCGTCACCAACTCGGGCGGCCAGCACTCGACCTCGAAGCTCGGGTTCGACGTCGCCAACACGAACGTCACAGCGTTCATTCCCGACGGCGGCCAGGGCAGCTGTCAGTCGACGCTCCAGGTCGGCGACGCCAACCTCCTCGCCGACTGCATCCAGACGATGTCGGGCGGAGGCTACGTGATCGAGACGAAGTACCTGAATCTGAACGGGGTGGTGCTGGCGCCGAAGCCCGGGAACGCGCTCAGCGTCTTCAAGGTCCTCGACTTCAAGAACTTCCTCGACAGCGGCACCGAGCTGACCGGCCCGGCGGTCAACTTCGAGCTGCTCAACACCCCGATCGGCGACATGGTGCTGGGAGGCCAGGACCTGACCGCCAACCCGATCAACCTGGTCTTCAACGCCTTCCATCCGCAGACCATCAATCTCCAGCGTGACGCCGGACCGCCCGCCCACGTGGCGGGCGGCGGTGGCAGCGCGGGCGGCGTCAGCGGCGGCGGTGGGGCCGGCGGCGGCGGCGGCAACGGCTTCACGATCGGAAAGAAACAGACGCTGCTCATGCAGCTCGGCATCGGCAAGAGCTGCTCGGCCGGCTCAAAGGATCCGGCGTGCTGCCCGCCCACCAGCGGAACGACCGCGTGCGCGACGCTGCCCGGAGGCTTCCCGCTGACCGGCCAGATCCAGGTCTGGCTGACCAACAACGGCGAGGCGCTGTTGGACGTGCAGGTCGGGCTCGACCTGTCGTCGGTCAACTTCGAGGCGACCGGAGGCCTCGAGATCGAAGCCGACCCCGTGCACGGGATCAACCTCGAGTCGCTGCAGTTCTCGATCCCCCAAGCCGGTCTAGCCAGCATCTTCACGGTCAAGGATGCCTCCTTCAACTACTACTTCCCCAGCGATCCGGACCCGTCAAAGGCCGACACCTGGCAGGCCAAGGCCACGATCATCTTCGGGCCGCTGGATCAGCCAAACCTCTCGGGCGAGCTCGACTTCAAGCACGGAGACTTCCAGAAGGCCTCGCTGCTGTTCACGGCGCCGGCCGGGGTGGGGGTCCCGATCTATCCAGGAATCTTCCTCAACCAGATCGGCGCGACGATCGGCGTCAACCCCCTGACCTTCGGCGGTCAGATCGGGGCCAGCATCGCCACCCAGCTCGAGCTCAGCCTCGCCTTCCTCTACCGAGACGCCACCGACACCCAGCTTGGGTTCTTCGGCGGGCAGGGGCAGCTTTCGTTCAAGGGCGACAACATCGCCACGCTGGCGGCCGACGTGTACTCCGACGGCTACACCGACGCCGCGATTGACATCGACCTGCACTTCCCGTTCGACTCGAGCGATCCCGTGGTCAGCGTCAAGGGCCACATCGGCTTCTGGGACGAGCCGAGCAGCGGGCGCTGGGAGGCCGACGGCAGCGTCGCGCTGAAGCTGTGGGTGATCAGCGCCGAAGTCGCGGGGCTGATCAACGACCAGCAGGTCGCCGGATGCGCTGACATCAGCGGCTTCGGCGTCCAGGGGCACTACGACTTCTCAAACGGCGGCATCGGGGGCGGCTTCTTCGCCTTCAGCAACTGCGACGACCAGCTCAAGCAGTACAAGGAAACACCCGTCACGCCTCACACCGGGGGCTTCGTGAACTCCGCCCGGGATCTGGCCGGCATGCAGCACCTCACCGCCGCGGACACCCGCGGTGGCGGTACGGTCAGGCTCCCGGGCGGCACCGACGGCCAGGAGCTGCTGATCGGCTCGAGCAGCGGCGCCCCGGTCGTGACCATCTACGCGCCGAACCATCAGGTGTACACGACCCCCGCCACCCCGGGGCAGATCAGCACCGCAGGCGGTGTGTTCATCAGCGCGATCGCGCCCGACGGCCGCCACGTGATCGTCTTCTTCCGCCACCCCAAGGGCGGCCTCTACAACATCCAGCCGGCCGCGGGCTCGGCGCCGATCACCTCGGTCGCCGCCGCCCAGGACGTGCCGCCGGCGAAGATCGCCGTGCGCGTCCGGCATCTACGCGGTCGCCGCTGGGCGCTCGGCTACGCGATCAAGAACTACGTGGCCGGCACCCGCGTTCAGTTCGTCGAGCGCGGCCGCGACAGCGTTCACGTGATCGCCACGGTCGCTCACCCGCGCGGGACGATCAGCTTCACCCCACAGGACGCGATCGGGCGCAGCCGGACGATCTTCGCCTACCTGCTCAGCAGCGCAGGGACACCGCTGCGGACGATGATCGTCGGCCACTACGTGGCGCCGCCGGCACAGCGACCGGGGCGCGTGCGGACCGCGCGTCTGTCCCGCGGAGGGACGAGCGCGCTGCTGAGCTGGACCGCCGCGGCCGGTGCCCGCGAGTACTTCGTGCTCGTTCGAGGCAGCGACGGACGCGTCGTCTCGGCGTTCACCAGGCGCCGGAGCCTCCTGCTCGCCGGCGTTCTGCCCAGCACGAGCCTCACGGCGACGGTGACGCCGCTCGGCGGCCCCAACCTGCTTCCAGGGCCGCGCGCCCGGGCGCGCCTCGCCGCGGCCTCCACGGGGCTGATCGAGGCGCTGCACTGCGCCCGGAGCCGCTGCTCGGCGCAGCTCGTCGCCGCCAACCTGCTCGTCGGGACCCGCCAGATCCAGGCCACGCTCACCCGCGGTGGGCGCGCGGTCGCGGCCGGAGTGGCCGCCAACGGAACGCCGACTCAGGTGGCGCTGAGCGTCCGCGGCCGCCTCGCGCCGGGCCGCTACGGGCTGGTTCTGCGCCAGGGCCGTCGCACGATCCGCCGGACGATCAGGCTGCGCTGATCAGGCTCGTCCCCGGGCGCGCCTGATCTGCTCCAGGCGCTCGCGCAGCTGCGCCTCGGCCTCATCGGGCTGGTAGAAGCGCCGCCCGATCGCGCCGTCGGGCAGGAGCTCCTGGGGCGAGAGGTGGCCGGCCCGGCGGTGCGGGTTGTCGTAGTTGCCGTCGCTGCGCGTCGAGGAGCGCAGATGCCGGGGTGGCGGCTCGGCCCCCTGCTCACGGACCCACTCGCGGGCGGCGCCCACCGCGCGCTTGGCGGCATCGGACTTCGGCGCCAGCGAAAGGTAGACCGCCGCCTGGGCGAGCGCGAACTGGCATTCGGGCATTCCCACGTGCTCCACCGCCGCCGCGGCCGCGGTGGCCACGACCAGCGCCTGCGGGTCGGCGTTGCCGACGTCCTCCGAGGCGAGCACGACCATCCGCCGGACGATGAACCGGGGATCCTCGCCGCCCTCGAGCATCACCGCCAGGTAGTACAGCGACGCGTCCGGGTCCGAGCCCCGCG
>DAIQND010000120.1:0-7434 GCA_036788555.1 Solirubrobacteraceae bacterium | reverse complement strand
CTGCGGGCACCGCCTCCCCGCGCTGGAGGCCGACGTGCTCGAGCTGCTGCTCGCCACGCCCGCCCCGATGACCGTCGCCGAGGTCCAGCAGGCCCTCACCGGCGCCCGACGCGCCCACACCACCGTCTCAACCCTGCTCACTCGCCTGGCCCAGCGCGGACTGGTCACCCGCAGACACCGCGGGCACGTGTACGAATGGTCGCCCGCCGGCACCGCACAAGAGCTCACGATCGACGCGCTGCACCAAGTCCTCGACGGCGTCGAGGATCCCGACGCCGTCGTGCTCGGTTTCCTTGACACCGTCCGCGGCAAACGGCCACGCCGCCCCCCCGACACGAAGAGCTGACATGGACGCCGGGGAGATCGCGATCCTCGCCCTGGCCGGGGCGCTCGCGGTGCTGCCCGCCCTGGTGGATCGCTGGGCGCTCAGGCGCGGGGCATCACCCGAAGCGCTGATCGCGCTCGCGACCGTCACCCTCACCGGGAGCGCCGCGGTCCCGGTCGCATTCGTCATCTGCACCAGCGGCCAGGCCATCCACGACAACCCAGGCTCGCCGCCTGGCCTGGCTGCCGTCGCGGGACTGCTGCTGGTCGCGATCGCCGCCGGGCGCACCCTCGCCCGCGTGATCACCATCCGCCGCCACTGGAAAACCCTCTCGCGCATCGCCGCAACGCTGGAGCTGCCGGCCGGATACGGCGGCGTCAAAATCCTGCCCGTCGGAGAGCTCCTCGCGTTCGCCTCGGAAACCGACGCGTTCGTGTCCCAAGGGCTGCTCAAGCAGCTCAGCCCGAAGGAGCAGCTTGCCGTGATCGAGCACGAACGCGAGCACGCACAGCGCCGGCACGGCCGCCTGCTGGCCGCCGCCCGCGCACTCACACACGGATCCTTCGACCTCCCTCCCGTCAGGCACGCATCCACGGCGATCGCCCGCGAGCTCGACGCGCTCGCCGACCGCGCCGCCGCCCAACGAGTCGGCGACGCCCTCACGATCCAGACCGCCCTGCAGACGATCGCCGCCCAAACCGCCCCAACCCTCACCGCCCACGACGAAGCCGGACTGCGACACAGACTCGCGCGCCTCGACGCCCCCACAACCCCGCAAAGCCGGATTGCCGAGGACACCGTCCGACTCCTAACCCTCGCGATCGGCGCCAGCGTGCTGGCCGCCGTCTGCCTCTCGATCCACACCGCGACCATCTGGCTGGGCACCGCCGCATGCACGCTGCTCCTCGCCAGCCTGTACACGTTCACCCGCCCCACCCTCGGCGGCCCCCGGCCACCTCGGCAGACGCATCAGGACCGCGCGGCCTCCCCGCATCGACGAGGACAATGCGCACCCAGAGACCATAACCTCCGCGAGCGCAAATCCTGGTTTCCTGACGAGGCAACCGCTCGCTCTCGGCGCAAGGTCCCCTGAACTAAAGCCAACACGGAGCCGCGCGGCGCTCGGGCGGCGCCGAGTTTCCGGCGTCGGTTGCACTCCGGCGGCGTTCTAACCGGTCGCCCACCGGTGCCGTCGAGGGCTCCTAGCCGGGCTCGCGGCGCAGGAGAGCCTCCAGCGGGCGGGTGTTCAGAACGTCAGCGGCGGTGGCCCATCCCCGCCGCGCGGTGGCGACGGACAACCCGATGTTCTCCAGCCCTGTCGGCGAGTGCGCGTCGGTGGAGCAGACGATCGACACGCCGGCTCGGAGCGCCTCGCCCACGTGCTCGCCGCTCAGGTCGAGGCGAGCCGGCAGCCCGTTGACCTCCAGCGCGACCCCGCGAGACCGCGCCACCTCGAAGATCCGCTCCAGGTCCAGCGCGTTCTCCGGACGGCGGTTGATGAGCCGGCCGGTGGGGTGGCTGAGGCAGCGCACAGCCGGATGGCGCAGCGCCTCCTCAACCCGCTTGGTCATCTCCAGGCGCGGCATCCGCTGCCCGCCGTGCACGCTGGCCTGGACCCAGTCGAGTTCGTCCAGGACGTCTGCGGGGAGGTCGAGCCGCCCATCGGGGAGGATGTCGCACTCGATCCCTCGCAGTACCCGGAACGGCGCCAGCTCGGCATTGGCGGCGGCGATCTCCTCGCCCTGACGCCGGAGGTCATCGGCGTCGAGGCCCCGCACCGCGCCCACCGCGGGGGTGTGATCGCAGATGGCCAGGTACTCGTAGCCTCGCGCGCGAGCGGCGCGGGCCATCTCCGCGACGCTTGCCCGCCCGTCTGACCAGGTCGTATGACAGTGCAGATCGCCGCGGATCTGCCCGACCTCGAGCAGCCGCGGCGGCTCGCCGCGGAACGGCGCCTCGCGCAGCTCCGGCGGGCACCAGGGCACGCCAAGGGCCGAATACACCGCGTGCTCATCGGGGCCGTCGGGCAGTGGCTCGAGTGCCGCCACGTATTCGGACGACCCGGTGGCACGGATCATCGCGGTTCCGAACCGGCTGGGGTCGGGCACCGTCACCTCCACCGGGACCCCCTCGACCGTTACTCCGACCGCATGCCGCTCGGCCTGCTCGATCACCGCCACGATCTGGGGTAGCTGCGCGAACTGGGCCAGGACCGCGCGCGCAGATGACGCGGCCCGCACCACCGCCAGCCGGTGGCATGAGTCACAGCAGCGTCGCACGTCGCCGGCCACCGCGCCGTCCAGCGCTCGGGCGATGCCGCCGACGAGCTCGAGGGCGCGGTTGAGCCATAGACCCCGCGGCGAGCGGGCCTCGGCCTCCCGGGCCAGCGCCGCGACGATCTGGGTCTCGATCTTCGGACCCACGCCCGGCACCTCCCGCAATCGCCCCGCCGCAGCCGCCTCACGCAGCTCGGCCGCGCTGCGGATCTCCAGCGCCCGAGCGATCTCGATCGAGCGCCGCGCGCTCAGCCCGAGATAACGGCCGAGGCCGACGAGGTCCGGCACGAGATCGCGTTCGAGCTCGGCCAGTTCGGCGATTTCCCCGGTCGCCACCAGCTCGCGCAGTCGACTCTCGATCGACGGCCCGATGCCGCGCAGCTCGCGAGCCCGACCGGCGGCAACCAGCTCGGCAACCGGAACCGCGGCATGGCGGACCGTCTCGGCGGCACGGCGGTAGGCGCGGATCGTGTACGGATTGGCGTCGCCCAGCTCCAGCACCGCCGCGAACGCGTCGAGCCGGTCAGCGATGTCGGCGTTGTGCACGCGGCGGCCTTTCTGAGCGAGCCTGTCCCCTCCCGCGGTGCTCGTTCGTCTCATCGATGTTCAATCCCATTCTCCACCAGGAGGTTCGAGATGAAGTACGCACTGCTGATCTACTCCAAGCCGGGATCACACGAGGAACTGCCAGAGGACGAGTACCGGGCGGTGCATGCCCAGTACATGGCTCTGGTCGAGGAGCCGCGCTGCGTTACCAGCGCGCAGCTGCAGCCGATCGCCACGGCGACCACGGTACGGGTCGAAGACGGGCGCACGCTCACCACCGACGGGCCGTTCGCTGAAACCAAGGAGGTGTTCGCCGGCTACTACGTGTTCGAGGCGGAGAACCTCGATCAGGCGATCGAGCTGGCGGCGCGGATCCCCGCGGCGCGGCTCGGCGGCAAGATCGAGGTTCGTCCGGTGGTGGAGCACTGACGCTGCTCGACGAAGTCTTCCGCAACGAGTGGAGTCGGGTCCTGGCCTCGCTGGTCGGCTTCCTCGGCGATTTCGACCTCGCTGAGGAGGCCGCCCAGGAGGCGTTTGCGATTGCCGCCGAGCGCTGGCCGCGCGAGGGGCAGCCGGACCACCCGCTCGGCTGGCTGGTGGCGACCGGGCGCAACCGCGCCATCGATCGGATCCGCCGCAACCGGACGCTCACGGAGAAGACCCGGCAGCTGGACGTGACGGAGGCGACCGTGGATGAGTTCGACGACACAGCGATCGAGGACGAGCGGCTCGAGCTGATCTTCACCTGCTGCCATCCGGCGCTCGGCACCGAGGCCCAGGTCGCGCTCACCCTCCGCGCGCTCGGCGGCCTGAGCACCGAGGAGATCGCGCGGGCATTCCTGGTGCCTGAGGAGACGATGAAGCGGCGCCTGTCACGAGCCAAGGTGAAGATCAAGCAGGCCGGCATCCCGTTCGCGATCCCCGCTGCTCACCTGCTTCCTGACCGGCTCGACGCCGTCCTCGCCGTCGTCTACCTGATCTTCAACGAGGGCTATTCCGGCCGCGAGGACCTGGCCGCGGAGGCGGTTCGCCTGGGCCGGCTGCTGACCATCCTGCTGCCCGATGAGGGCGAGGTGCACGGGTTGCTGGCGTTGATGCTGATCCATCACGCCCGTCGCTCGGCGCGCTTCCGCGGCGAGGATCTCGTTCTCCTCGAGGATCAGGACCGATCGCTGTGGGAGGTCGCCGGCATCACCGCCGGACGCCAGGCACTGGACCGCGCGATCGCCCTGCGCGCTCGCGGGGCGTACGTGCTGCAGGCGGCGATCGCCTCGCTCCAGGTCGAGGAGGAGATCGACTGGGCGCAGGTGGCCGCGCTCTACCGGCGACTCGCGGAGCTCACCGGCTCGCCGGTGGTCGAGCTCAACCGAGCGGTCGCCGTGGCCAAGGCAGGGGCGCCACAGGACGCGCTTGAGATCGTCGACCGGCTCGGCCTCTCCGACTACCAGTATCTGCACTCGACCCGGGCCGAGCTGCTCCGTGGCCTCGGCCGCGACGACGAGGCGCGCTCCGCCTACGAGCGGGCGCTGTCGCTGGCGGTCTCAGAGCCCGAGCGCCGCTTCCTCAGGCGTCGGATCGCCGAGCTCTGAGAATGCCACGCCCGCCCTGCCGGGTGCTGCGTGTCGACCTGCACGCCGGGCTCTCGGGGCTCGAGCGGACAGTGAACGCCTACAACCTCGCGTTCGCCTGCCTGCTGCTGACCGTGGCAGCTCTCGGCGAGCGCTTCGGACGTCGGCGCATGCTCGTTCTCGGCCTCGGCGTGTTCACCGCGGCCTCGGCAGCGTCAGCGCTTTCGCCCGATGTCCAGGCGCTCGTCGTCGCCCGGGTCCTCCAGGGCGCGGGCGCAGCGATCGTCACGCCGCTCACGCTCACGCTGATCTCAGAGGCATTCCCGGTGCAGAGGCGCGGCGCCCGCGATCGGCATGTGGGGCGGCATCGTGGGTCTGGCGGTCGCCGCGGGCGCGCTCGGCGTCACCTGGGGGCTGGTTCGGGCCAACGAGGCCGGTTGAACTCGCCGCTGCAGGCCAGCCTGCGGCTGCTGCCCTGGACGGTCCCCCCGATGATCATCGCCCCGCTCGCGGGATCGCTGGCTGACCGCTACGGGGATCGGCCGTTCATGATCCTCGGGCTGGCGCTCCAGGCCACCGGCTACGCCTGGGTGGCGATGATCGCCGCCGCCGGGATGGGCTACCTGGACCTCGGCCTGGCCTTCACGGTCTCCGGAATCGGCACCTCGTTCTGCTTCCCGACCGTCGCCAACGCGATCATGGGCTCGGTTCCGCCGGAGCAGGCGGGGGTGGCGTCCGGAGCCAACAGCGCATTCCGCGAGCTCGGCGGCGTGTTCGGGGTGGCGATTCTCGCCTCCGTCTTCGCCGGCCACGGCGGGTACGACAGCCCGGCCGCGTTCGTGCACGGATTCATCCCGGCGGTGTGGGTGGGCGGTCGGTCTCTCGTCGATCGGGATCCTCGCGGCGGCACTGACCGCGCCGCGCCGGGGTGCGCAACAGGCATCCGGCCTCGACGGTTCGCTGACACCCGCGCCCCAGCCCCAAGTCTCCTGAGCGACCGCGCCCCAGCCCCAAGTCTCCTGAGCGACGGCGTTGCGTCAGACTGCGCAGATGCGCGTTACCGCCCGCGGCGACTATGCGGTCAGAGCCGCCGTCGAGCTCGCGGCGGCGGGCGGCGAGGCACGCAAGGTGTCGCAGATCGCAGCGGCGCAGAACATCCCGCCGCGGTTTCTGGAGAACATCCTGCTGGCGCTACGGAGAGCGGGCCTCGTGCAGAGCCGCCGCGGAACCGATGGCGGCTTTCGTCTGTCCCGGCCGCCCGAGGAGATCACGATCGCCAGCGTTTTGCGGGCGGTGGAGGGTCCGATCGCCAACGTCCAGGGTGTTGCCCCCGATCAGGTCGCCTACAGCGGCTCGGCCGCGGGGCCGCGGGACGTGGGGGTCGCCGTCCCGGCCAGCCTCCGCGGGGTCCTCGAGCGGGTCACGCTGGCGGACGTGGCCAGCGGGTCGCTGCCTGAAGAGGTGACCGCGCTGATCGCGGACCCGGAGGCGTGGCGGATGCACACACCACAGGCGTAGGCCGCCCATCATCACCAATCTGGTCGGAAAGATGCTAGCGTCCGTCGCTTCGTGCACATCGACCCCTACATCGTCCTCTTCGGCCTTGGCGTCGGGATCCTTGTCGGGATGATCGGAATCGGCGGCGGCTCGCTGATGACGCCGCTCCTGATCCTGATCTTGGGCGTGAAGCCCGTCACGGCGATCGGAACCGACGTCGCGTACGGCGCGCTCACCAAGACCCTTGGTGGGTGGCGGCACTGGCGCCAGCGAACCGTCGACTTCGCCCTCTCGAGCTGGATGGCGCTCGGGTCGGTCCCTGCCGCAGTCGCCGGAGTGATCGTGCTCAAGGCGCTCCAGCACGGCGATAAGGCCAACTTCGACGACACGATCCTGATCTCTGTGGGGGGCGCGCTTTTGCTGTGCGGAATCGCGATGCTCGCGCGGCTCGCGCTTGGTTCCGGCGGCCGGCCGGAGCGCGAGCGCGCCGGCCTGACGCCCGGCAGGCGCGCCGCGGCAGCGCTGTTCGGACTGGCGATCGGCTTCGTCCTCGGCGTCACCTCCGCCGGCAGCGGCTCGCTGATCACGGTGGCGCTGATCCTGGTGTTCGGGCTCGGGCCCCGGCAGGTGATCGGGACCGACGTCTTTCACGCCGCGATCCTGCTCTGGGCGGCCGCGCTCGCCCACCTGGTCGCCGGGGACATCGACTACGGACTGGCGGGGACGATCCTGCTCGGCTCGCTGCCCGGCGTGTGGATCGGCAGCTCCCTGTCGATGCGCGCGCCGGTCGGCGCGCTCCGCGTAGCGCTCGGGCTGCTCCTGGTCGGCACCGGTCTGGCGCTCATCCAGAAGGCGGCCGCTCCCCCTCAGCTCAGCAGTCCGCGGATATCCTCGACGGTCAGGCTTGACGCGAACAGGTCGCCTTCGTCCAGGACGCCGCGGAACAGGGCCGCTTTGCGGCGCGCCAAGGCCACCACCTTCTCCTCGATCGTCTCTCGCGAGATCAGCCGGTACACCATCACGGGCCTCGTCTGGCCGATCCGGTGCGTGCGGTCCACCGCCTGCGCCTCCGTCGCCGGGTTCCACCACGGGTCGAGCAGGAAGCAGTAGTCGGCCTCGGTTAGGTTCAGACCGAAGCCTCCGGCCTTGAGGCTGATCAGGAACACCGGCTGGGCGCCCTGCTTGAAGTCAGCCAGCACGCGGTCGCGGCGGCGGACGCTGC
>DAIQND010000119.1:0-7708 GCA_036788555.1 Solirubrobacteraceae bacterium | reverse complement strand
CCTCGCGCGCTATGCCCGTCCGGCTCGGCTGTTGCAATCCGCCGGACCGCTGTGCGGTGTCTGCCCACGATCGGAGGTTTGCCACATGAACGACCCCACCCCAGTTCACCACGTCCCGCGGCGCCGGTTTGACGCGCTGGAGCGCGTCGTGCGTTTCAACCCCCGTGAGATCAGGGACGCGGTGCGCCAGGTCGAGGGGTTCAACGCCAAGTTCGCGGTCCTGATCACGCGCAGCGTGGGCACGATGGCGTGCGCCTACGTGTTCGCGATCATCGCGTTCATCAGCCTGCCTGCCGCGATCAACTCCGGCCAGGTGATCGTGATCGTGTCGTGGATCGCGCAGACGTTCCTGCAGCTCGTGCTGCTGTCGATCATCATGGTCGGCCAGTCGGTGCAGGCAGCTGCCTCCGACGCGCGGGCGGCCAAGGAGTTCGCCGATACCGAGGTGATCCTCGACCGGCTCGATGTCCATACCGCCGGCGGGATCAAGGACGTACTCGATGCCATCCACGCGCTGGGCGCGCGCACACCCGAGAGCTGATCCTAAGCCTGCATCTGCTCGAGCCGCGCCTCGCGAGGCGGCTTGTCCTCGCGCCAGCGCAGGATCCGCGTGCCGTGTCGGATGCGCCCCCCGCTGGCGTGATCAAAGCGCACCTCGACCACCAGCTCCGGGCGCAGCTCGATCCACTCGAGCTCCTTCTCGCTCTTCCACCGGCTCGCCTCGCCATGGCCGCGGTTTCCCGTCTCGTAGGGCTCGAGCTTCGCCAGCAGCGCGCGCTTTTCCGCAGCCCGAAGCCCTGAGGAGTGGCCGACCACGTGCAGCTCGCCGTGCTCGTCATAGAGCCCCAGGATCAGCGATCCGATGGTCCCGGGCTCCTTGCCCGGCCGATAGCCCATCACCACCGCATCGATTGTGCGAGCGCGCTTGATCTTCGCCATGCCGACCCGCTCGCCTGGCCGGTAGGGGGCGTTCACGTCCTTGGCCACCACCCCCTCGCCACTGCCCAGCCACGGCTCGGCCTCAGCCGGATCGCGGGGCAGCGAGGTGATCGACACCGGGTAGCCCCCGGGCGAATCGCGCACGTGGTGCTCGAGCCCCTCGCGACGCTCCTCAAAGCGCCGCTCCAGCCACGACTCGTCGCCCAACGCCAGCAGATCGAACGCCACGTAGCGCGCCGGCGTCTGCTCGGCCAGTAGCGCGATCCGCGACTGGGCGGGGTGAATCCGCTGCTGTAGCGCGCCGAAGTCCTGACCGCCGTCGCCGCCATCGATCACGATCTCGCCGTCGAGCACGTAATCGCCGGAGGGGAAGCGCAGCTCGGGGAAGTAGCGGCCCAGCGGCTTGCCGCCGCGGGACTGGATCGTCACCGCGTCCCCGTCCACGAACACGATCGCGCGGAACCCGTCGAACTTCGGCTCATACGCCCACTGCTCGCCGACCGGGAGCCCCGCTCGCGGACGCGCCAGCTGCGGCTCGAGGGGGGGTTTGAGGACAAGCGCCATGGCGAGGCGATCCTAGGCGATGCGCGGCACGGACCTCGGCTCGCGGCTGAGCGCGGGCGGACCCCCCGCCACCCGCCGATAGGATCGAGCGATGGCCCATGAGCCCGCCACGGCCGCTGAGGAGGAGTACCTGGAGAGCCTGTTCTGGCTGTTCGAGGCGGGGCTGCCGATGACCGGTGCCAACCTCGCCCGGGCGATGCAGCTGAAGGCGCCCACGGTGCACGAGATGCTCGGCCGGCTCGAGCGCGACGGCTATATCGAGCGCGACGCCGAGCGGGCGATCCGGTTCACCGACGAGGGCCGCGAGCACGCCGAGCGCCTGGTCAGCCGCCACCGGATGATCGAACGGTTCCTGACCGATGTGGTGGGTGTCCCGTGGGACGACGTCCACGAGGAGGCCGAGCACCTCGAGCACGCCATGACCCCCCGCTTCGAAGCCTACGTCCGCGCGTCGGTCGGCGAAGCCAAAACCTGCCCCCACGGCCATCCGATCCGGGTCGGGGAGCGGATCGACGGCGTCCCGCTGGCCGACTGTGAGCCGGGGGCCCAGGTGACGATCCTCCGGCTCGAGAACGAGGCCGAGGATCTCCTGCACTACCTGAAGCAGGCTGGGGTCGAGCCGGGGCTGCAGGGCGAGGTGCAGTCCAATGACGGCGAGTTCGTGTCGGTGGCCACCACCAACGGCACCTCGACGGTGACCGCCAGCGTCGCCGAAACCGTGTCGGTGCTCGCCGACCCTTCGCCGCCGCCGCGGATCGCGCTGCCCGAGCAGCTCGTGCTCGGGCGCGAGCGCTACGGGCGCTGAGCCGCCGCGACCGCCCCGCCCGAGCCAGAGCCCGAGCCAGAGCCAGAGCCAGAGCCCGAGCCCGAGGCCGCGAGCTGGTCGGCCCACAGCGAGAACGAGATCAGCCCCCACAGCTGACGGCTGTGATCCTGGCGCCGGGCGACGTGCTCGTCGAGCAGGCGGCTGACCACCGTCGGCTCGAAGAAGCCCTGGGTGCCAACCCTATCGGGCGCCAGCAGCTCCCGCGCCAGCGGTTCGAGCTCACCGCGCAGCCAGGCCGCGGCGGGAATCGAGAATCCTCGCTTGCGCGCGCGGATGATCTCGCGGGGAATCAGCTCCGCCGCCGTCCGGCGCAGCAGCCGCTTCTTCGAGAGGCCGCGCACCTTGAGCGAGGTCGGGAGAGCCAGGGCGAGCTCGGCGACCACCGGGTCGAGGTAGGGCACCCGCGCCTCGAGGCTATGGGCCATGCTCATCCGGTCGGTCTTGACCAGCAGGTCGTCGGCCAGATAGATCCCCAAATCGACGTCCTGAAGGCGCGCCAGTAACGGCGCTCGCTCGGTTTGCGCGAATCGCTCCCGCCACCCCTCCAGCGGATCGCTCATCGCCACACGCCACTCGGGCGCCAGCAACTCCGCGCGCTGGGTCGCGGAGAAGATCTCCTTCCAGCCGTGGTGGCGCTCGAGCGGTGGCAGCGCCGCCGCTCGAGCGAAGCGCTTTGCCCGGTACTCGAGGCTGACCCGGCCGTCGGAGCTCGGAAGCCGCTCGACCAGCGGCCCCAGCCGTGCCGCCAGCCGTCCCACCCGCAGCGCCAGCTGGTCGGCGGCATACGTCTCATAGCCACCGAATAGCTCATCACCGCCCTCGCCGGACAACACGACCTTGACGTGCTCGGCAGCCAGCTGCGAGACCAGATAGGTGGGCAGCGCCGAGGAGTCGGCGAACGGCTCATCGAACGCCGCGACCAGCTTCGGCA
Organism: Solirubrobacteraceae bacterium; assembly: GCA_036788555.1. GTDB lineage: Bacteria > Actinomycetota > Thermoleophilia > Solirubrobacterales > Solirubrobacteraceae > Palsa-465. The sequence goes on along the minus strand of DAIQND010000119.1, from coordinate 4,448 downwards.
GCAGGTCCGCCACGTGGGGGGCGACCGTCAGCTCGTGATGCTCGGTGCCATACCGACTGGCCACGCGCCGAGCCAGGTCGAGCTCGTTGAACGACCGCTCGCGGAACCCGATCGAGAAGGTGGCCACGGGATGCGACGAGAGCTGGGCGGCGAGCGCGGCGAGCACGGATGAATCAACGCCGCCGGACAGCAACACGCCGACGGGCACGTCGGCCAGCAGGTGCGCCCGGACCGAATCCTCGAGCCGATCTCGCAGCTCATCGGCGAGCTCACGCGCCGGCTCGTGGCGCAGCTGATCGGCCGGCGCGGGAGCCGGCCGCGCGTAGCGGCGGACCTCCACCCCCGCCGCGTCGCAGAGCAGCAGATGCCCGGGCGGGAGCTTGCGAGCCGCGCGGAAGATGGTCAGCGGCGCCGGGATCGAGTTGAAGGCCAAAAACGCCTGAAGCCCGGCGGGATCGACCTCGCGCGAGAATGACGGCTGGCGCAGGAGGGCCTTCAGCTCGGAGGCGAAGCTCAGGCGCCCAGACTCGTGCGCGTAGTAGAGCGGCTTGATCCCGAACCGGTCCCGCGCCAGAAGCAGTCGCTGGGCGCGCCGGTCCCACAGCGCCAGCGCGAACATTCCTCGCAGCTTGGTCACGAACTCGGGACCATCGCGGAGGTAGAGGTGCAACAGCACCTCGGTGTCGCAGTGAGTGCGAAAGCGGGCGCCACGGCGCTCGAGCTCGGCCCGCAGCTCCAGGTGGTTGAGGATCTCGCCGTTCTGGACGACGCAGACCTCGCCGTCTGAGGCCAGCATCGGCTGATCGCCGCCAGCCAGGTCAATGATCGCCAGCCGGCGGGCGGCCAGCCCCACCGCGTCCTCGACGTGGACACCGCCGCCGTCCGGGCCGCGGTGCCACAACGTGGCGTTCATCTGCTCGAGCAGCGGGGCGTCGACCGCCACTCGGCGTGAGAACTCGAAGATCCCGCAGATGCCGCACATCGCCGGCGGCTCAGGGCAGGCGGTTGAGCGCGGCGCGGCGGTTGGCCGGCCGAACGACGATCAACCAGACGGTGGTGGCGATCACTGAGAGGTACAGACGCAGCGAGCGGTCCGCGATGTACTCGAGGTCGTGCGCAAGCTTCTCGGCCCAGGTCATCTCGCGGGTCAGGCGCAGCTGGGCCAGGCCGGTGATCCCCGGGCGCACGACCAGCCGCTGCCAGTACTCGGGGATCTCCTGGCACAGCTCGCCGAAGAACGTCGGCCGGATCGGCCGCGGGCCAACCAGGCTCATCTCGCCCCGCAGGACGTTGTAGAGCTGGGGCAGCTCGTCCAGGCGCGAGGCGCGCAGCGGCCGGCCGATCCAGCTCACCTCCTGCTGGGTGAGCTGCGTGAGCTCGGGTCCCAGGTACGGCCCCAGGCGGCTCTCGGCGTCCGGCGCCAGCGTGCGGAACTTGAGCATCTGAAACAGGTGGCCCCCCCGCCCGACGCGCCAGCCGCGGTAGAGCACGGGGGCGCGCGGCGAGTTCAGCTTCAGCACGATCGCGATCGCCACAGTCAGCGGCGCGGTCGCAATCGCCGCCGCGCCCGCGATCAGCAGATCGAGCAGGCGGAGCACGTGATCGACGGGACGGGGCTGGAACACGTGCGCCATCGCCGCGTACTGCTCGACGAGCTGGTTGTGGTGCTCGAGCGGCTCGGGCGGCGTCTGCCCGGCGATCACCCGCGCGAGCCGGCCGGCGGCCCTCGAGCCCGCGGGACGGCTTCGCCTAGCGCTTGCGCTCATCGGCGGCGGTGAGGATCATGTCGACGATCAGGTTGGGATCGCGCCTGGGCCAATCAAGCGTCCGGGTGCGCTTGTTGAGCTCCAGGGCACGGGCATCGGTCAATGGTCGCAGCCGTCCGCTCCTGATCAGCGCCTCGTCGACGCCTCCGAGGCGTCCGCCGTAGGTCGTGTATACGGGGACGCCGAGCGCGACGGCTTCGCGGTTCATGCTTCCCCCCGCCGAGACGACCAAGTCAGAGGCGGCGATCAGGCTCTGGGCGTCGACCGCGCCCGGCGTCACGATCACGGACGGGAGCCGCAGAGACAGGACCGTCTGGCGCTGCGCCTCGGTGCGGGGCAGCACCACCGCCTGGACATCGTCGCGGTCGCCGAGGTAGCTGAGCACCCGCGGAAACAACGGGTTGGACTTGCGGTGATACAGCGAGACGTCGGGCGGCGGGCGGACGACCACCACTACCTTCGTGACGTCGACTCCGAGCTGTTCGAGGATCGTCGGGTCGGGCTCGAAGTCGGCCAGGTAGTACTCCTCCTTGAGCCCCGGGTACTGAAGCAGCTTCCCGCCGCTGGCGCCGAAGCGCCGCAGGCGCGAGGGCGGGATCGCGTCCGGCGTGATCACCCGCCGGGCCAGGCGGCAGCCGATGTGGTGCTGCTGGATCGCGAACTCGTAGTCGAACATGTTGACCGCGGGGATCCGCGCCCAGGCGGCGGCCAGGGCTAGATCGTTTGATCCGTGCGCCACGGCGAGGTCGAAGGACCCGCGGGCCCAGCGGTGGAGGGTCGTCGTCCGCTGGGCCAACGCCAAGAGCTTTCGCGCGCGTGAGGCGCCGGCGTGGCGGCCGACGGCAATGTAGTCGAGCCCCAGGTGGTCGAGGATCCCCAGCGTCTGAGCGTAGTCCCGGGCGGTGATCGCGATCTCGTGCCCCCGCTCGCGCAGCCGCGCGATCACCGGCCGGAAAACGACCGGGTGCGCGGAAGCGGTCATGTCAAACCAAATTCTCATCCGGGGGGCGGACGCGCAATCGGTCCCCGGCGGCCCGGGGATCCGTCCCTCGGGGCTCACGGGGCACACGAGGTCGCGAGCGACTGCAAAGAGCCTACCGTCTAGCCTGGCTGGCGCATGCGCGCGCTCGTGCTGACGAACATGTACCCAAGCGCGCGCGACCCGGCGCGGGGCAGCTTCGTGCGTGACCAGGTGCAGGCCCTGCGGCGCCTCGGGGACCTGGAGCTCGAGCTGTTCACGTTCGACTCGCTGGGCGCGCCCGCCTACGCGCGCGCGGCCGCCGATGCCCGTCGCCACTACCGCGCAACCCGCTTCGACGTCGTCCACGCCCATTTCGGTCTGAACCTGTGGCCGGCCCTCGCCGTCCGCGCCGGCGCCCACGCCGTCACGCTCCACGGAACCGACGTGGTCAACCGCCGCTCGCGGGCGGTCACCCTGGCCGGGCTGCCGCTCATGGACCTGGTGGCGCCGGTCTCCAGCCCGCTGGCCGGGCTCCTTCCCCGCCGCTGCGTCCGCGGCGAGCTGGCGGTCCTGCCCTGTGGCGTGGACCTGACGCGCTTTCACCGCATCGATCGGCGCGAGGCGCGGCGGGCGCTGAAGCTCGACGAGAACCGCCCGTATCTGTTGTTCGCCGCCAATCCCGCCCGGCCGGAGAAGCGCTACGACCGCGCCGCGGCGGTGGCCGGCGACACGTCGCTGCTGGTGCTGAAGGGAGTCGACCCGAGCCAGGTCCCGCTGTGGGTGAACGCCGCCAACGCCGTGCTCGTGACCTCCGAGCGTGAGAGCTTCGGGCTCGCCGTGCTCGAGGCGCTGGCCTGCGACGTCCCGGTGCTGGCGACTCCGGTGGGCATCGCGCCCGAGGTATTGAGCGGGATCGCGGGCACCCACTGCGGTCCGTTCGATACCGCCGGCTGGCGCGCGCAGCTGGCGCCTCTGCTGCTGGAGGAGGACCCGCGCGTGGCCGGCCGGGGCGCCGCCGCGGTGTACTCAGCCGAGCGGATGGCGCGGCTGGTCCATCAGGCGTGGCGCTCGCTGGTGTGAGTGGCCGCGCCCGCGCTCAGCCGAGCGCCGCCTCGAGCGCCGCGCGCGGAGCCGGCAGCGCCCGCCGCGGCGCCATCCAGCGACGGATCTGGCGATAGATCGCGGGATGGTTGAGCAGCTCGAAGTGGTTGCTGGCACCCACGTGGCTGTAGTGCTCGACGGGGAAGCGCAGGCGCTGTCCGCGCTGCTGTGCCCATGCGCTGGCGCGCAACACGAGCAGGTCGCCGATGATCCGGCCGGCCAGCGCGTCGGGCTCCTTCGACACGGTGGCACAGACGAAGTAGTGGTGGGCGGTGCGCAGGAACGGGATCTCCCGTGAGGTGTTGCGCAGAAACGCGTCGCAGTCCTGGTCTTGCCAGCACTCGTCGACCAGGTAGCCGTAGCGCAGGTCCTTGATCCCGGCGCTGCGGAGGTTGAGCGGCGCGGCCAGCAGCGCCCGCGTCTCGGGCAGCCGCCCGAATACGTGACTGACGGCGTGCGCCGCCTGCTCCAGCGGCGCCCCCAGGTGCGGCGAGCCGAGGGTGAACACGTGGCGGACCTTCCCGCACCACGGGCTCCCGTCGCTGTAGTGGCAGGCACTGCGTGACACCAGGCCGCCCATCGAGTGCCCGATCAGGGCGATCTCGTGCACCTCGGTGGGC
>DAIQND010000118.1:0-7754 GCA_036788555.1 Solirubrobacteraceae bacterium | reverse complement strand
GGAGCCGCTTCAGCGCCCGGTCGGCGCCGACGAACTCGGCGACGAACTCGTCGACCGGGTGCGTGAGGATCTCGGCCGGCGTGTCGTACTGGGCCAGCTCTCCGCCCTGGCGGAGGATCGCGATCCGGTCGCCCATCTTGATCGCCTCGTCGATGTCGTGGGTGACGAACACGACCGTCTTGCGCACCTGCTCCTGGAGCCGCTTGAACTCGTCCTGGAGCCGGGTCCGGTTGATCGGGTCGATCGCGCCGAACGGCTCGTCCATCAGCATCAGCGGAGGGTCGGCGGCCAACGCCCGCGCCACCCCGACCCGCTGTTGCTGGCCGCCCGAGAGCTGGCCCGGATAGCGCGACTCGAGACCCTGGCGGTCAAGCCCGGTCAGCTCCAGCAGCCCCGCCACCCGCTCGGCGATCCGTCGCTTGTCCCAGCCCAGCAGCCGGGGCACGGTGGCGATGTTGTCGGCCACGCTCAGGTGCGGGAACAACCCGATCTGCTGGATCACGTAGCCGATCTGGCGCCGCAGCTCATGGGGCTCGCGGCCGAGGACGCTCTGTCCGCCCAGCAGGATGTCGCCATCGCTCAGCGGGATCATCCGGTTGATCAGCCGCAGCGCCGTCGTCTTGCCCGAGCCGGAGGGGCCCACCAACACGCACACCTCGCCGGCCTCGACGCGGAAGCTCAGGCGATCAATGGCAGGCTGCTGCTGCCCCGGGTATCGCTTGGAAACCTCGCGCAGCTCCAGCGTGGCGGCGGCTTGTGGGAACGACGACGGCCCCTCGGCCTGGGCAGTGTTGACGGTATCCACGAGAAAAACCGGTCGAGACAGGCTACCCGGTGAAGGAGATGCGGCGGCGGGCACGGGGGCGCCGTGCCGAACGCGAGCGCGTCGGGGCGCGGGCGGGACGGGCCCCGCAGGCGGCAATCTGGCTCCGGTAGGCGGCGAAAGCCGGCTTTGCGCTGTAGTCGTCGCGCAGCAGTCCAAAGGCGGCGAAGCTGGGGCCGAGGAGCGTCTGCGGCCCGGTCGAGTTGGCGTCGCGGAGGTTGAACCAGCGGTAGTCGGTGATGTTGAACGTGCCCGAGTACTCGCACGCTGCCTGCACCAGCTGCTGCAGCGCGCTCGCCTGCTCGGCCTCGGCTGCTGCGCAGCTCGATATCAGCACTAACGACGCCGGACACGGCGAGGAGACGCCGTTCTCGGTGAACCAGATCGGGACTGAACGCGGAATCTGGGCCATCGGCAGATAGCAGCTGCGCACGACTCCGGCGGCCTGGGCCAGCTCGGCCCGGTAGCTGTCGGTGGGCGCCATCACCGGCGGGTAGATCGTCCCCGGATAGAAGTCCACCCCGACGAAGCCGAGCGCCCGCCGGAACGCGCGCCCACCATGCTGAGCCAGGTAGGAGAAGAAGCTCGCGTCGCCCTGGGGGGAGAAGCGGTAGGCGTAGGTGAAGCCGAACCGCAGCTGGCGAAAGCCCTTGGCCAGCGCCTCGGCGTGCGCCGCCTCGATTCCGCTGATCAGCGCCTGCTCGGCGCCGGGGTAATAGCCATCCGAGGTGTTGGGCGAGAAGGTGACGTTGACCTCATTGGTGATGGTCATGTCGAGGACCCGGTGGTTGGGGCCGAAGGTGTCGACCACGTGGCGGACGTAGGCGACCCAGGCGGCGATGTCACCCGCCTGCCCGGACGGCGGGTGGTAGCGGACCTGGAGCTCGACCTCGTAACCGGCGCGGGTGTAGCGCGCCACCTGCGCCTTGAAGGCATCGATCCCGCTCTGGCCGTCTGACCAGAACAGCCGATTGAGCCGCACCACCAGCACCCGGCCGGGCGGCCGCAGCGCGCCCACCGCGGCCAGATCCCTGGACGGATCATCGGGAGCCGAGGGAAGCTGCACGCCGCCCGCGCTGCCGGCCAGCCCGACGTCGATTCCAAACCGGAGCGGGGCCCCGGTGTGAGCCGGTGCGCCGCCATATGAGCCGGTGCAGTATGGGTCAGCCGACGCGGCGGCCCCCGGCGCCACCGCCAGCGCCAACCCGCAGGTGAAACCCAGCATGCAGGCGACTCGCCGCACGCTGCGATGCTATCCGCATGATGGTGGTTGGTGATCCGGTTGGGTTTTGGTCGTTGTACCGGCACGGGTTTGTGCGGGTGGCGGCGGCGGTGCCGCGGGTGCGCCCGGCGGATCCGGCGTTCAACGCGGAGCGCACGGTGGCGTTGGCGGGACGGGCTGATGAGGAGGGTGCGGCGCTGGTTGCCTTTCCGGAGCTGGGAATCTCGGCGTACGCGATCGATGACCTGCTGCATCAGCAGGCGCTTCAGCAGGCGGTGCTGGAAGGGCTGGGCGGGGTGGTGGCGCGGAGTGAGGGGTTGGCGGCCGTGCTGGTGGTGGGGGCCCCGCTGCAGGCCGAGGGCGGGCTTTTCAATTGCGCGGTGGTGATCCATCGGGGTCGGGTGTTGGGGGTCGCGCCGAAGAGCTATTTGCCGGAGTACCGGGAGTACTACGAGAAGCGCCAGTTCCGGGCGGCGCGGGATTTGATCGGGGGGGAGATCGAGTTGCTCGGCGCGCGGGTGCCGTTCGGCGCGGATCTGCTGTTCGCGGCCACCGATGTCCCGGACTTCGCGGTGTATGTGGAGATCTGTGAGGACATCTGGGTGCCGATTCCGCCGAGCAGCTATGGCGCTTTGGGGGGGGCGACGGTGCTGGTGAACCTGTCGGCGAGCAACATCACGGTCGGTAAGGCCGAGTATCGACGGCAGCTGTGCGCGGCGCAGTCGATGCGGACGATCGCCGGCTACGTGTTCACGGCGGCCGGGATGGGCGAGTCGACCACCGATCTGGCGTGGGACGGGCAGGCGATGATCTTCGAGCGCGGCGAGCTTTTGTGCGAGGCGGAGCGCTTCGCGCTGGATGAGCAGCTGATCTTCGCCGATCTCGACCTTCAGCGGATCGTCTCTGACCGCGCGACGACCAGCAACTACGGCGATTCGATCCACGACCACCGCGAGCGTGTGGGGCGGCTGCGACGCGTCGGCTTTGAGCTGGGAATCGGCCACCGGCCGGTCGCTCTGCGCCGGCAGGTCGAGCGCTTCCCGTACGTCCCGGCGCGCGCCGCCACCCGGGCCGAGCGCTGCGAGGAGGTCTACAACATCCAGGTGCGGGGGCTGGAGACCCGGCTGAAGGCGACCGGCATCCAGAAGCTCGTGATCGGCGTCTCGGGCGGCCTTGACTCGACGCACGCGCTGATCGTGTGCGCCCGGGCGATGGACCGGCTGGGGCTGGCGCGCCAGAACGTGCTGGCCTACACGATGCCGGGGTTCGCGACCAGCGAGGAGACCCTGACCAACGCCCGCGCGCTGATGGCCTCGCTCGAGGTCAGCGCCGCGGAGATCGATATCCGCCCCTCGGCCGAGCAGATGCTCAGAGACCTCGAGCATCCCGCCGGGCGCGGCGAGGAGGACTACGACGTCACCTACGAGAACGTCCAGGCCGGGGAGCGCACCTCGCACCTGTTCCGCCTGGCCAACTTCCACCAGGGGCTCGTGGTCGGCACCGGTGATCTCTCCGAGCTGGCACTCGGCTGGAGCACCTACGGCGTCGGCGACCAGATGTCTCACTACAACGTCAACGCCTCGGTTCCCAAAACCCTGATCCAGTTCATCCTGCGCTGGGCGATCGACACCGAGCAATTCACCCCGCAGGCCAGCCAGGTTCTCGCCGCCGTGCTCGATACCGAGATCTCGCCCGAGCTGATCCCCGGCGGCGAGCTCCAAGGCTCAGAGAAGGTCGTAGGCCCCTACGAGCTCCAAGACTTCTTCCTCTACTACACGCTGCGCTTCGGACTGCGCCCCAGCACCGTCGCCTACCTGGCCCACCACGCCTGGCACGACAAACACCAGGGCCCGTGGCCCGACCTGATCCCCCCCGAACGCCGCAACCAATACACCCTGCCGGAAATCAGACACTGGCTGGAAGTGTTCCTCGACCGCTTCTTCCGCACCAGCCAATTCAAACGCTCAGCCCTCCCCAACGCGCCCAAAGTCGGCTCCGGAGGCTCGCTGTCCCCCCGCGGCGACTGGCGCGCCCCCAGCGACAGCAGCGCCAGCACCTGGCTCACCGAGCTACGTGAGAACGTCCCCGCGACCGATCAGCCGGAGTGGGCGCTCGGCTCCCGCTCGCCCGGCGGCGCTTCGCCCAGCAGCTCCCGCACCTGATCGTCGCTCACCGGGGTGAAGTCCCGGTACCAGAGCCCGACCGCGGTGAACGGCTCGGGCATCGTGGCGCACACCACCTCATCGACCTCCCGGCGAAACATCTCGCAGGTCTCCCGCGGCGCGGTCGGCACCGCGACGACGATCGCCCGCGCGCCGCTGTCTCGCAGCGCGGTGACCGCAGCTCGCATCGTGGCGCCGGTGGCCAGGCCGTCGTCGACCGCGATCGCCACCCGGTCGCGCACCTCGAGCGGCGGGCGCTCGCCGCGGAACCTCTGCTCCTGGCGGGTCAGCGTCTCGAGCTCCCGGGCCGCCACCTGATCGATCTGCTCACGATCGATCCCCGTCGCGAGGACCACGTCATCATTGAGCACCATGACGCCACCCGAGGCGATCGCCCCCATCGCCAGCTCCTCATGCCCCGGCACCCCCAGCTTGCGCACCACGAACACGTCGAGCGGAGCATGCAGCGCACGCGCGACCTCGTAGGCGACGGGAACGCCCCCGCGCGGCAGCCCGAGGACCACGACGTCGCGCCGCTCCGCGTAGGCGGTGAGCGCCGCGGCCAGGCGCCGCCCGGCGTCGTGGCGATCGTCGAACCGGGTTTGCTCGCTCACCCGCTCAGCGTAGGTGTTGGCGCACCGCGATGAGCGACTACGCGCCGATGAAGGCGGTCCTCCACGACCGCCCGTTTTCGGATCCGGCCTGGGTGTTCGAGCGCAAGCTCGACGGCGAGCGCTGCGGGGCCCTGCGCCGCGGCGGGCGCGTGCAGCTGCTCTCGCGGACCGGCCGCGCCCTGAACGCGACCTATCCCGAGCTCGTGGACGCGCTGGCGAGCGACGGCCCGGACCTGCTACTGGACGGCGAGATCGTCGCCTTCGCGCGCGGGCAGACCAGCTTTGCCCGGCTCCAGCAGCGGATCGGCATCTCCGATCCCGAGCTGGCGCGGCGCAGCCCCGTCGCGGTCTACTACTACGTCTTCGACCTGCTCGAGTGCGACGGGGAAGACCTGCGTGTGCTGCCGCTGCTCGAGCGCAAGGCGCGTTTGCGCAGCGCCGTCGCGTTCGGCGGACGGCTGCGCCACACCCGCTACCTGCGGGGGGAGGGCGAGCGGGCCTTCGGCGAGGCTTGCTGGCGCGGCTGGGAGGGGCTGATCGCCAAGCGGATCGACAGCCGCTACCTCGCCACGCGCTCACGTGACTGGCTCAAGTTGAAATGCGCCCACGGGCAGGAGCTGGTGATCGGCGGCTGGACCGAGCCCAGGGGCTCCCGCAAGCACCTCGGAGCGCTGCTGGTCGGCTATTACGACGGGGGCCAGCTCCGCTATGCCGGCAAGGTCGGCACCGGGTTTGACGTGCCGACGCTCGGGCGCCTGCATGAGGAGCTGACCCGGCGCGAGCGCCCGACTACTCCGTTTGAGGCCGGTGACCCGCCACGGAGCGCGCGGTGGGCAGAACCTGAACTGGTGGCAGAGATCGGCTTTGCTGAATGGACCCGCGACGGCAAGCTGCGCCAGCCGCGCTACCAGGGCCTGCGCGATGACAAGCCGCCCTGGGAGGTCGTTCGCGAGGAACCGTCTCGGGCTAAGCGCCGCTAACGCGGCGCGGGAATCGCCGCGACCGACTGCGGTGCGTGAGGCTACTCGTCGCGCCGTGGCTCGGTGGGGCGCGAGCGGCGATAGCCGAGCAGCGAGATCGCAGCAGCGGCCAGCAGCAGCGCCGCGGCGATGACGAGCAGTACGTGCAGCCCTCCCGCGAACGCGTCCTCGGCGGCATGGATCACCTCGTTGACCAGCTTGGCGTGGCCGCATGCCGCCGCGCCGGCTCCTCCGGCCGCGCCCGAGGAGACGCCGCAGGCGCTCTTCGGGACCCCGCCGTGGGTTACCGCCTGGATTACGACAGCGCGGAAGTCGGCGGGGATCCCCAGCGCCACCAGCTTGTGGGCGAGGCTGCCGGTGATCTGCGAGCTCAGGATCGAGCCGAGGATCGCCGCGCCAAAGACACCCCCCAGCTCGCGGCTGGTGTTGACGGTCGAGGCCGCCATCCCCGAGCGTTCGGGGGGTACGGCGTTCAGCACAGCCGAGGTCATCGCCGTGAAGGCCAGCCCGAACCCGAACCCGACGATCGCCAGCGTCCAGCCGAGCGTCCCGATTCCCACGTTTGGGTTCAGGAACGCGTCGACCAGCAGGATTCCCACGCCGCCGAGCAGACAGCCCGCGGACAGCGGCGCGGCCGTGCCCGAGCTGGGGATCCACACCGATGCGAGCGCGGCGGCAATCCACATCGCCCCGGCCATCCCGGCAAACTGCAGCGCTATCTGCGCCGGAGGCGTGTTCGCGATCAGCTGGAGATAGAACGAGATGAAGAAGAACACCGCGATCACCCCCCAGTTGGCGACAAACGCGGCGAGGTTCGCGGTGCTGAACGACCGGTCGCGGAAGAACTCGAGCTTCAGCATTGGATCTGCTGCCCGCCGCTCGAAGGCAACGAAGGCCACGGCGGTCCCCAGCGCCAGCACGAACAGCAGGTCGACCCACCACACCAAGTAGCCGACCGTCTCGCCTTCGATGATCGCGAACGTGGCGATCGCCAGCGCCGCCGCCCCCAGCATCGTTCCCGGCAGGTCGAACCGTCGGCCCTCGGGATCAGCGCTCTCGGGGACGGTGAGCGCGGCCGCGATGAAAGCCAGTACGCCGAAGCCCAGGTTGAACCAGAACACCTCCCGCCAGCTGGCGACCGCGATTATCAGCCCGGCGACGATCGGTCCGACGGCGAGCGCCGCGCCGGACACCGCCGCCCAGGCGGCGAGCGCCCGAGCCCGTGCTCCGGAGTCGGGGAAGACGTGGCGGATCACCGAGAGAGTTCCGGGCTCCGAGGCGGCAGCCCCGACCCCCATCAGCACGCGGCCCGCGATCAGCATCCCATTGGTCGATGCCAGCGCGGCGATCACCGAGCCGATACAGAACAGCGCGACCCCGCCAAGCATCACCCGCTTGCGCCCGAATAGGTCTCCGAGCGTCCCTCCGGTCAGCATCAGCGCGGCGAAAGCCAGCATGTAGCCGTCGACGATCCACTGAAGCTGCTGAATCCCAGACGACAGGGACGTCTGGATATTCGGCAGCGCGACGCTGATGACGGTGTTGTCGAGGAAGGTCAGGAACAGGACTGCGCAGACGCTTCCCAGCGCGCGCCGCTGCATCCTGGACCTATGCCTTCGGACAGCCCGGCGGTGTGGTCCCCTGGAGCTTGAGCAGCGCGCAGAAGCTCTGGTCGCCGACCTGCCACGTTCCGTTTGTCTTCACCGCCATCCCCTTCTCATTCTTCAGCGCTGGCTTTCCGGCGAGCAGGATCGTATAGGTGACGGTGGCGGTGCTGGGTCCGGTCAGGGTGACCTCGCTGACCTGCGCCGAGGTGTGGGCGGCCAGCGGCGACTTGGATTGAGCCTGGATCACGGAGCTGAACTGCGTACCGTTCTGCAGCAGCGTCACCTTCGTCGACGGCGGGGTGCTGCTGGAGAAGAATTCGCTCCACACCTTCCGGATCTGCGGCTC
>DAIQND010000117.1:0-7795 GCA_036788555.1 Solirubrobacteraceae bacterium | reverse complement strand
CCCACCGAACCGTCAGCTCCTCGACGATCCGCAGGCCGAGCCCGGCGCTCCAATCGCCGAGATCGCCGACACGGGCCGCGTCTCCTGACCTTCCGGGGTCCCGTACCGACACCCGCGCCCGCGTGCTCTCCAGCGATAGCGACACCACCAAGACGTCGTCGCCGTGGCACCGCGAGTGCCGGACCGCGTTGGTCACCAGCTCGGTTGCCACGAGCATCGCGTCCCCGAGCAGCCAGCCGAGCGCGGGGAGGCTGGCCAGGTGCCGACGCACGACGACCGGGGCGAGGTTGTCGCAGGGCACCTCGAGACACATCGGTTCGCCGGCCATTGCATGGTTCTACCCAGCATCCGGCTGCCTACCCAATCGCCGTGATGGCTTGCCGGGCCGTGGGGTGCGATGATCTACCTGGATACGGACGATAGGGGCGCGGATGACCCATCCCTACTTTGAGATCGCGGAGAGTGAGACCGCGGACGGACTGCGGCTGAGCCTGCACGGCGAGCTGGACCTGGTTTCGACGCGGGCGCTCGAGGACCGCCTGACCCGGCTGCGCGCCAAGCGCCGCCCGGTCCGGCTCGACCTCTCCAAGCTGGAGTTCATCGACAGCACAGGGCTGCACCTGCTGATCCGAGCGGTCGCCGACGCGCGAACGGACGAGTGGCGCTTCCAGATCGAACCCGACGTCTCGCACCCGGTGAGGCGGCTGTTCGCGCTCGTGCGCTTCGACCCGTTCCGCCCCGACGCCGACGCCAAGACGGGCTGATGGCTGTCAGGCGGTATTTGCACTGACGGCGCCACGACTACGCGGCGCGGGCGCGGGGTAAGGCCGGTCCAGATGCTTGTCGTTGAGCTCACCGCCAGTCTCGACCACCCCGCGCCCACGCTTGAGCGCGCTCGGCGCGAGGCGGCCGCGGGTGACTCCTCCTGGGGGCGGTGGGTGTCGGAGTACGAGCGCGGCGAGGCGGTGATCGTGCGCCTCGACGTCAGGCTGCTGGTCGGGGACGACGGACAGGCGGAGGTGATCGAGGTCAGCAACCGCGGCGTGTTCCTCGAGAAGGCGGTTCACCTGCCCACGCTGGAGCAGCAGGTCGCCGAGATGACCAACAAGGACAGTGCCGAGCTGGCCGCCAAGCTCCGCGAGCGCGGTCACGCGATCGACACGTTTGACCTCGCCAGCATGTACGTCCACGTCGAGCTCGACCCCGACCTGCGGCGCACCGTCCTCGGTGGGCCCACGCCGGGCCACGTGCCGGCGGCGCCGCCGGCGGGCGAGGTCGCTCTGTCGTTTTCGGTCGATCCGGCGGGCGGGCCGTAGGCGCGGTCGACCGAGCGCTCGACACGACGATCCGGCCACGGTCAGCAGCACGCCGCCAAATCCGCCGCTTGCGGTGCCTGCTTGAGAACGGATTGCTCGATCGAGTGCTGCGCGCTGGAATCACCGTGCAGGACGAAGGCCAGGATCCTCACGAACAGCAACAGCAGCGGGAAGATCGAGAAGAAGCCCCGGTCAAATGCCCGTATCGGCGCCAGCGGGTCCATCTGGGCGACGTGCCGCCCACCGACCGCTGGGCGTAAGCGCGCACCGATGGCGGGCGGCTTGCTCCTCCCTCTCCCCCCTGATGCCCACCTCGCTGCGCTCGTTCAGTGCCCCGAGCTCGCTTGGAGCCGAGCCGCGAAGCAGCCACTCGTCTCTGGCCGAGCGCTCGAGCCGGCCGCCCGCCGCCAGCCGGGCCAGGGCAACGCTCACGGATGGCCGCTGGGCCGCCACCATCTCGGCGAGCTGCGCGTGCGTCAACCGCAGCCGGAGCCGGCAGCCGGCCGGTGTCACCTTTCCGAACCGGTAGGCCAGCTGCCACAGGGTCATCTCCACGCGGTCTTCGATCCGCGGCAGCGAGTTGATCGCGGACTGCAGGCTCAACCGCCGTGAGCGGACGATCATGCGCTGGAACAGCCCGCCGGTGATCTCCGGCCAGCGGGCGGTGCGCATGACGAATTCGCGGTCAAGAAGCGCGATCCGCAACTCGGAGAGGACCTGCGCGGTAACCACGCTCGGGTGCGAGAGCTCGGGGCCCATCGCCACCCAGGGGCTGATCACGTCACCCGGGCCGAGCACCTCGAGGTGGCCGCGGCCCTCCAGCTCGAGCCGGACCACGATCAATCCGTCCAGGACCAGGATCCCGACCGAGCCCTGGTCGGGCTGGGGGAAGAACCGCCAGGGTCCGCAGTCGTGACGGAACACCGGAGCCGTCGCGGCGCTCACCGCCGGCCGCCACCGCTCGCGGTCGATCCCCTGGCCGAGCTCCGGGTCGAGCTCTAGCAGCCGGAAACGGGCCTGGCGCGGGATCTGCTGGTGCGGGCGGACGGTATCGGTGACAGGCGCGAGCGCCATCGGCGGCAACCTCAGAGGACGTTGGACACACCTGACGCGTACCCGATGCCGTTCGCGCCATTCGCGCCGTGGCGATGGATGGTCCGCTCTCTGACTACCCTGTCCCTGTCCGGTGGATCCGGGAGCGCTCCGCTGAGCGGCCGGTTTCAGAGGTCGCCTGTTCGGAGGCGACCGCAGTTGACACATCCGAGGCGTAGGTCCGCAGCGCGAACAGGGTCAACACTCCGCCCGCCGCCAGTGTCACCAGGAACACCAGGAAGGTGAGGTGCAGCCCGTAGGCGCTGGCGTTGGCGCCGAAACCATGGGCGCCGCTGACGCGCGGACCGCCGTGGGCGATGCTGTCGGCCAGCGCCCCGAACGCCACCGGCGCGGCCGCCACCGCCGCCCTGCGCAGCAATGTCCGCACGGCTTCCGCGCGTCCCCACAGACGGTGGTGCATGATGTCGAGCCGCGCGGCATCCAGCGATGGGTTCCGCGCCGCAAAGAACGTTCCCGCCACCACGAACATCGGCAGCGAGAACACAAGGGTGTAGCTGAGAATCGCCGGCGCGAAGAACACGGCGGCGCCGATGAAGCCCACGCCGGCGATCAGGATCCGGCTGTTCAACCTGCCGCGGTGCAGCAGCCAGTCGGCCAGCCACCCGCCGGCCATCACCCCGGCCAGCGCGCCGAGGCCGATCCCCGCCACCACCAGGACGGCGGTGCTGTTCGACAGCTTGTACTGCCCGCGGACGAGCACCACCGCGAACGTCTCGACCCCGGCGAAATAGAAGTAGCCGAGCGCCGAAGCGAAGATGAGCACCAGGTTGGTGCGGATCCTCAGGACGTACACGCTCGCCCGCCACACGCTCATCCCCGTGGGGTCGCGGTGCAGGACAAGGTCGGGGTCCGCCGGCACGCGCTCCTCCTCCACCTGTTCCTGAGCCTCGCTCTCGTCAAACTCGCCCTCGTCCTGCGCCGCCGCCGCCCCGGCGGAGGCTTCCTCGGCGGCGACTATCCTCTCGTCCCCGGCTTCGATCCGGCTGGCGCCCCCGCGCGCTGGCTCGGGCAGCCAGCGCCGGACCGCGAGCGCGACCAGGAAGCTGGGTAGAGCCAGCACGTAGAACGACCACCGCCATGACTCCAGCGAGGCCAGCTCGCCGCTGACCAGAAACCCGAATCCGGCTCCCAGGAGCTCGCCGGTCAGGATCAGCCCCCAGACATAGCCGCGGTCGCGCGCCGGGATGTAGTCGCCGACCAGCGAGGACAGCGTGGGACCGGTCGGGGTGCTGCCCACGCCCAGCGCCAGGCGCAGCAGCAGCAGCATCATGTAGGACTGCGAGGCTCCGCTTGCCGCCTGGGCGACGCTCCAGACGACGATCCCGATCGTCAGCAGGGGCAGGCGGCGAACCCGGTCGGTGAGCAGCCCGACCGGAATCGTCGCCAGCGCGATGATCGCCGAGGGCAGCGCCGCCAGCAGCCCGAGCTGGAGGTTGGAGATGTGAAGCGCCGTCTCCAGCTTGCTTGACACGGCGCCGATCGTGGCCACGTCGGCGCTGTCCAGCGCCAGCACCAGGGCGAGCAGCAGCACGACCCGCGAGCGCGCCGGGCCGCCCCCCAACCGCTGCACCCGCCGGACGGTGGTGGCGACCGGATGGCTGACGATCTCGGCCGGTGTCGCCATCAGCGCCGGTAGGGCAGGAGCGCTACCGCCGCACCTGCTGGTCCGGCTCCTCGAACAGGGCCGCCGCGCTGATCAGCGCCAGGTGGGTGAGCGCCTGGGGGAAGTTGCCGCGCAGCGCATGTGAGCCGGGCTCCATCTCCTCGGTGTAGAGGCCGACGTCGCTGCTCAGCGAGACGATCCCCTCCATGATCTCGGCCGCCTGGTCCTTGCGCCCGGCCAGCGCCAGCGCCTCCACCATCCAGAACGAGCAGGCCAGGAACGCGTTCTCCTGATCCTGCATGCCGCTGTAGCGGTAGAACAGGGGACCCTCGGCGTGCAGCTCCGAGCGGATCGCATCGATCGTCCCGTTCATGCGCGGACCCTCGGGATCGGTGTAGTTGCGCCGTGCGGCCAGGAGCACGCCGCAATCCAGCATCTCGCTACCGGCCTTCATCACGTAGCTGCCACGCGACTCCGACCACAGGTGGGTTTCGGTGAACTCACGGATCTGGTCGCGCGCGGCCCGCCACCGGGCCACGTTCCGTGCCGGGACCTGACCTTCGTCGACCAGGCTCAGAACCCGCTCAAAGGCGGTCCAGCAGCTGATCTTGGAGGTCGCGTACTGGGCGTAGTCGCCCAGCTCCCAGAGCCCGGCGTCCTGGTTGCGCCAGATCGCGAGCAGCAGATCCGCTGAGTCGGCGATCCGCTCGCCGGTGGCGGGTGCGAGCACGTGCCCGCTGTTGACGTAGCGAAAGACGGTCTCCAGCAGGTCGCCGAACCCTCCGAGCTGAAGCTGACTTCCGGCCTGATTGCCGAGATGGACAGGCGATGTTCCCCGGTAGCCCGGGAGCGGCAGCTGGGTCTGCGAGCGCACGACCTCCCCCGTCAGCGCGTACACGGGATCGACGCGCGGGTGGGTATTTCCCACGGACTGCAGCAGCCATCCGACCGACGCATGCGAGAGCTCCTCCATACCGACACGGAGCAGCGCGTCGACGGTGAACGACAGGTCACGCACCCAGCCGAAGCGATAGTCGTAGTTGCGCTTCTTGCCGATCACCTCGGGCAGCGAGGTCGTGCCGGCCGCGGCGATCGCGCCGGTGCGCCCGTCCGCCAGCAGCCGGATCGCGAGCAGGCTGCGCTCCACCGCCGCCTTCCAGGGTCCGTCGTAGCTGGTGCGCCGCACCCATTCGCGCCACAGCTCGATCGTCGAGGCCAGCCGTCGCTCCAGGTCCTCCCGGCGAGGGCTGGGCAGGGCGACGTCGTCACTGGCCACCAGCGCCAGCAGCGCCTGCTGGCCGGCGGCGATCTCGAACTCGCCGCCGAGCGCGTCGCGAGAGATCTTCGGCTCGCCGGCGTCCCAGCAGCTGAAGCCGAGCTGGAGCTGGCCGTAGCGGTAGACGAAGTCGTCGAGCTTGCGGACCGGCTCGCGCGACTCCTGGCCGTAATGGAAGCGAGGGCGAAGACGCCACTCCATCGCAACCGTCCCTGAGACGCCCTCGACGCGGCGGACCAGCTCCCGCCAGGGAGCGCTCTGGGCGGTGTCGAGCGTCACCGCCTCGGTCACCCGGACGGTTCCCTCGGCGGTCGTGAACTCGGTCTGCAGGACGTTCGTCTGGTCGAGATAGGCGCGGGTGGCCTCGAACGGAGCCGCGGGGGCGAGCGAGAAGCTGCCGCCTTCGGCAGGGTCGAGCAGGGCGCCGAAGACGCTTGGCGAATCCAGCTCGGGGACGCACATCCAATCGATCGAGCCGTCCACGCCGACCAGGGCCAGCGTCCGGCCGTCGCCGATCGCCGCGTAGTCCTCGATCGGCAGGTAGCCGTCGATTCGTCGGGACTCGGTTTGCACCGCTTTGGTTCGGTCTGCTGCGGAAGATTTGAGCTCAGGCATATCGGGGCCATACCCACAAGGCGGTTGATCCAGGCGGGCGCCGTAACCCCCCGGACATCTGGGGGGCGGCCCGCGTGGCGGGTCACCCAGCCGGGTAGCGAAGTGGGTGCTAATTCCGAAAGGAGCGAAATGCCTAAAGAAGGCGAAGTCGTTGTCGTCACCGGTGCGTCCGGTGGCGTGGGTCGCGCCGCAGCGCGGAAGTTCGGCGCCGATGGGGCCAAGGTCGCGCTGCTGGCCCGTGGCCGCAAGGGCCTCGAGGGCGCGGCGCGCGAGGTCGAGCAGGCCGGCGGTACGGCGCTAGTGCTGCCGGTCGATGTGGCCGAGTACGACCAGGTCGAGGCGGCTGCCGCCTCGGTGGAGGACGCGTTTGGCCCAATCGATGTCTGGGTCAACGTGGCGATGGTCACCGTCTACGCTGAGTTCCTGGACATCGAGCCTGAGGAGTACAAGCGCGCCACGGACGTGACGTACCTGGGCATGGTGTGGGGCACGCGGGCCGCGCTCAAGCGAATGGTCCCCCGCGACCGAGGCTCGCTCGTCCAGGTCTGCTCCGCGATGTCCTACCGCGGGATTCCGCTCCAGTCGCCCTACTGCGGTGCCAAGGCAGCATGCAAGAACTTCACCGAGAGCGTCATCACCGAGCTGCTGCACCACAAGTCAAAGGTGCAGGTGTCGATGATCCAGCTGCCGGGGCTGAACACCACCCAGTTCACCTGGGGACGAACCAAGCTGCCCAAGCAGACGACGCCGGTGCCGCCGATCTACCAGCCGGAGATCGCCGCCGACGCAGTGCATCATGCCGCCCACCACAAGCGGCGCCAGATCTACGTCGGCATCCCAACGGTGATGAACATCCTCGGGGAGCGGGTTGCGCCGTGGCTGCTCGACCGCTACCTGGCCAAGTCCGGTTACAAGTCGCAGATGACCGACACGCCGCTTGACCCGCAGGGTCACGACAACCTGTTCGAGCCGGTGGACGAGGACCGGGGTTCGCACGGCCCGTTCGATCAGAAGGCGCACGACATGAGCCCGCAGTACGAGCTCTCCAAGCACCGCGGCATGGTGCTGGCCGGAGTCGGCGCGGCGGTCGCCGGCGCCGGCGCGACGATGGCGCGCCGCAACGGCCACGGCTAGGCCGCCAGCTCGTCGCTCCCTCCCTCGCCGCTGACCGCGGCCGGCGTCACCGGCGCCGGCCGCAGCCGGTGGCTGGGCCATGCGCTGCGCGGTCCGACCAGCATCATCAGTGCCGGTACGAGGATCGTCCGCACGACGAACGTGTCGATCAGCAGCCCGACCGCCATCCCGAACGCGATCTGGGCAAACGGGCTGAGCGGCACGATCGCCAGCAACCCGAACGAGCTCGCGAGCACGAGCCCGGCTGTGTTGATCGGCCGCGCCGCCCGGGTGGCGCCGAGCTCCACGGCCTTGCCCAGCGGCTGGGTCCGTGCCTCCAGCCAGATTCGCCCGACCGCAAACACGTTGTAGTCAGACCCCAGCGAGATCAGCAGTACCGCGACCGTGAACAGCACGTAGTAGGCGATCTGGCCGTAGCCGATCCACAGCTGCAGCACATATACGGTGAGCCCGAGGGACGCGGCTGTCGCGAGCAGGCTCGTGAACACCAAATAGAGCGGCGCCACCATCGCCCGCAGGAACATCGCGATCACCACGAACACCGCGCCGAGCACCATGGGGATCACGCGCTCGAGCGACGTCAGCGTGCCGCTCACCAGATCGGCCGAGATCGCGGTGTCGCCGCCCACCTCCGCCGTCACGTGCGACAGCCCGGCTTGCGACAACAGACCGGGCAGCCGCCGCCGCAGCTGTTCGATGGCCGAGATCGCGCGCGCCCGGTACGGACCGCTCGCGAGG